>NZ_CP031834.1:324375-648750 GCF_003590645.1 Mesorhizobium sp. DCY119 | reverse complement strand
AAGGACGGCCCAAGCGGCAGCCTGGGCGCCAAGGTGTTCAGCGTGTCCTTCATTGCCGGCGATGCCGATCTGGCGGCAAAGGTCGTCAACGAGTTTACCAAGTTGATTCTCCAGATGAACGTTCGCCTGCGCACCGACAGGGCCGGCGAAACCATGCAGTTCTTCAACCAGGAAGTTGCTCGCCTCGGTGGAGAACTAAGCCGGCTCGAGGCCGAAATCCTCAAGTTCAAGAACGCCAACAAGGACGCTCTTCCGGACGGTCTGGATTTCAGGCGCAACCAGCAGAACAACCAGCAGGAACGGCTTCAATCGCTCGAGCGCGAGGAAGCGGCCCTGCGCAGCCGGCGCAACAATCTGGTCGAGCTGTTCGAAAGCACCGGCCGCATCGTCAGCGCCGGCCCGGTCACCCTGGAACAGCAGATGCTGCAGGACCTGCAGCGCACCCTTTCCGAGCAGCTCGCTTTGTTTTCCGAGAACAGCCCGAACATCGTTGCGCTGCGCGCCCGCATCAAGACCCTGGAAAACGGCATGCAGGCAAAACAGGCCAGCGACGCCGACACGACAAAGGGCAAGCGCGGCACCTCCGAGCTTGATCTCCAGCTGTCCGACATAGACGACCGGCTGAAATACATCACGCAGGAAAAGGCCTCCATAACGGAAAATCTTGCCGAGTTGACCAAATCGATCACGGCAACCCCGCGCAACGAAACGATCCTGAATTCGCTCGAGCGCAACCGCGAGAATATCCAGGCGCAATACAACATCGCGACCGCAAGATCGGCCGAAGCCTCGACCGGCGAGCAGATCGAAGTAAGCGCCAAGGGCGAGCGGTTTACCGTTGTCGAGCCTGCCGTTGCCCCGCAGAAACCGACGAGCCCCAATCGGCGGCGCATTGCCGGCGCTGGCTTCGCCGGCGGTATCGGGCTTGGCCTCGGCTTGATCGTGCTGCTCGAGCTGCTCAACAAAAGCATACGCCGTCCGACCGAACTCGTGCGGACGCTCCAGATCCAGCCGCTCGCCACGATCTCCTACATTCCGGTCAAACGCGAAAAGAAGACGGCAAAGCTGGCACAGGCCGCAGGGTTCGCCGCGTTCGTCGCGACGACGGCCACCAGCGCGATCCCTATCGACCGGCAGGACCGTCCAGCCGGGCTTTCGACCGAACGGACTGTCTCCGGATTTGACGGCGGCAGGGTGATCTAGCGTGACAGGCAAACAAGGGACTGCAGAGCCATCTGCAAGAGGTGCGGGAACACAGACGATGGAGCATATTCACGCAGCCTTGCAGAAGGCCAAGCAACAGCGGGGTTCCGACCCGGCGAATGATCAGACGACCACGACCGTCGCAAGGATGGGAAGCGACATGCTGTGGGCGAGCTTGCCCTCGCTCAAGCCGGACCCCAAACATCTCGCCAAGACCCGGCTCGTCACGATCAACCGGTCAGACCTGGCGCACACGCAGTTCGATATGCTGCGGACGAAGGTCCTGCAGTATCTGCGCCAGAACAACTGGACCTCCGTCGCGATCACCTCGCCCACGCCGGCCTGCGGCAAGACGGTAGTCGGGCTGAACCTCGCCTTCAGCATGGCCCACCACAAGGAATGCCGGACGGTTCTGATCGATCTCGATCTGCGCCGTCCGCAGGTCAGCAAGGTTCTTGGGATCAAGGAGCCGCCTTCGATCGAAAGTTTCCTGCGCGGCCGCAGCGAGGTCGAGGACGTCTTCATCCGATATGGCGACAACATAGCCATCGGCGCCAATGGCCGGCCGGTCCGCTTTGCCGCTGAACTGCTGCAGAGCCCGGAGGCGGCGCAGGCGCTGAAAAGCCTCAAGCAGAAACTCAAGCCCGACGTCCTGATCTTCGATCTTCCGCCGATGCTCGCCAACGACGACGTCATGGCTTTCCTGCCCAATGTCGATTGCGTGATCCTGGTTGCGGCCGCGGAGGCAAGCACCTTCAGCGAAGTGGACATCTGCGAGCGGGATCTTTCGGAGAAATCCAAGGTGCTCGGCGTGGTGCTGAACAAGTGTCGCTACGCACCCGAGAAATACGGTTACTGACGCAGGCAGTGTTCGCAGGATCGCGATGTCGAGTACCTTTCTGATCTATTCCGAACATTTCGGCCTGACCGGACGGCCCTTCAGCCTGCGGCCTGACACCGACTTCCTGTTCTGGTCGGCAAATCACACCCGCGCTTACGCGATGCTCGAATATGGGCTGGCGACCTTCGCGCCCATCACCGTCATCACCGGGGAGGTCGGTGCCGGCAAGACCACGCTCATCTGGCATCTGCTGCGTTCCGCACCTTCCGACCTCAAGTTGGGATTGATCTCGAATGCCCATGGCGAACGGGGCAAATTGCTCCACTGGATATTGTCGTCGCTCGGGCAGCCCATCACCGGGCGGATGTCCTATGTCCAGATGTTCTCGCAGTTCGAGGCCTTCCTGAAGGAGCAGCACGCAGCTGGGCGCCACACCATTCTCATCTTCGACGAGGCCCAGAACCTTTCGGAGAAGATGCTGGAGGAACTGAGAGGCTTCTCCAACATGAATGGCGAAAGAGACGAGCTGCTGCAGATCGTGCTGGTCGGGCAACCGGAGCTGAGACAGATCATCAGCCGCGCGAAGATGGTGCAGTTCGCACAGCGCGTCGCCGCCGATTTTCATCTCTTTGGCATGTCTGCCGAGGCCGTGCAGGACTACATCGCCCATCGCCTCAAGGTCGCAGGCGCCGACCACGAGATCTTCACGCCGGCGGCCTGCGAAATCGTCTTCCAGGCAAGCCGCGGCTTGCCGCGCGTGATCAACCAGATCTGCGACTACGCGCTGGTTTACGCTTTCGCCGAAGACATTTCCGTCGTCGACGAGGAAGTCGTCCGGCAGGTCGTCGCCGACCGCAAGATGCAGTTTCTCGACATGGCCGCGACAACCGCGGTCGAGACACCAGGCAAGCAGGGTTTCGCAGACTAGTCCAACAGCCCGGCCATTCGCATGAGGGCCGGCAGAAGAAGGATTTCGATATGCGCAAGGTCTTGATCGTCTACGGTACACGTCCCGAAGCCATAAAGATGGCCCCGCTGATCGATGCGTTGAGCCGCTCCCGTCACTGCAAACCGGTTGTGGCGGTGACTGGCCAGCACCGGGCGATGCTCGACCAGGTCAACGACCTGTTCGGTATCCGGCCGAGCCATGACCTGAACATCATCACCGAGCGGCAGCGGCTGGAGGACATAACCAGCCGCGTGCTCGACGGCGTCTCGAAGGTGATCGAGGCCGAAGAACCGGATGCCGTTCTCGTCCAGGGCGATACCACGACCTGCTTTGCCGCGGCACTCGCCGCCTTCTATCGCAAGGTTCCGGTCGTCCATCTCGAGGCAGGCCTGAGAACCGGCGACCCCTACAATCCGTTTCCGGAAGAAGCCAATCGCCGTCTCACGACGCAACTGGCAGCGGTTCATCTGGCACCGACCAGTACATCGCGGGAGAACCTGCTCCGCGACGGGATTCACAAGAGCAACATCGTCGTCACCGGCAACACCGTCATCGACGCCCTGCTGGATGTTGTCTCCAGGGATCTGCCGGCCGAAAATCCCGACCTTGGCAAGATCAACGGCCGTCGCAGCGTTCTGATCACGGCGCACAGGCGCGAATCCTGGGGCGAGCCAATGGCCCGCACGGCCCGCGCCATCGCCCGCCTGGCCAGGACCTTTCCCGACATTGCCTTCCTGTTGCCGGCCCATCTCAACCCGGCAGTCCGCGAGGTACTGCTTCCGCCTTTGGCCGGGCTCGACAATGTGCTGATCACAGCGCCGCTCGGCTACAGCGACTTCGTGCGCGCCATGTATCATTGCAGCGTCGTGCTCACGGACAGCGGGGGCGTTCAGGAAGAAGCTCCGTCACTCGGCAAGCCGGTGCTGGTCATGCGGGATTCGACGGAGCGCCCGGAAGCCGTATCCGCCGGCACGGTGCGGCTGGTCGGCACCGATGAAGACCTTATCGTCGACGAGGTGTCGACCTTGCTGACCAGCAAGGCCGCCTACCAGACCATGGCACATGCCGTGAACCCTTATGGCGACGGGCACGCCGCCGAACGTTCCGTCCGCGCGATCGAGCATTTCTTCGGCATCGGCGATCTTCCGGTAGAATTCGATCCGACGATTCGGATCGAGGAAAGCGTATCTCCACGCCGCGCAGCGCAGGTCGTCAGCGGTTTCGCCGCCTGACCTCCAGTCAAGCGTGAACAGCCGGCCCGTTCCGATGATGTCGGGATGGGCCGGCTTTTTTTTTCAACTTCAACGGAATCGATTTGGCCGGATTATCCGTGCGATCAGGCCACGAAAAACACAGCCCTCCGTTGGTAACGACGGAGGGCTGGATCGATTATTCAGCGGGAAACGAAGCCTGGCCTCAGCGCCAGGCACCGCGCGTGTCGTAGACGACCTTGCCGCCCAGCCGCGTGTTGCGGATCGCCTTGAAGGGTTCGTGCTCAACCAGGAGCACGACGATGTCGGCGCGCTCGACGGCCTGGTAAGCGCCTTCCATGCGCAGGTTCGAATAACCCGAAAGCATCGACGGCAGGGAGTCCACATAGGGATCTGCAAGCAATATGTCGACATTGGGAAGTGCTTCGGCAATCAGCCCGACGACTTCGATGGCCGGGCTCTCCCGGACGTCGTCGACATTGGCTTTGAACGTCAGGCCAAGGCAGGCGATGGTCGGTTCGCGGAAGCGCTTGGCCTTCTCGGCAACCTGCTCGGCGACATGATGCGGCCGCCGGTCGTTGACCTCGCGCGCGGTGCGGATCAGCGGCGACAGCTTTGGTGCGGCCGCAACGATGAACCACGGGTCCACCGGAATGCAATGCCCGCCGACGCCGGGACCGGGGCTCAATATATTGACGCGCGGATGCCTGTTGGCCAAGCGGATGACTTCCCAGACGTCGATATGCAGCGATTCCGTGATCAGCGAAATCTCGTTTGCGAATGCGATGTTCACATCGCGATAGGCGTTTTCGACGAGCTTGGCCATCTCGGCGCTGGCGGCATCCGTGAGCAGGATTTCGCCCTGCGCAAACACCCGATAGATAGATGCGGCGCGCTCGGCGCAGCGCTTCGTCAGTCCACCGACGACGCGGTCGTTGGTGATCATCTCGATCATGATGCGGCCCGGCAGAACCCGCTCTGGGCAATGGGCGACGAAAATATCGGCACCGGTCTCGCCGTCATGCGGCATTTTCAGATCGGGCCGTAACGCGCCGATCCATTCGGCGATCTTCTCGGTCGTTCCGGGCGGCGAGGTCGATTCCAGCACGACGATGTTGCCCGACCTCAGCTTAGGCGCGATCTGCTCGGCGGCAGCCTGGACATAGGAAAGATTGGCGGTGCGATCACCGTTGAACGGTGTCGGCACGGCAATGATGAAGGCGTCCGCCTCGGGCATCTCGCTGGTGGCCGAGAGGCGGCCCATGGCGACCGCGCCGCTGACGGCTACCGCCAGATCCGGCTCAACGAAGGGAACCTCGCCACGCGATACCGCGGCAACCGTTGCAGGATTGATGTCGACGCCGATCACGTCGATGCCGCGCGTCGCCAGAACGACGGCGGTGGGCAGGCCAATATACCCCATCCCGACTATGGCCAATCGACCGGAAAAAACTTCATTCATCAAAGGAGCCCCACGCCCGCCTGGTTACTGGTTTTGACGGCTGGCAGCCAATGTGCCGCCGCCGGTGATCGACCTTGTCGGCCGGAAAGCGCGAGCGGGATGAACCAGTTCGCGGGCAGTAAGCAGCAGGAAGGCGGTGTTCGTCTTCAGATACCGCCACCACAGGCGGCGCGGCTCCTGCAGCAGCCGGTAGGCCCACTCCATCCCTGCGCGCTGCCAGATCGCCGGCGCGCGCCGGGTGATCCCTGCGAGGATGTCGAACGAGCCGCCGACGCCGTGAAGTATCGGAACATTCAGCGTTGCCCCATAGGAGCCGAGGAATATCTCCTTCTTCGGCGAAGCCATGCCAAGGAACAGCATGTCGGCTCCGGAGGCCCGTATCTCGGCTGCTATGGCGGCGGACTCGTTGGCCTTGAAATAACCGTCATGCCGGCCAGCCACCTTCAGGCCCGGAAACCGCTCCTGCAAACGCGTCTCGAGCATCCGCAAGACATCGGGCTGGGCGCCGAGAAGATAGATGGAGCGGCCTTCGCGGTGTGCCAGCGCTAGCAGTTGTTCGAAGATGTCGATGCCGGCGATCCGCTCGGGCAGGGGGCGCCCGAGCAACCTGCTCGCCCAGACGATGGACTGTCCATCTGCAAGCAGCATATTGCACTCCAAAAGCGAGTCTCGCAAAAGCGCGTCGCTGCGCAGATTGACTACCTTGGCCGCGTTGAGCACGCCGAGCAGCAGCTTGCTCCTCGTCACCAGAGCCGTGTGGCAGCGCTGGATCACCTCATCCATCCGCAGCGGCTCGAGATAGAGCCCGAATAACAATTGCTGCTCGGTCGGCATGTTGAATACTCCCTGGTCTGTCACCTGCCGCCACGGACTGCGCTGTTGCGCAACCGCTCGACGACACCGCCTGAGAGCCACGCATAGAGCATCCAGCCGAGTTCATACGGACGGCACTCGTAGTCGACGCGGCTTGGCGGAAACATGATGTCGAGCCCTGGCAGGTGGAAGCCGCGCTTGAGCCCCGTGGTGAGTGCCGAAATTGCCCTGACAGCCTTTTTCGGTTCGCGGCGCGCGACCTTTCTCCAGATCACGCCGTCCTCTTCGGACACCATCGGAACGTCGACCTCGGGGTGTTCGTCCAGCCAGCGCAATCCCTTGGCCACCGACTTCATATGATCGGTGCCGCCGGCCTCGCGCAGGTCGAGCAGGGCCATTGGTCCCATCGCATGCTGATGCACGCTGTAGACGGGGTACCCCTCGACGACGCTTCCGTCGCGCGTGTCATAGTGCCACCACCATTGACCGGCTGGACCCTGGAGGTGAGCGATGCGCCCGCCCGATGCTTCGGCTGCGGCCAGCGCTGTCGGATCGTTCTTGGCCACAGACAGGCGGGCAAGCCCCTGCGTCGAGTAAACCTGATCGGCAAAGCATCCGATGTGAGCACGCAGCCGGCCATTGGAAACGGCGGGCAGCATATGCGGGAAAAGCCCGGTCGCGCCTTGCCCGCCCATCAGGCGGTTGGCCGCAAGCGTGGTCAAATGCTCGGTGTCGCCAAGGTGACGCGCCGCAAGGGCGGCAATCAGCGTCCAGGAACAATCCACCGTGGCAATCGTCTCTTCGGACTCGAGCAGAGCAGTCAAGCGCTTCAACAGCGGCGTGGCATAGACATCGGCCACCTCTGCCGCGGCCCAGGCGCAGAGTGCGACCGCGCCGGGATCCTTGGATTTCTCCGCGCGCCGTGCGCAATTCAGCGCCAGATCCGCGGCGGTCGCGCCTTCGAGGATATGACACTGCACGGCCTCATCCACGAAGGCCAGTCCCGACGCGACATTTGCCGCATAACGCAGGCTGTCGCCCTCGGGACGGACACTCCGGCCTGATGCTGTCTTGACCTCGCGAACGGTGTGAACGAATGCGCCATGCGCAAACATCTGCGGCAGGCCCTTCTTGGCCAGCTCGATGAGTTGCTCTGTCCGCGCCCGGGTTGCGCGGGATTCGGCGTCGAGCGCCTGAAGACGGTCGATGGGGAAAACTTCGACGGGTCCGGTAAGATTTGGCTGCGGGTTCATGCGGCTTGCCGACGGCCTCTCGATCTTGCGTGCGTCGACCTTTCGGCCACTGCACGAGGGTTTCTCCATGTGCCCGAGGGCACTGGCGGTTACAGTTGAAAGGCACGGCGATGAGCTGACGCTTCACAGTCCCGCCACGCCGAGACACAGACCGATGCTAGAAAATCTGAAGAAATATTCTATCGCCCTGAAAGACTTACGGAGCCGTTTTCCGGACCTGTACTGGAGCGTTCGACCTACTCCGATAGGACTATGGTTAGTATCATCGGAGTCAGCTCCATGGCTGAAAGAGCTTGTTGGTGTACCTCTAAGTTCACCACCTCATGTAGACTTTCATTGTGCTGATATTCCTGCAAAATATCCGGCAGAATTTCCCTGTATTTCGGCGTCTCGAAGCCAAGAGTCTGGGTGAATGCAAATGGACGGACCGACTGAACCTGCATCGATCCTTGCGCCTGCCGCCGTGGATGACACGGCTGGCGTTGCCGTGGTGGTCGTCACCTACAACAGCGCCAAGGTCCTGCCCGGTCTGCTCGACTCGATCCCTGATGGACTGGCCGGGATCAGCCGTCATGAGATCATCATCGTCGACAATGATTCTCACGATGCGTCGGTCGATATCGCGCTAGCCCATCCGACCCATCCGAGGGTGATCAGGATGGGCCGGAACGCCGGCTACGCTGCCGGCATCAACGCCGCGACGGCGATAGTCGGATCCGAAGTGGACGTCCTGATCCTCAATCCCGATGTCCGGCTTCTGCCAGGTTCCGTGCGCCTGCTCAGCAAAAGACTGTCAGACCCCAAGGCGGGCATAGTCGTGCCGCAGATCCTCCACGAGGATGGTACGACGGCTTTGTCGCTTCGGCGCGAACCGTCGATGAAGACGGCATGGTCGGACGCGCTGCTGGGAACGACGTTTGCCGCACGCATAGGCGCAGGCGAGATCGTCGATGATCCGGCGATCTACGATCGCGGCGGCGTCGTCGAATGGGCGACGGGTGCCGCCCTGCTTGTTGGAGCCCGAGCGCGTCGGGTCGTCGGTGAATGGGACGAGTCATTCTTCCTCTACAGCGAAGAAGTCGATTATCTGGAGAGGGTCCGCCGAAGCGGCCTGTCAGTGGTGTATCACCCACAGGCGCAGGTCGTTCATATCGGCGGCGAATATCACGACAATCCGTTCCTCTCGGCACTGATGACGAAAAACCGGATTCGCTATTATCGCCGCCATCACGGGCGTCTTTCCACGGCCTTGTTCCGGCTGAGCATAGTCGTCGGCGAGACCATGCGATTCACATTCGGACCGGGGCATCGAGCAGCGCTGCGTGCCGCACTCACTCTATAGAGACAGCGCCGGTGGTTTGATGATCAGGCGTCCTTGCGACGCGCGCTGATAAGCTGCGCATAGATACTGTCAACACGATCGAGCTTGGCGCTCCACAAAGCGCTTTTCCTGACATGCGCATGAGCTGCCTCGCCCATCCTGCGCCGCAGTGCCGGATTGGTCGCCAGCCTTCGGATTGCAGCCGCGATATCGATCGCGAGCGCTTCCGGCGTGGTGACTGACAGCTTTATGGCGCAGGCGTCTGTTGTCGCACTTCCCGGTCCACCGCGATCGACGACGATGAGCGGCAGCGAAAACCCCATCGCCTCCAGTGCCACGTTGCCGCCTGGTTCGCGATAGCTCGGAAAAACGAAGACGTCCGCCTGCTTGTAGAATTCCGCGACCTCGGCCTTGGAGCGCCAGCCATGAAGTGCAACGCGATCGCCGAGATCAAGCTGGCCGATGAGCGCTTCGCATTCCGCTCGTTCCGGCCCTTCGCCGACGATGTCCAGCCGGACTGAAACATCGCGCAGCATGCCCATGGCGCGTATGATGTCGCGAGCGCCTTTCGTCCGCACGAGGCGTCCGACGTAAAGCAGCCGGATTGTTCCGGATCGCCCGCTGCGATCGATCGGTGCCGGGATCTCGTCCAAACCCGTTTCGCTCATCACCTCGAAGCGGCGCAGCGGGATTGCGGCCAGCTGTTCCTTCACATAGGCGGCTATTCCGAACACGCAGTCTGCGGTCCTGAAGGTCTTGCGCAAAAACGGATCCCACTGTTGCCGGTACCGATCGAGCCCGCGCAGCGCCATGAACCAGGGCGCGGAACCTTCGTCGCCGGCAAAGCCATCCGGCGATGACAGGCCGCCGCCCACGGGTCCTATGACGAACGGAATGCCAAGACCGGCTGCAGGCGAGGGATAGCGCATGGCCACCGGCACGGGCTGGTGCACGAGATCGAAATGCTGCCCCTCGGCGATTGCCTGGCGTATCCATTTTCTGGCGCGGAAATAGAACGGGACGTAGCCAGGCTTCAGCATGCTGTTCAGCCGCTCGGCGCGGCCAAGCAGCGGCGGCTCGGTCCACTCCACGACCTTCATGCCCGGAAGCTGCTGCGTCGCAGGCCGGGCTCCCCGCTTGTGATAGGTCAGCAAGGTCACGTCATGCCGCTCGCCGAGGCGTCGCGCCCACTGATAGGCGACCCACGCCTCGCCGACATCCTCGCCATTACAGGTTGGTGCTACGAGCAGAAGCCTGGCCATGGTTACCTGCTGGCCATGCGACGGCGCCATCCTGCCTTCAGGCGGCGACCCCATTCGGAATTCTCGACAAGCCGGCGAACCAGATTGTTGGCAAAGGACAGCGACGACACCGCAAGCATCACCAGCGTCGGCCATGGCCGCGACGCGGCAAGCATGACCTCGCTTTCGGAGCGAACCGCCCGACCGAAGGAGGATTTGTACTCGGCCTCGCCATGACCGAAATCGAGCTCCGAAATGGCTGGATCGGCGCACAGATCCTCGAGCATTCGCATCATCGTGAAGCGCCCGATCGAGAGTTTGCTCATATCGGGGTCGAAACCGGGCGTGCCGATCTGGAAAGTGCCGCCATAGCCAAAGCCGCTCCAGAAGGCGACAGGGCGCTCATCGATATCGAGCATCCAGGTTCGGTACCAGCCGCGATCGAGCCCTAGCTTGATCAGCGCGCACTGCATCGGCGTGCCGGAAAATCCGACGCCGAGACCACGCTGATAGGTTTTCGCGGCAACTGCTTCCATGTCTCGATACAGATCGGCCGCATCTTCTGGACGATCCAGATGCCGAAGCTCCAACCGGCCTGCGAATTCCATTCGGAGTTGATTGTCGTGCCGGCGCAAATTGCCTCGCGTCTTGGCCGAACGCGTCTCGAGGAACCGCGTCATCGAATCCGGTATCACAGCCATCCAGCGGCGGGAAACCGGCTGCGCATGTGCCCGCTGCGCCCAGCCCGTTGCTGCAAGGGCAGTCGTGTAGAGCGTGCTGTCCACGTCGACATTGCGCATCAGGATGAGGTCCGCGACACCCTTGTCGAGGTCCTTCATCAGGTGTCGCAGGACGATTTCTTCCTCGTATTTGTTCCTTGCACCCAGTATGCCGCCGAAGGTCACCACGATGGCACGCAAGGTGGCGGACCCGAGCCGCCGGTATCCAAACCGGAAAGGCACGGGCAGGTTTTCAAGCCGGGCAACCGCGAGCAGGTCGGCTCCCCCGTCCTGGCGGATATGAACCACATGCGGCCGGATGACCTGATCGGCATGGCGCACCACGGTCATGTAGTAGTCGATGTCGGAATCGATATCGTCGACGTGAAGCGAATTCCAGACGTCGCGAAGCGCTTCGACCTCTTCCAGCGTGGTCGCAGTCGTCACCTTCTCTTCGACGACCGCGCTGTGGTCGGCGACGAACCTGCGGGATTCCATAATGGCAGTCATGAACCGCACCCCCGAGGATTGGCTGAACGAACTCTTCATCGATTGCGGAGTCTCCGCTACGAAGCTACCTGAGGCATACACGAGCAGCCAGAAAGTAGGCTGGCATCTATAGATTTAGACCGGTCGGCAATTAGACGTATGGCCGTTTCCGGCCTTCCGCGACGGGTGGCTTGCCACGTTCCGCCATATGCCCATTTCGACGATCATTGCCGGCCGTCTCACCGCGCGATCTGTCGCGTGGGGTCGCCGCTGCGGCGTTTGTCTCCACGTCGAGTACCCATACGCCGCTGCCGATCAGGAAGATGAAGATGACGTAGGTCGCGTTCCAGAAGTAGACAGTCCACCCGACCAGGAAGAAACCAGTCATCGCGATCACGAATGCGGTCTTGTACGCTTGCGTTCTCTCGTCGAGCCCCGATTTGAACGCCACGGGCAGATAAACCGCAAAGAAGCCCAGCGCCATGAACAGTTCCGCCGGCAGCCCGTGGCGGACCCCGTCGATGATCCAGAACATGTCGATGCTGGGGCTCATCCATGACGGCCGCTCCCAATAGCCAAAGCCAACACCGAAAAGCGGGTGGTTCATGATCGATGCGGATCCGTATCGGTATATTTCGGCGCGGACATAGGCCGAAGACTCGTCGAACGAAAAATACGACATGAACACGACAGGCACGGAACGGTTGGACAGAAGCTCTATCGACATCGCCGCCAGGAAGCCGAAGGCGCACAGGATCTTCCAGCGCGCCTCTATGCTTCTGAGCGCCCAGTTCCAGCCGAGCAGCATTCCCTGGCTGGCCAGCGCCGTCATAGGGCCGGCAGAGAGCGAAAAGAACGTCGCTGCTATGACAATGCCCGTGCCGCGCCAGCGGCCCGCAAAGCTCTTCCCGTAGCCAAGCACCATATGGGTGAAAGCCAGCGCGCTGGCACAGACCACGCCGTACAATATCGGATGCTCGAAGACGCTCTGGACGCGCCGCATGCCCCAGCGGGGATCGACGAAATTGTCGGGAAATGTCGGATAGACCGCAGAGAAAGCCGACAGCAGGATATTGCGCCCGGTTATCGCCTCGAACACCGCGAAGGGCAGGAGCAGGGTCACAAGCCGCAGCAGCATGCGCACCATGTTGTAGAAATCATCGGCGTCGCGGATGAAGCATCGGGCCAGCATGTAAGCACCGACGGTCTCGATGAAGATCATGCCGGATGGCTGAAACGCATAGTCGAAGCCGTGGATCATCCCGATCGCGAGAAAGCACCAGAAGCAATACAGGATGAACGAAATGTCGGCGATCCTGATGCGCCCCGCTCTGCCGCTTATCCAGCCGATCAGGCAAGGCAGGAGAAAGGCCAGGAGAATGAAGCGATAGAGCGACATCCGGATCGGGCCGATGGTGATGATCCAGGGAATGAGCAATCCCGCCATGAACAGGAAGACCGGCCATGGCAGGCCACGGTGCGTAGACTTTTCACGCGCGGACTGTTCGGCCCGGGACGAACGCCTGCCCGTTCCTGACTGCCGGCCCTGCCTGGCCTCGCCGGCGTGATCAGGCACCGCACCGAAAGTTCCATCCACCATTTTGGTTGCCCGGTTCACCCGCGTTCCAAATGTCGGCCGCTCGCAGATAATCTTTGAGGCAGACCCGAATTTACGCTCCTGCAACTTGGGTAGCAGTAAATATCCGGGTCATGTGAGTAGTTACTTTGATGTATAAAAGGTGGAATTGCTTTGCACCTTGCATCGTGGAACTCTTTCCCACGGGTCGGGGATACTCCAAGCTTAGGCCATCACGAAGCTCCGGCAGCATGACCAGCAAGCGGTGAGCTGAAGAATGACCTTGGTGTCTGCGGAAAATCTGGCGCGATCCCTGTTTCGAAGGATGAGCGAGGCGAAGGATCGCCGGCGCAGGCGCCGGTTGGAGATTCAGGTCAGCAACGAGAAGACCTCGACGCCTACGGTCTACTTCCTGACGCCGGACCATCCCGAGCCTTCGGGCGGCATACGCGTCATATACCGGCACGTCGACATTCTGAGCGCAGCCGGGATCAGCGCCTTTGTCCTCCACCATCGTCCCGGCTTCCGCTGCGAGTGGTTCGAGCATGAGACCAGGGTGACGGATATCGCCAGCGCGACCCTGCGTGGCGGTGACCTGCTCGTGGTTCCCGAAGTCGATATCGACCTTCTGCTTCAGCTGCCGCGGGGCACGCGTCACGTCATCTTCAACCAGAACAGCCATCTGACCTGGAAGCGGCCGGTCCATCAGGTTGCGCGTCTCTACGCGGCCAATCCGGGCCTCGCCGGCATCATCACCGTCTCGCGGCACAATCAAGAGATGCTCGGCTGGGCGTTCCGCGAAGCGCTCATACGGCGCGTCCATCTCGGCATCGATCCGGCACTGTTCCATCCGGGGAGCGAACCATCCGGACAGCGCATAGCCTATATGCCGAGGCGCGGGCGCGAAGATGCGCGGCAGGTCCTGGAGATGCTGGAGGCGCGGGGAATTCTCGACGGCTGGGAGGTCGTGCCGCTGGACAGGCTGACACATTCCCAGGTCGCGGACCGCCTGCGAACCACACGCGTCTTCCTTGCCTTTACCCATCAGGAAGGGTTCGGCCTGCCTCCGGCGGAGGCGATGGCATGCGGGAACTACGTGATCGGCAATCATGGTTTTGCGGGGCGGGAATTCTTTCGCCCGGAGTTCAGCGCGCCGATCGAGTCCGGCGACATCCTTGGTTTCGCGAGTGCTGTCGAGAAAGCCATTCTCGCGGAACGCCACCAACCCGGCTGGTGCCGCGATCGCGGGCTTGAAGCATCCCGCTTCGTCCTGTCCGAATATTCGCCGGCGCGCGAACGCGACGACGTGACGAACATCTATTCCGAGCTTCTGCTCAAGGATGCGGCGGTGGAACGCGTTTAACGCTGCGCGCCCAAAAGCCGGCCGATCAGCGGACTGGCGGCTCGATCAATACAGCCCGGTCTGCCACCAGCGACGCCACGCATATTTGTCGGCGATCTCGCGCAGTTGCGCGTGACCGCGTGCCACCACGGTCGAGATCGCACCATCGACGCCATTGCGCCTGCGCTCAAGGCTTTGCCACTGCCTGGTGTTCGCTGCCGCCGGATAGAGATCGAGTGCGAATTCGCGGTAGAGGTCGACCGGTTCACTTTCGGCGCGGCCGGAATCGATGATCTGGCAGGCATAGCGAAGCGCAGTCAGCGCAAGCGTCCGCCGCGCAGTCTCCTGCATCGCAGCCGCATCCGGCAAGGCACCAGCCTCGTTTTCGAAAGCCGACAGAATGGCATCGCGGCGCGCCCGCAGATCATAGAGGAAGCCGGCATGTACCGTCCGATGCATGTTTGCGTTGTGAACGCGGTAATAGGCCTGATCGGCGCCATTGATGCGGCCGATATCCGAGATGGCGGCTGCGCGCAGCCACATTTCCATGTCGGCCGAATGAGGAAGCGATGCCTTGTATCCACCCAACCGGTGTTGGATGCTGGTGCGGATCACCACCTCCGGACAGCAGATAAAGTTCTTCCCGGCCCGGCACATGCGCTCGATCCAGTCGCCGCCACGCCAGATCGTCCAACCGGTATCCTCGGTCCTCGCGGGCGGAAGCGCCGGGCCGTAGACAGGTATGGGATAGCCGTAAGTCAGCCCGACCGAAGGATGATAGTTCATCAGGGCCGTCGCCCGCGACAGGCAGCCCGGGGTCAGCAGATCGTCGGCCGACAAAAGAACGAGATAGTCACTCTCGGCAAGTGCCAGACCCTCATTGTAGGTTGCGATATGCCCCTTGTTCACCGCATGGTGGATATAGTCCACGCGGCGATCTTCGGACGCCAGCTGCTTGCACATATCCAGCGTATCGTCGGATGAACAATCGTCGATGATCAGAACTTTCACATCGACGTTTTCCTGCGACAACGCACTGTTTACGCATGCACGCAGGTAGCGGCCGTAATTGTAGCACGGCACGATGATCTGGACGGTGGTCATGAGGCCAGTGCGTCCTGTCGCTTCATGCTGCTCATGCGCGTGACATCCATGACCAGTTCGCCGAGACGCCGCGTCTGCTTGGCGGCGTCGTGACAGGCCACGGCGCGCTCCCGGCCAACGGCCCCGAGCTGCTTACGCAGTACCGGGTCTGATGCAAGCCGCTGCATCGCTGCGATCATGCCGTCGATGTCGCCCTCCGAAACCAGATAACCGTTCTGGCCGGTGGCGATCTGGTCGGTGATGCCGCCGATCGTCGTTGCCACCACGGGCAGGGCGCAGGACATCGCCTCGACGATCGATACCGGCGACCCTTCCTTGATGCGCGAATGCTGGATGAAGATGTCATGCAACGGCAGTTTCTTCGCCAGGCTCAGCTCGTCGATGAAGCCATGGAAAGTCACCTTGTCGACAAGCCCCAGCCTCTTGACGAGCTCTCCAAGATTCTCACGCTCGACCCCGTCACCGAAAATGCCGAGCCGGACCTTCGGATTCTGCTTTGCGACCTCGGAAAAGGCTCTTATCGAAACATCGCAGCCTTTTTCCTCGGACAGCCGCGAAACCATCACGAACCGCACCAGATCGTCGCTGCGCTCGGGCACCGGCCGGAACACATCCGTCGGCGCACCGCAGGGGATATAGTGGATCTTGTCTTCCGGCGCGCCGTGTTCGCGCAGCCATTGCCGCTCCGCATCCGTCACCACGACAATCGCGGCAAAATCATGCAGGCAGCGATAGAGGCTCCAGCGATACCACCTGTTCCTGATGAAGGAAAAATCGCCGTGGAAATAAGCGACCAGCGGAATGCCGGCCTCGCGCGCAGTCGGCAGCAGGCGCATGGCGATGTCTCCGAAATTGCAAAGGATGACATCCGGCCGGTCCTTGTCGAACAGCTGCTTCAGGCGCGTGCGCTCCTCGCCGATCGCCGCATAGAAGCTGCCATTGAAGATCGCCCGGGACCGATAGAGCCAGCGTCCGTCATTGTGGTAGGGCGCAAGCTTGCCCGGCAGCACGTGCTCGCGAACGTCGGTCGTCGGTTGGGTACCGGCGTTCTGCCGTTCCCAGCAAAGCAGTTCCTTGCGGAAGCCCTGAAGCCCGACCACCTGCCGCCACATCCAGGGCTGGCCACTGGCGCCAAACACCCGCGTGGCGATCATCAGCTTCGGCCTTGCGTCCGATTCCTGTATCTGTTCGAAAACCCGTTCCCCGACTTGCACTCTGTCTACCTCCGCGCTTGATCAGCGGCCACGCGTTCCACATGGACTCACTGGCGAGTTTGACAAAACTATAGATGTTTTCGCTGGCTCCGAACTTTAGGCTTACGAGTAGGTCCGGTTTCTATCCCTGATTTCTCCGGAGGATAGCTCGGTCACTCTATAAGCCCTAAGGATTAGGCCGGGTACTATTACCAGCACCTTCCAGTGCTCGAATGGCTTACTATCGCTTAGCTTATGCGCACCGCCCCGAGCTCAGTGCCACGCAAGCCCGCAAATGCCGTCTGCTGGGCAAGTAGCGGGTATTGAGACCCTGCCACTCGGTCTATGCCGCCTAAGCCTTTCGGACGGGAATGTACTGCGTTTTCTTTCCTTTACTCCGATCCTGAAAAGAAATCTGGTTATCGGACGGATTTACTTTCAGCGCTTCTTCAAAACTCTGGCAAGTGAACGGCGGGGATCGGCATGACGGGCATGGATTGCTCCTCTGTTTCCATATCCAGCCGGCGCATCGCGGAGTGTGCGGGGCAGCGGCTCAGGAAACAGGGAAACTGACGGAATGATTTCTTCCGATGTCACTCTGGACGAAGGTGTGGTCATCCATCACCCGGATCTGGTCAATCTATATGGCTGCCATGTCGGCGCAGGTTCGCGCATCGGCACATTCGTCGAAATCCAGCGCAATGCCACGATCGGCCAGAACTGCAAGATTTCGAGCCACACTTTCATCTGTGAAGGGGTGACGCTGGAAGACGGCGTCTTCGTCGGCCATGGCGTCATGTTCACCAACGATCTTCATCCGCGCGCCGTGACCACGGATGGCGGGCTCCAGACCGACGAAGACTGGACCGTCATCCCCACGCTGGTCAGGCAACACGCCTCAATCGGAAGCAATGCGACCATTCTCGCTGGCGTGATCATCGGCAGGGGTGCGCTCATCGGCGCCGGCTCCGTCGTCACCAAGGACGTTCCGGACTACGCGATCGTCGCCGGCGTTCCTGCGCGGATCGTCGGCAGAGCCAAGGACGCTCCGGTCCGCCGCATCGTTTCGGGAGAGTGACATGATCGGCGTTGCAGTAGTTGGTTACGGTTACTGGGGTCCCAACCTCGTTCGCAATTTTGCCGAGACGCCGGGTGCGCGGCTGATCAGCGTTTGCGATCTCAAGAAAGAGCGGCTGGTCAGCGTCCAGGCGCGGTATCCGGCCGTCGAGATCACGGACGACTTCGACGAAGTCCTGCGCGATCCGCGCGTCGATGCAATCGCGATCGCCACTCCGGTTTCCGCGCATTTCAGGCTGGCGATGAGCGCCCTGATGGCGGGCAAGCATGTGTTTGTCGAAAAGCCGATGGCGGCGACCGCTGACGAGGCACGCCGGCTGGTTGACGAGGCTTCGCGGCGCAAGCTCGTGCTGGCCGTCGACCACACCTTCGTTCACACCGGCGCGGTACGGAAAATGCGCGAGCTCGTCGAAAGCGGACTTGGCGACATCTATTATTACGACTCGGTCCGCGTGAATCTCGGCCTGTTCCAGCACGATGTCAGCGTCGTCTGGGATCTCGCCGTCCACGACCTCTCGATCATGGATTATGTCCTGCCGGCAAAGCCGGTGGCCGTCTCGGCAACGGGCATGAGCCACGTCGTGGGCGAGCCGGAGAACATCGCCTATCTCAACCTGTTCTTCGACAACAGCATGATCGCGCATATCCATGTGAACTGGCTGGCCCCGGTGAAGGTCCGGCGCACGCTGATCGGCGGCAGCAGCAAGATGATCGTCTATGACGATCTCGAGCCCAGCGAGAAGATCAAGGTCTACGACAAGGGCATCACGCTCAACGGCAACCCGCAGAAGAACGGCGAAAAGGTCTACCAGATGCTGGTCGGCTACCGCACCGGCGACATGTGGGCGCCGCAGCTGGACTCGACCGAAGCCCTTGGCGTCGAGCTTCGCGAATTCGTTAACTGCATCGAACAGGGCAAGGTCCCGACGGCCGACGGCCATGCCGGCCTGCGCGTCGTACGCATCCTTGAAGCCGCCACCCAGTCGCTTGCCCAACGCGGGCGCGTCATCGAACTCGAGCGCGCGAGGCGCATAGCATGATCCCGTTTCTCGATCTCAAGGCCCAGTATGCGAGCATCAAGGGCGAGGTGGATGCCGCCGTCCTGGGCGTGCTGGCTTCCGCCCAATATGTTCTCGGCGACGAAGTTGCAGCTTTTGAGCGTGAGTTCGCCGCCTATTGCGACGCAAAGCACGCAATCGCCGTCAACACCGGAACGAGCGCGCTTCATCTGGCGCTGCTTGCGGCCGGCGTCGGTCCCGGCGATGAAGTCATAACCGTGCCTTTCACCTTCGTCGCCTCCGTTTCGGCTGTCTGCTACACGGGCGCACTGCCGGTGTTCGTGGACATCGAACCGACCACCTTCACGATGGACCCGGCCAAGCTCGAAGCAGCGATCACCGCGCGCACCAAGGCCATCGTTCCCGTCCATCTCTACGGCCAGATGGCCGACATGGCGCCGATCATGGAGATCGCCGACCGCTACGGAATTCCGGTCATCGAGGATGCCTGCCAGGCCCATGGTGCCGAATACAGGAAGAGGCGCGCCGGCAGCATCGGTACGTCGGGCTGTTTCAGCTTCTATCCCGGCAAGAATCTGGGTGCCTGCGGCGAGGGCGGCATCGTCGTCACCAATGACGACGAGCACGCCAAGACGATCCGCATGCTGCGCGACTGGGGCCAGGAGCAGCGCTATCACCACACGCTGAAGGGTTTTAATTATCGCATGGACGGCATCCAGGGCGCGATCCTGCGGG
This sequence comes from Mesorhizobium sp. DCY119, assembly GCF_003590645.1. Classification (NCBI taxonomy): domain Bacteria; kingdom Pseudomonadati; phylum Pseudomonadota; class Alphaproteobacteria; order Hyphomicrobiales; family Phyllobacteriaceae; genus Mesorhizobium; species Mesorhizobium sp. DCY119. The sequence goes on along the minus strand of NZ_CP031834.1, from coordinate 629,202 downwards.
TCAAGCTTCGGCACCTTGAAGACTGGACCGAGGCGCGTCGCGACCACGGACGGCATTATTCGGCACTGCTCGCTGGATCGAGGCAGGTGACTGCGCCCACCGAGCTCGCGGATCGCCGCCACGTCTATCACATCTATGCCGTTCGGACGCGCGATCGCGACGGGTTGCAGCGCGCCCTGCAGGCCGAAGGCGTACAGACGGGACTGCACTATCCCATCCCCGTCCATCTGCAGAAAGCACATGCGGACCTTGGCTACAAGGTAGGCGCATTCCCGGAATCAGAGGCCGCAGCGCGTGAGGTTCTCTCGCTGCCGATCTATCCCGAGATGACATCGAGGCAGGTAGAACAGGTGGTCGCTGCTGTGGAGCAGGAAGCCTATGTCGCTTGATCCCGCTCACGCTGCCCGTATCGTCAAGGCGGTTCATGGCCGGCAGGAAATCCTTGCCGACCCCGCCTACGAACTCGAACTGGCAGACACCCTGAAGACATCCTATGGCGCTTCGGGGCTGGTCGAACTCTACGGCCGGTTTTCATCCGGCGACGGCTTCGTCGACGCGCTGATGCGCCGCTCCGTCTTGCGCGCGCTCTCACGTAGCTGCGGCGCCCGCCTTCAGGTCGGCAGCGGTGCGGTGTTCAAGCACCCCGAGACATTCGAGTTCGGCAATGGCGTCTTCGTCGGCGCACAGGCCAATATCCAGGGCCGCTATGACGGCACCTGCGTGATCGGCAACAATGTTTGGATCGGCCCGCAAGCGTTTCTCGATGCGCGCAATCTGGTGATGGAAGAATATGTCGGCTTCGGTCCCGGCGCCAAGGTGCTTGGTTCTGCCCATACCGGCATGCCGGCGGACGTGCCGATCGTGCGCACAGACCTCGAAATCAAGCCGGTGCGCATAGAGGCATGGGCCGACATCGGCACCAACGCCACCATCCTTCCCGGCGTCACCATCGGCAAAGGCGCGATCGTCGGAGCCGGCGCCGTCGTGGTGTCCGACGTCGAACCTTTCTCGGTCGTCGCCGGCGTGCCTGCAAAATTCCTGCATTGGCGGACGGATTCGGATCTGACGCGAACCGCGTCACAAAACAACGGGGCGATCCATGAAAGATAAGCGCGTTCTCATCACAGGCGGGGCAGGGCTCATCGGATCCCACATCGCCGATCTCGTAGCCAAGGAACAGCCGCGCGAGATCATCATTCTCGACAATTTCGTCCGTGGCCGGCGGGAGAATCTTCAGGTTGCGATGGATGCCTTTCCGCTCACCATCGTCGAAGGCGATATCCGCGACCGGCCTTTGCTGGCAAAGCTCTTCGACGGCGTCGATATCGTCTTCCACCAGGCGGCGATCCGCATCACCCAATGCGCCGAGGAGCCGCGACTGGCCTTCGACGTTCTCGCCGGCGGCACGTTCGACGTGCTTGAAGCGGCGGTCAATGCCAAGGTGTCCAAGGTCGTCGCGGCGTCGTCCGCCTCCGTACTCGGGCTGGCGGAAAGCTTTCCCACGACAGAGGCGCATCACCCCTACAACAACCGCACGATCTACGGTGCGGCGAAGGCCTTCAATGAAGGGCTGCTGCGCAGCTTCGCCGATATGTACGGCCTGAACTATGTCGCGCTTCGCTACTTCAACGTCTACGGCCCGCGCATGGACGTCTATGGCGTCTACACCGAGGTTCTGATCCGCTGGATGGAGCGCCTGGCTGCCGGCCAGCCGCCGCTTATCCATGGCGACGGCTCGCAGACGATGGATTTCGTCCATGTCGCCGACATCGCGCGCGCCAACATCCTGGCGGCAAAGTCCGACGTCACCGACGAGGTGTTCAACGTCGCAAGCGGTGAGGAGACCAGCCTGCTCGAACTGGCGCAGAAGCTGACCCGCATCATGGGCTCGTCGATCGAGCCGACGCACGCACCGGCACGCAAGGTCAATGCCGTGCCGCGCCGGCTCGCCGACATCACCAAGGCGCGGGATATGATTGGCTTTGAGGCCCAGATCCCGCTCGACGACGGTCTTCGCGGTCTTGTCGCTTGGTGGCAGGCCGAAAGTGCTGCGACCCGGGAGGCAGCGGAATGATACCGGTTGCCAAGCCCATCCTCGACGAACGCGAAGTCGAAGCGGTTCGTCGGGTAATTCTGTCCGGCTGGGTAACGCAGGGACCCGAGGTCGCGGCCTTCGAGCAGGAATTTGCCGAGCTTGTCGGCGCGCCGCATGCCTGCGCGGTATCGAACTGCACCACGGCACTTCACCTGGCGCTGCGGGCCGTGGATATCGGTCCCGGCGACGAGGTGCTCACCGTCAGCCATTCCTTTATCGCCACCGCCAACGCCATCCGCTACTGCGGCGGCGTTCCGGTTTTCGTCGATATAGAGGCAGACGGCTTCAACATCGACCCGGACCTGATCGAAGGCGCGATCACACGCAATACGAAGGCGATCCTTTGCGTGCACCAGCTCGGCATGCCTTGCGACCTGCGCCAGATCGTCGAGATCGGCAAGCGCTATTCCATCCCGGTCATCGAAGACGCCGCCTGCGCGACAGGCAGCGAAATTCTCTGGAACGGCCAGTGGGAAAAGATCGGCAAGCCGCACGGCGACATCGCCTGCTTTTCCTTTCATCCCCGCAAGGTCGTGACCACCGGCGACGGCGGCATGCTGACGACCGCCAATCCGGAATATGACCGGAAGTTCAAGCTATGGCGCCAGCATGGCATGAGCGTGCCAGATACGGTCCGCCACGGTTCCAGTCAGGTCATCTACGAAAGTTATCCCGAGATCGGCTACAATTACCGCATGACGGACATGCAGGCGGCCGTCGGACGCGAACAGCTGAAGCGGCTTCCCGAGATCGTGGCCCGACGCAGGCAGCTTGCTGCCGCATACACCAAGCTTCTCAAGGATATACCCGGCGTCGAAACGCCGTTGGAGCCGAGCTGGGCGCGCAGCAATTGGCAGAGCTACTGCATCAGGCTGCCGCACTGGGTCGGTCAGCGCTCGGCCATGCAGGCCTTGCTCGACAGGGGCGTCTCGACAAGGCGCGGCGTGATGAACATTCATCTCGAGGAAGCCTATGCAGCCCCCGAAACACACCGCCTTGGCACGAGCCTCCAGAACAGCGTCGCCGCACAAAACGGAACCATCATTCTACCGCTCTATGCGCAGATGATGGACGCCGAGCTTCTCGCCGTGGTCGACACGATTCGCGAGTGCCTCGGTGCAAGCAGCATCCGGGCCGCGGAATAGCCGACTCCTATCGAGATCGATCCGAGCAAAAAAGCCGCTGGCAATCGCCGGCGGCTTTTTCAGTTCAGGCCGATTTTGGCAGCCAGGGCCGGAGCGCTGCCGGAAACGAATCCGGTGGCATCAGACGCAAAAGCATCCGCAACGAATAGACCCCGCTGACGAGCACGATCACGCCACCCAGGGCGGTCGCCTGCCAAAGCGGCAAGAGCTGGAACGCACCGAAAACCACGGCAGAGGCAGGCAGGAAGATCAGGCTGAGCTTGATATTTTCACGCGACCAGCGAAAATCGGTTAGTCGGCGCACAATCAGGTAGATCAGGATGTTGTGCCAGACATAGAGCCCGAAAAAGGCCATGCCGGCACCGATAAAGCCGAGCTTCGTGACCAGAAGCCAGGCAAGGCCGACATGCACGATTGCAGCCGCTACCTCCGTCCAGAAATAGATCTTCTGCGCTCCCTTCGCCAGCACGATGAACCCCATCGGCCACGCGACGAGACGCAGCATCATGCCCAAGCAAATCCAGCGCAGCAGGTCGACGGCCGGATAGAACTCAGGAGAGTAAAGCAGCCTCATGACCAGCGGCGCGAGCGTGAGCGTCGCAACTACGCCCGGGCCGGCGAGCAGCATGCTGATCTGCGCCTGCTCATTGACGAGGCGGTTGCATTCGGCGTGATCGCCCGCAACCGCTGTCAGGCGTGGATAGAAATCGGTGCCCATGGCCTGCAGAATGAACCCGGCATAGAGGCCGCCGAGAGCCCATGCCGCCTGATACAACCCCGCAGCCGCAACACCATCTTCCCGCAGCACGATAATGCGGATCGCGTAAGCAGCACCTACGGTCAGAAACCCGCTGACCATGAAGACAAAACCCAGCTTCAGAAGGGCAGCTGTCTCCTGGCTCATCTGCGGCAGCGACATGGTCTGCACGTTGATGTGGATTTTACGTGCATACCACCATGATGTAAGGATCGTGATGCCGGCCGTGGCAACCAGCGACGGCACGATGCCCTGCTCGCCGAAGAAATAGACCATCGGTATGCTGATGACCGTGCTGCATAAAGCTGCAAACATGTTGATGCGGGCAAGGTTTGCGATCTGCCGCATGCCCTGTATCAGGGCGATTTGTCCCGCCGACACGAGCCGAAAGAAGATCGCCACCGACAACAGCAGGACACCCGCGGTATGCTGGCTATCGCCGAAGGTGAACTCGGCGATCGGAAGGGAAAGGGCTGCAAGAAGTGCCGCGCCGGCCAATCCCAGAACGATGGATATCCGCCTCAGCACAATGGCCGTACGAGCGATCCTGTCGGCTTCACCGGATCCTACCGATTCGGCGATCTGGCGAACGCCGCTGGCCTGGATACCGAGGCCGGCCAGATTCTGCGCTAGGTCGGCTATGGAATTGTAGAGCCCCATCAACCCGACACCGCCTGGGCCGAGAAGCACCGCCATGGCCTTGTTGCGGATTATCGCAAACAGGATGTTGACGACGGACGAGCCGCCGATCAGGGCCGTCGACTTCAGGATCTGGGTGTAGGATTGCCCGGACCCGGATGCAGCAGTTAAAGCCATCGAGTTGCTTCAGCCCCCGGTTCCGTGACGCATGGGTTTGAATTCGTCATGCCGCCCTGCGGGGATCAGGCGTTTTACGACCATATCGACGCTGTCCTGCCAGGCCGGCGCGCGCCAGCCGAAAGTCCTTTCGAACTTGTCGGTCGAAAGGCGTGAGTTCAGCGGACGCTTGGCCTTTGTCGGATAATCGGCGCTCGAAATCTCGCGCACCGACGCGAATGGCCCGCCGGCGATGCGGCTCGTGCGGAAAATGTGGCTGGCAAAGCCCGACCAGTTGATCTCACCCGTCCCCGTCAAATGGTAAACGCCGTAATTCTCTCTGATCGGGCGCGAGGCAATTCGCAGGATCGCATCGGCGATATCGAGAGCGGATGTCGGGTTTCCCCACTGATCCGAAACCACGGAGACAGCGTCCCTCTCGCCAGCGAGCCTGAGCATCGTCTTGACGAAATTCGCAGCAAACGGGCTGTAGACCCAACTGGTCCGCAGGATGATGTGATGCGGCGTAACGCTCGCGATCGCATGCTCGCTCTCGAGTTTGGTGTATCCGTAGATGGTCTTCGGGACGGCGTCGTCATCTTCCCGGTAAGGTCGGTCGCGGTCGCCTGAAAAGACATAGTCCGTCGACAGATGGATGATCGGCACGCCTATCCTCGTCGCCGCCTCGGCAACGCTTGCTGCCCCGATTGCGTTGACCACATAGGCGAGTTCCGGCTCGTCCTCGGCACGGTCGACGGCGGTATAGGCAGCGGCCGACACGATCAGATCAGGCTTTGCGGCGGCAATCGCGCGTCTCACCGACAGGGGCTTTGCCAGGTCGAGTTCGGGGCGGCCAACCGTGATCAGTTCCACGTCCGGCATCTGCGCCGCTCTTTCAACGAGGCTGCAGACCACTTGGCCCTGAGTGCCGGTGACCAGGATTCTCATTGCGCTGCCACCAGACGGCCGAGACGCTCGCCGGCATAGCTGCCGTCGCGGATCGGCTTCCACCACCAGGCATTTTCGAGATACCAGTCGATCGTCCGCGACAGGCCAGCCTCGAAGTTTTCCTGCGGGCTCCAGCCCAGTTCGCGCTCTATCTTTGCCGCGTCCATTGCATAGCGGCGGTCGTGGCCGGGTCGATCGGAGACGAACGTTATGAGGCTTCGGTAGGAGGCGCCGTTGCGGCGCGGTCGCTTCCTGTCCAGCAGATCGCAGATCGTCTCGACGACGCTGAGATTGGTGCGTTCGGCCCTGCCGCCGATATTGTAGTTTTCGCCGACCTTGCCCTTCGTTGCAACCAGGGCAAGAGCCCTCGCATGATCCTCGACGTGAAGCCAATCCCGGACGTTGCCGCCATTGCCGTAGACGGGCAGGGGCTTTTCCTCGAGCGCATTCAGGATCACCAGCGGAATGAGTTTTTCGGGGAAATGAAACGGCCCGTAATTGTTTGAGCAGTTGGTGACGACGATCGGCAGGCCAAAGGTATGATACCAGGCGCGGACCAGATGATCGGAAGCGGCTTTCGACGCCGAGTAGGGTGATGACGGCGCGTAGGGCGTCTCCTCGGTGAACAGGCTGGTATCGAATGGCAGGTCGCCAAACACTTCATCTGTCGAAACGTGGTGGAAACGAAAATCCGCGACCGCATTTGCCGGAAGCTCACGCCAATAGGCGAGCGTTGCCTGAAGCAGCCGGAAGGTGCCTACGACATTCGTCTCCACGAAAGCTGCCGGGCCATCGATCGAGCGATCGACATGCGTCTCGGCGGCGAGATGGATGATGCGGTCGATATGCTCGGCACGCAGGATTTCGGCCACGACCGCGTCATTGCAGATATCGGCCTGGATGAAGCGATAATTTGGAAAGTTCTCGATCTGCCGGAGCGAGGCGAGATTGCCGGCATAGGTGAGCTTGTCGATATTGACGACGCGATTTCGCGGATCCGCCACGAGATGGCGGCAGAGTGCCGAGCCGATGAATCCGGCGCCGCCGGTCACGAGAATATTCATGGTCGCTCGCCTCGTTTCACTACGCGAAAACCTCCGCATGCCTCAGCATTGGCGCCTTGCGGTCTTTGTCGGACAGTTGAAGTTCGGATGCGGCCAGGGGCCATTCGATGCCGATCTCGGCATCGTCGAAACGGATCGAACGATCATGCTCGGCGGAGTAGTGGCTGGTCACCTTGTAGATGACCTCGGTGTCCGGCTCGAGCGTCAGGAAGCCGTGGGCAAAGCCTTTCGGCACCAGTATCTGGTTCCACTCCCGTGCGGAAATCTCGATGGCGACCCATTTCGCGAAACTCGGCGAGCCTCTGCGGATATCCACGGCGACATCCAGTATCGCACCCTTCACCACGCGCACCAGCTTGTCCTGTGCATAGGGCGGCATCTGGTAATGCAGCCCGCGCAGCACGCCCTTGGCTGCCGAATAGGAATGGTTATCCTGGACGAAATTCAGCTGTACGCCGTGCTCGCCGAGCCGCTCGGCATTCCACGTCTCGGAGAAGAAACCGCGGTCGTCGCCGATCCGGCGTGGCAGGATTTCCAGCACGCCGTCGAGCCCCAGCGGTCTGACCTCAAGGCTCATGCCGCGTTGTCCTCGACCAGACCGTTACCGTTGTCATCCTCCACCAGACGCCGGAGGTAAGAGGCATAAGACGTCTTTCCGAGCTGGCAGGCGCGTTTCAACACCGCTTCCCGGCTGAGCCAACCCATGTCCAGCGCGATTTCCTCCGGGCAGGCTATCTGCACACCCTGGCGGCGCTCGACGGTACGCACGAAGGACGAAGCATCGTGCAGGCTGTCATAGGTGCCGGTGTCGAGCCAAGCATAGCCGCGGCCAAGCTGGCAGACGTTCAGTTCACCCCGCTGGAGATAGATGTTGTTGACCGTGGTGATCTCGAGTTCGCCACGCTCCGAAGGCTTGATCGATGCGGCGATGTTGACCACGTCGTTGTCGTAGAAATAGAGGCCGGTAACCGCCCAGTTGGATCGCGGATTGACCGGCTTCTCCTCGATCGTCAGCGCTCTGCCTGTGGATTTTTCGAAACTGACGACGCCATAGCGTTCCGGATCATCGACGTGATAGGCAAAGACCGAAGCGCCCTTTTCTCTCGCCGCCGCTTGCTGGCAAATGCGCGGCAGACCGTGGCCGAAGAAGATGTTGTCGCCGAGGATCATCGCAACATTGCCATCGCCGATGAAATCGCGGCCAATGATGAAGGCTTCCGCCAGCCCGTTGGGATGCGCCTGCTCGGCATAGGAAAGTTTGAGACCGAAATCCGAACCGTCCCCCAGCAGCGCCTGGAAACAGGGCAGATCACGTGGCGTCGAGATGATCAGAATCTCTCGGATGCCGGTCAGCATCAAGACGCTCAATGGATAATAGACCATCGGCTTGTCGTAGATCGGCAGTATCTGCTTCGACACCGCAATGGTGAGGGGATAAAGCCGCGTACCGCTGCCTCCCGCCAGGATTATGCCCTTCATCTCGCCCCCATCTTAACGTACCCGCCTCTGTGACGTTGCTTGCCTCAAGACGAAGAAAGCTGTTTCGTTGACCCATGATCCGCCCGGATCACTGGCTTCTTGCCTGTTCCGATTTTGTATCGTTTGCCGAAGGTGCATTGAGGCTGGCGGCGGCCGGTTCGGAAGATGCCGGCGCCTGTTTGTTGTAGATCACCTTGAGCACATCGCCCGGCAGGAGGGTGGTCGCCTCCGACACTTGGATTTGCTTTGGCTCTCCACTGCCGTCCTGTCTTGTCACCGAGAACTCGATAAGGGTCGGCTCGCCGGGGCGGCGTGCATTCGAAGCCGAGGCCAGCGTGTCGAGCAGAAGCCTCTGGGCCACGTCCCGCTTCAACCTGAGCTGGTCCAGATTGGCCTGCTCCTTCTGCAGCTCGGTGGCCACGTCGGTCTGCTGCTGGTCGCGAAGACCTTCCAGGCTGCGCGTCGCCTCCGTGATGCCCTGACGGGCCCGCATGATCGCGGTCACCTGGTCGAGGCGGTCCGCGCGGAACCCGGCAAGCGCACGCTCGAGATCCGACCGCCGTGAGACGATCGCCACGCCCTTGTCGACGAGAACCTTGACGCCGACGAGCTCGTCTTCCGCGCTCTTGATGTTGAGATCGGCGCCCTTGATCTTTTCCTGGAGAACGTTGATTTCGGCGTCCAGGAGATCGCGCAGTTCCGACAATGATTTCGTCTGCCGATCAAGCGCATTGGCGCGCGCCGAAAAGATGATCTTTTCCTGACCGAAAATCTCCGCAGCAGCCCTGCTCTCGCTGTTGCCGAGCGGTGGCTGCGGAAACTTTATTTCCGTTGTCCCGGACATCTCCGCTTCCAGCCGGGCAATGCGCGCCATGCAGCGCAGGATGTCATCGTCCACGCCCTTCAGTTCCCCGACGAGCTTGATCTCATCCTGCGAATGCGCGTCCGAGCGCAATTCGCCTCCGCTCAGCGCCAGCGCCTGCAGCACCGTCATTCCGAGCCTGAACTGATACTGGCCGGGTTTGGTGACATCGCCGACTACATAAACCGGCGGGTATTCGACAATTTCGACCGTCGTGTCCGGCTTGTTTACCAGGCCGATTTTCGATTGAAGCCGCGTGGCGATTTCCTCGGCAAGGCCGCTCGTGCTCAGATTGCCCACCGGGATCGAGCCGATCACCGGAAGAAGAACCGTACCGGCCTGCGAGACGATGAACTCTCCACCGAGCGCGCCCCATTGCTGGTACTCACCCTTGGTCGGCATCCACTGCACCACCGTGAGACGCAGTTTTGTCTGAGGCGCCAGTTCGCCGTTTTCGGCGCTGGCCAGACTCGTCCAGCCGACGGCAAAAGCAACGCCGACGGCAAGCACCTTGCGGAAGCGCCTCAATTGAATCGTGCAGTGCACAGCCATTAACAACTCCAACCCGCTGGCTGAAACTTGATCTCTAGGTTTCCGCTCAACGACCAGCCTCGCCAGGTCGACGAGGCTTGTTCAGCAGGGTTCAATGTGCGGAGTTCTTGTGAAGTTGAGAAGAGGAAGCCTCGGTCTCAGACCTCATACATCTTGATACATCACGTCGAGAAAGGGGGAGGCCTGGAGTGCCTGCTATCGATCCTAAGTATTTTCCTGCAGCACAGCCTAGCCAGTTTGGTCTGAATGAGGGGTACTGGCTAACACGATTGGTGGAGGCACTCGGGATTGTGCCGTCGCTCGCTACCCCATTTGAGCTAGTCAGGGTGATAGGGGCTGCTGGACGCTCTTTTGCGGTGCCCGAAACGGCTCGATTGCGGCACAAGCTTGCCAGGAGCCTGGATCTCTGAGGAATTGTCGACCGATACCGTAGTCTGCGGCGGCGTAGCGACCGTTGAGAGTATAACCATGACGAAACAGATGGCAGTGACCGTATTGGCTAGTTCATTGGGATGGCATCTGGGTGCCCTGTGCACATGACAGCCCCACCAACCGAGGGAGTGATGGCTATGCCGCTCAATTTCCCCCGAACACAGCCAAGCGCCGGTTTCGGATACCAAATTGATTAGAAGAGTAGGCCTCCATCGGTTTTGAGTATTTCCAGATACCGCTTTAGCACTATGAGTTGAAGCCAAATTTCAGCACAAAAACAACGGTGTCTGCCCTAGTCCGTCCGGTCTATATTTTTTAGATTACCGTTTCGCTATACGATTTGATCAGTCACCTGAACGGAAACTTACTTAGAGGCTCAGGATGCGCTGGTGGTACTGCAGATGTCTCAAATGACCCAACTGTTGAAAATGGATACAGAGGACGGCTCCATAGTTACCAGCGTCGCACGCGTCGAGGCGGAGCAAGGGTTGCGTCGTACCCTTCTCTTCGTGACGATGCCGGGTTCAGTGGCCGATTGCCTGCTCTATGCCATTGAACGGGAATTGCCCTGGCTGGTGATAGAGCGGGTCGAGCATATACAGGCGGCGTGCACGAAGTTTGCGCATCCGGTATCGCTTATCCTGATTGATCCTGAGCACGTGAAGGCGGCTGAGGATGCAGCCATGGACATCTCCCGGTTTCATCCATTGGCCCTGACGGCGGTGATGGAGCTCGACAGTCACAATCCTTCATGCAGCTTTCCCGAGATTTTTGAGTCCAAGCTCATTCGCGGCGTCCTGCCGATGGACCTGAAGCTTGATGTGTGGCTGTCCGTCATCAGGTTGATGCTACGTGGCGGTGAATATTTCCCGACCGGCTTGTTCCATTCCTACGCCGACAAGTTCGTGCGGAACCCGACCGCTCGCCCGGTGAACGGCTCGGCATCGCCCGCAGCAAAAAATACTTCGGAAGATGACCTGTCGGATCTGACAAGCCGTGAGATCGAGATATTGGAAATGGTCTCGCGCGGACTGCAGAACAAGGCCATCGCCGCAGCTCTCGGGCTGTCGGAGCATACAGTGAAGATTCATCTTCACAACATCATCCGGAAACTTGGCGCCCACAACAGAACTGAAGCGGCTGCCCGGTTCCACGACTATCACAAGCCGGCATCTCGGCCGCGCTAAAACCAAGGCCTGTACAGCACCTGGATCACGGCGCCGTTGATTTTCGGATGGAAATTCCGGGATCGAGGCTGGCCGTGGCAATTCCGTGTCTGGCTTAATGCGTCTCCGTATCGATAATCGCGATACTCGACTAATCTTGTCGATGGACATTGAAGACCAGACGTTTTCGAGCCTGGGCAGATGATCCGGTTATCCGCTGTTGCAAAGAACGGAGAACGCCATGTCAGAATTCACGATTTCCCGGCGCGGCGTACTTGCCGGCTCGGCCTTCCTGCTTGCTTCAACCGCACTGCCCGGTGTTCTCCGGGCGCAGGAGGCCAAGAAAGGCGGACGCCTGATCGTCGCCGCCGATTCAGAGCCGCGCAATCTCAATCCCGCAATCGTCGCGTCCAACGGCGTCTTCTTTGTCGCCAGCAAAGTTGTCGAGCCGCTTGCCGAAGCCTCCTTCGAGGGCAAGGATGGTCTCGATCCTCGTCTGGCCACCAGTTGGGAAGGCTCCGCCGACGGCCTGACGGTCACCTTCAAGCTCCGCGAGAACGTGACCTGGCATGACGGCAAGCCATTCACCTCCGCCGACGTCGCCTTCTCGGCCTTGCAGATATGGAAGCCACTGCAGAACCTTGGCCGCGTCGTATTCAAGGACCTCGAAGCCGTCGACACACCCGACGAGCACACCGCGATCTTCCGCTTCGCCAAGCCGACACCCTTCCAGCTCATCCGCAACGCGCTTCCTGCTCTGACCAGCGTCGTGCCGAAGCACGTTTATGAGAACGGCGAGATCGCCGACAATCCGGCCAACACCGCTTTGATCGGCACCGGCCCGTTCAAATTCGCCGAGCACAAGCCGGGCGAATATTACCGGCTCGAACGCAATGACAAATACTGGGGTGAGGGCGAGCCGCATCTCGACGAGATCGTCTATCGCGTCCTGCCCGACCGCGCTGCTGCTGCCGGCGCGCTGGAGGCCGAAGAAATCCATCTCGCCGCCTTCTCGGCCGTACCGCTTGCCGATCTGGAGCGCATTTCGAAAGTGCCGGGCATCGAGGTGATCTCCAAGGGCTATGAAGCCCTGACCTATCAGCTCGTCGTCGAGATCAATCATCGCCGCAAGGAGCTCGCGGATGTGAAGGTAAGGCAGGCGATTGCGCACGCCATCGACAAGGATTTCGTCGTCAAGACGATCTTCCTCGGTTACGCCAAGGCGGCCACCGGGCCGGTGCCGCAGAACGATCCGCAGTTCTACACCAAGGATGTGCCGACCTACGCTTTCGACGTCGCGAAGGCCAATGCCCTGCTCGACGAAGCCGGCTATAAGCGCGGTGCCGATGGCACACGGTTCCCGCTGAAGCTGCTGCCGGCTCCCTATTTCAACGAGACCAAACAGTTCGGTGACTATCTGCGCCAGGCGCTCGCCGAAATCGGCATCAACGCCGAGCTGGTCAACAATGATGCGGCGGGCCACCAGAAGGCGGTCTACACCGACCATGCTTTCGACCTCGCCGTCGCACCGCCGGTCTTCCGTGGCGATCCGGCGATTTCCACCACCATCCTCGTCCAGAGCGGTATTCCGGACGGCGTGCCTTTTTCCAACCAGGGCGGCTACGCCAACGCCGACCTCGATGCGCTGATCGCCAAGGCGTCCGAAACGCTCGACCCGGAAGCCCGCATCGCCCTTTACCGCGATTTCCAGAAGAAGGTCGCGGAAGACCTCCCGCTGATCAATGTCGCCGAATGGGGCTTCATCACGGTCGCCAGAAGCACGGTCAAGAATGTCTCGAACAATCCGCGCTGGGCGGTGTCGAACTGGGCGGACACTGTTCTCGAAACGTGACATCATCGGACGTTTCGTCATTCAAGGTCCGTGACAGAGCGTGAGACGTGCATTCATCCTGCTGCGAAGGCGGTTGATCGGCAGCATTCCCGTGCTGCTGATCGTCATCGTCGGCACATTCCTGCTTCTTGAAGCAGCCCCCGGCGACGCGGTCGATGCCTATATCGGCACGACCGGCGGCGATGCCGGCCTCATCGAAAGCCTGCGCCAGAGCTGGGGCCTGGATCAGTCCGCAGGCACGCGGCTTGCCGCCTATCTCTGGTCCCTCGCGCATCTCGATCTCGGCTACTCCGTCACTTTCTCACGCCCCATCCGCGATGTGATCTTCGAGCGTCTGCCCAACACCCTGCTTCTGATGGGCAGCGCCACGGCACTCTCCTTCGGGTTGGGATCAGCGCTTGGCATCGTTGCAGGTGCCCGGCCGGGCAGCTTTCGCGACCGATTCCTGTCGATCGGCTCGCTCGCCCTCTATGCCGTGCCCGGCTTCTGGCTCGGCCTGGTGCTGACGGTGATCTTTTCGGTGCAGCTGCGCTGGTTCCCAAGCAGCGGCATCGAAACCATTGCCTCCGGCAAGACCGGATTTGCCCGAACGCTCGACATAGCGCAGCATCTTACTTTGCCGGTTGCCGCACTCGGCTTCATCTATCTGGCGCTCTATCTCCGCGTCATGCGCGCCGGCATGGCCGAGGTCTGGCGCATGGATTTCGTGCTTGCCGCACGCGCCAAGGGCCTCAGCCGCCGTCGCATCGTCATTCGCCATGTTGCGCGCAACGCACTCCTGCCGCTGGTCACCATGCTTGGACTGCAATCGGCGGCGATGCTCGGCGGCAGCGTTGTCATCGAGAGCGTCTTTTCTGTCCCAGGCTTGGGTAGGCTGGCGCAGGAAGCGGTCAGCTCGCGGGATACGCCGCTGCTGCTCGGCATCATTCTCGTCTGCGCCGTTCTGGTCATCGTCATTAATCTTGTCGTCGACATTTTCTATGCCGTGCTCGATCCGCGTGTCGGCGCAAGCGAGGAGGCCGCGTGAGCCTCTTTCACCGCTTCACGCGCTCGCCCGAAGCTATCGCCGGCGCGGTGACACTGGGCGTGCTTGTCATCATGGCGCTCGTTGCACCGCTGGTCTTCCCACGCGACCCGCTTTCTATTGCCGGCCCTGCACTGCTGCGCCCGTTTCAGGACTGGTCGCTGCCGCTCGGCACCGACCGTCTCGGCCGCGACGTGCTCGCCGGCCTCTTTCACGGCGCGCGGACCTCGCTTGCGGTCGGGCTTGCGTCGGCCGCCACCGCAATCATCATAGGAACGATCGTTGGAACCTTAGCCGGCTTCATTGGTGGCCTGGCCGACGAGGTACTGATGCGCGTCACCGACGCATTTCAGACCGTGCCCGGCTTTCTGCTGGCGCTGGCCTTTGTCAGCGTCGTCGGTCCTTCACTGTTCGTCGTCGTTCTCGCCATCGCGCTTGGCACCTGGACAGGGCCGGCGCGCATCGCCCGGGCCGAAGTGCTTTCCATTCGCGAACGCGACTATGTCGCAAGCGCGCGGGTCATCGGCATGCCTCCACTGGAGATCGCCTTCCGCGAAGTCCTGCCCAACGCGCTTCCTCCGGTTCTGGCACTGTCGTCGGTCATCGTCGCCGCAGCGATCCTGACGGAGGCGGCACTTTCCTTCCTCGGACTTGGCGATCCCAATCGCGTGACATGGGGCGGCATGATCGCCGAGGGGCGCACAGTGCTGCGCTCGGCGCCTTTCCTGTCGATCATACCCGGCATCGCGCTGGTGCTGACCGTTCTCGGCGTCTATCTCGCCGGTGAGGGTGCAGTCGAGACGACGGCCACCCGGCGAGGCCGTTCATGATCCCGCGCCTCTCTTTGCACGGGCTCGGGGTGAGCTACCGCAGCAACGGAACCGAGGTCGAGGCGCTGCGCGATATCTCGCTGGAGATCCGTCCTGGCGAGCGGCTGGCCGCCATCGGTGAAAGCGGCTCGGGCAAGAGCACGCTGGCGCTCGCCATTGCAGGGCTGCTTCCGGCATCGGCTAAAATCGCAGGGCGCATCGACTGGCCGGGTCTTGGACGACACGCGCAAAACGGGCGCGATATTGGTTTTGTCTTCCAGGATCCTGGATCAAGCCTCAATCCCGTCCTGACGATCGGCGAACAGATCGCCGAGGTCGCCTATACCCATCTCGGCCTGAACTGGCGGCAGTCATATAAGCGCGCGGAAGAACTTCTCCATCGCGTGCACCTGCCTGATCCTGCTTCCGCCCTTTCCGCCTTTCCGCATCAGCTGTCCGGCGGGCAGAGGCAGCGCGTCGCAATAGCCGAAGCGATAGCCGCCAGGCCAGCCTTGCTGATCGCCGACGAGGCGACCAGCGCGCTGGATACCATCGTTCAAGCAGAGATCGTCAAACTGATCCAGGAGCTGATCGCAAAGGATGGCATGTCGCTGCTCTTCATCAGCCACGACATCGCGCTGGCGTCCGAAATCGCCGACCGCATCGCTGTCTTTCGCTATGGACGCCTGGTCGAAATCGGCGACACCGACGCGATCATCACAGCACCGGCGGAGGCTTACACGCGCCAGCTTCTGGACGCCCATATGGGCCTCGATGTCGTACCTCTGTTACGGCGCGCAGACGCGAGACGGCCTTCATGACGGAGCCGCTTCTTGTCGCGTCCAACTTGCACAAGCGTTTCAGCCGTAATGGCAAGACCGTTGTCGCTCTGGACGATGTAAGCTTCGAAATCGGGCAGGGCGAGACGCTGGCGCTGGTCGGCCCCTCCGGCAGCGGCAAGTCGACGGCGGCCCGCACCATTCTGAGGCTGGTCGAACCCGAGGCCGGAAATATCCATTTCGAAGGCGAGGACTTTCTCGCCCTGCATGGCGCCCAGCTTCGTGCCAGGCGGGCGAGGCTGCAGATGGTCTTTCAGGACCCGCTTGCCGCTTTCAATCCGCGCGCCACGGTCGCGCGCGTGCTGGACGATCCGCTGCGCATTCATGATCTTGCCGCTCGCGCCGACCGGCCCAAGGCCATTGCCACCCTGCTCGAACGCGTTGGACTGAGCCCGAACCTGCGCGACCGCGCCATCCATGAAATCTCCGGCGGACAGCGTCAGCGCGTAGCCATCGCCCGGGCGCTCGCGACGCGGCCCTCGCTGATCGTGCTGGACGAAGCCGTTTCCGCACTGGACGTCTCGGTCCGCGGACAGATTCTCGAACTTCTCCTTGATCTGCAACGCACCGAGAACATCGCCTATCTCTTCATCTCCCACGATCTCGGCGTCGTCCGCTCGATCGCTCATCGCGTTGCGATCATGGATGCGGGCAGGATCGTTGAAACCGGAAATGCCGCTGAAATCGTCGCCAATCCGCAATCCGAAATCGGCAAGGCGCTGGTTGCCGCCACACCCAAACTCTTGCACCGTGCCTGAAAGCGGAAGTGCGAAAGCACGACCTTACGGTCGCGACTCGGTTTCCTGTTCATCAGCGCCCGCCAACGTGATAACCGAACAGCATGGCACAGAAGAAAGCACACGAAGTCGATTCCTGGCTGGCGCGACCCAATCCGCAGACCGCCATCGTCCTGCTCTACGGTCCCGATCGCGGGCTCGTCGCGGAACGTGCGCGTGCCTATGCCGCGCGAACCGAACTGCCGCTCGACGATCCATTTTCCGTGGTCCGCCTCGACGGTTCGGAAGTCGACAAGGACGAGGGACGCCTGCTCGATGAAGCGCGCACCGTGCCGATGTTCTCGTCGCGCCGGCTGTTGTGGGTCCGCAACGCTACCGGCCAGAAAGGCCTGGCTGATGATGTGAAGGCATTGTGCGCCGAGCCACCGCGCGATGCCATCATCCTGATCGAGGCCGGCGAACTGAAGAAGAATGCGGCCCTGCGCACGACTGTCGAAGGCTGCGATTGGGCGATGGCCCTGCCTTGCTACGCTGACGAAGCCAAGGGCATCGACGCGGTTATCGATGAGGAGATGCAGAAGGCCGGGCTGTCGTTGACGCTCGAGGCACGGCAGGCCCTCCGCCGAAATCTCGGTGGCGACAGGCTCGCCTCGCGCGGCGAGGTCCAGAAGCTCGCTCTCTATGCCATGGACCGTAAGCAGATCGAACTCGAAGACGTCAAGGCGATGATCGGCGACGTCTCCGGCCTGTCCTTCGACGATGCCGTCGACGCTATTCTTGAAGGCAAGATTGAAGAGTTCGACGCCGTATTTACGCGCCATGCCTTGACCGGCAGCCAATCGTTCCTGCTTCTGGCGGCAGCAATGCGGCAGTTCCAGGCGATCCATCTCATGCGCGGCGCAATGAACAATGGCGCGCGCAACGCGGCTGCAATCGTTGCCAATGCTCGCCCGCCAATCTTCTTTTCCCGGCGCAAGATCGTGGAGAACGCGGTGGAACGCTGGAGCAGCGAGGCCCTTACGCGTGCACTGGCCCGGCTACAGGAAGCAGTTTTGCAGACACGCCGTCGGCCCGACCTCTCCACAGCCATCGCACGACAGGCGCTGTTGGGCATCGCCGTGGAAAGCGCACGCCTTTCCCAGCGCGCACGAGCGCGTAATTAGCCGGCTAATCTATATCAGAAAACTGAATAAAATCAGTGTTTGAGACGCCGGCACAGATCGTCGAGCTGCTCAAGTGTGCGATACGCAATCCGCACCTCGCCGCCCTTGTTTTTGTGCTGAATGCCAACCTTCATGCCGGTCACGTCGGAAAGAAGCTTTTCCAGCGCAAGCGTATCGGCATCCTTTTCGACCGGCGTGGAAGCCTTTGTTTCATGCAGGGTTTCAGCCGGCAACTGCGCCAGAGCCTCAGCCTGCCGAACCGACAGACCTTCCTCGACAATCCGCTTGGCAAGACCGGCAGGATCGGCCGCACTCACCAGCGCACGTGCATGACCGGCCGATAAGGCACCGTCGACCAGCATGTCGCGGATCACATCGGGCAGCTTCAGCAGCCGCAACGTGTTTGCGACATGACTGCGGCTCTTGCCGATCACCTGTCCAAGGTCGGCCTGCGTATAGCTGTGATCGTCGATCAGCTGCTGGTAGCCAAGCGCTTCCTCGACCGGGTTGAGGTCGGTGCGCTGCACGTTCTCGATGATCGCCAGCTCAAGCGCGGTGCGGTCGTTGACGTCGCGCACGATCACTGGAATTTCAGTCAGCCCGGCACGCTGCGCCGCGCGCCAGCGGCGCTCACCGGCTATGATCTCATAGCGGCCCTGCTGGCCAACGGCTGGACGCACGACTACCGGCTGGACGACGCCATGTTCGCGAATGGACTGCGCGAGATCAGTCAGTTCGGCTTCACCGAAATGACGCCGCGGATTCTTCGGGTTCGGCGTTACGAACTCGATCGGCACATGCCGATCCGAAAACACCGGTTGCTGCGCTGGCGTCGCAGGCTTGTCGATTTCGCCTATAAGGGCAGCCAGTCCGCGTCCAAGCCGTTTCTTCGAAAGATCTTCACTCATCACTTTTCCAGATTATTTCGATATCGAATCGTTTCACGCCGCACGCAACTTGCGTTCCTGGCGAATGACTTCGGAAGCGAGTTGTAGATAGGCCTGACTGCCCGAGCACTTCAGGTCGTAGAGGATTGCCGGCTTGCCATGGGAGGGCGCTTCCGAAACGCGAACGTTCCGGGGAATGACGGTTTCATAGACCTTTTCGCCCATATGCGCGCGCACATCCTCTACCACCTGATTGGCGAGATTGTTGCGGCCGTCATACATCGTCAGCACGATGCCCTGGATCGTCAGCGAGGGGTTGATCGATTGGCGAACCTGTTCGACCGTTTCCAGCAACTGGCTGAGACCCTCCAATGCAAAGAACTCGCATTGAAGCGGCACCAGCACGGAATCGGCCGCAGCCATGGAGTTCAGTGTGAGCAGGTTCAGCGACGGCGGGCAGTCAATCAATACGTAGGAAAACTTGTTTGTGCGCTCGGCAGAAGCGCGAACCGCATTGCGCAAGCGCAAGACGCGATCGGGCGCACCGGCGATTTCCATTTCCACGCCGAGAAGATCGAGCGTCGAGGGGACGATCGATAGTCCAGGCACCGCGGTCGGCACCGCAGCCTCATCCAGCGTCATCGCCCCTGTCAGCACATCATAGGACGATACGCTTCGTTCGCGGCGATCGATACCCAACCCGGTGCTGGCATTGCCCTGAGGGTCGAGGTCTACAATAAGAACCTGCTCCCCAATCGCGGCAAGCGCGGTCGCCAGATTGATCGCGGTGGTCGTCTTGCCGACACCACCCTTCTGGTTTGCTATCGTGATTATGCGGGGTCCGGTCATCATGATCATTTCTGTAATGAACCTATCGCCCATTTCATTTTAAACCCGGCGCAGATTCCGTATTTCAAGAACGACGCTCTGCGGATCGACTACACTTTGATGTTCTATCAGGTCGAACACCCACAGTTTAGCGCTTTCTTCGATCTCGGAGCGGTAATCCCGTCCTTTGTGAAAAAGCGCCTTGGCGCCGCTTGTAAGCCAAGGCTCGGCAAGACCCAGAAGCACACCCAACGGGGCAAGTGCCCTGGCCGTGACCACCTCGACGTCGCGAATCTTATCATAAGTGTCTTCGATTCGCTTGGCATGGATACGCGCCGGCAATCCAAATTCACCGACAATCGCCTGCAGGAACGAGGTTTTCTTGCGATTGCTTTCCACAAGATCGATGTTGGCGCCTTTTCGCTCCATAAGCAGAAAGCCCATCACAAGGCCGGGAAAACCGCCTCCGGAACCCAGATCAACCCAGTTTTTCGCTTCCGAATCAAGCCGCGCGAGTTGAGCGCTATCCAGTACATGCCTGTTCCAGGCATCGTCCAACGTGGAAGGCGCCACGAGATTTATCCGCTGCGCCCATCTTCGGAACTGAGCTTCAAAGGACAGTAGACGCTCAAAGGTTTCACGTGAAACAGGACCTGCCACACGCTGAAGAACTTCAAATGCTTCAGAGGTCACGCAACACCCTTGCTTAGGGGGCTGTTTTCAGCGTGGCGAATGTGAGAAACGATTATAGCCAGCGCTGCCGGAGTCATTCCATCTATACGCTGTGCATCCGCGACAGAGCGCGGCCGCCTTTCGCGTAGTTTCTGCTTAAGCTCGTTTGAAAGGCCGGGAACGCTATCGAATCCGAGATCGGAGGGGATCAGCCGCTCCTCTTCTCTGCGGATCTGTATTGCGTCACTGCGCTGGCGATCCAGATAAACCGCATACCGCGCTTCTATCTCAAGCGCCTCGGCGGCGCCGGAGCCTACTTCCCTGAGCTCCGGCCAAACTTCTGCCAGGCGATCAAGCGTCATGTCGGGATACGAAAGAAGATCATAGGCCGACCTGCGGACACCGTCCATATTTACAATCAAACCATGCCGGCGCGCCTCATTCGGTGTCACCTCTATGGATTGCGCCAAGGTGCGCGCTCGCGCAAGCGCATCGGAGACAGCTCCAAAACGGCGTGCTCGATCGTTGCCGACAATACCCAGCTGCAAACCTTTCGGTGTCAATCGCTCATCGGCATTGTCCGCACGAAGGGAGAGCCGGAACTCCGCCCGCGACGTAAACATTCGGTAGGGTTCGCTGATGCCACGGCTGGTGAGATCGTCGATCATCACGCCGATATAGGCCTCGGTGCGGCTGAATATGACTTCGCCACCGCCCGAGGCTTTGCGTGCGGCATTCAATCCTGCAACCAAACCTTGGGCAGCAGCTTCTTCATAGCCCGTCGTTCCATTGATCTGTCCCGCCAAAAACAGACCACGTACACGCTTGGTCTCAAGTGTCTGCTCCAGTTCGCGCGGGTCGACGTGATCGTACTCGATTGCATAGCCAGGCTGAAGCATAACCGCCCGTTCCAGACCCGGAATCGTTTTCAGCAGTTCCAGCTGGACATCTTCGGGCAAAGAAGTCGAAATACCGTTGGGATAAATGGTGTCATCATCCAAGCCTTCCGGCTCAAGAAATATCTGATGCCCCTCGCGATCGCCGAACTTGACGATCTTGTCTTCGATGGACGGGCAGTAGCGTGGACCGATCCCTTCGATCGATCCCGAGTACATTGCTGATCGACCAAGATTCTTTCGAATAACATCATGAGACTGCGCCGTCGTGCGCGTAATCCCGCAATCAATCTGACGATTGACGATCCTGTCCGTCATCAAGGAGAACGGCACCGGTTGATCGTCCGCTGCCTGCATGTCGAGGCCGGACCAGTCGATCGTCTTTCCATCCAGTCGGGGAGGCGTTCCGGTCTTCAGCCGGCCCAGGCGGAAGCCTGCTCGGGTCATCGTCGCTGACAGCCCGACTGACGCCTGCTCATTCATACGGCCAGCTGGGAACTTCCGCTCTCCGATATGGATCAACCCACGCAGGAACGTACCGGTCGTGAGTACGACGGCGCTGCAGCGAAGCTTGCGGCCATCCGCCAACTGTACCGCCTTGATGCTTCCATCTTCTATATCGAAGTCGAAGACCTCACCTTCGATAACCGAAAGATTGGGCTGCTCCTGAATCGCTGACTGCATCGACAGCCGATAAAGCTTGCGATCGGCCTGTGTCCTGGGGCCGCGAACTGCCGGCCCCTTCTTGCGGTTGAGAAGCCTGAACTGGATGCCGGCCGCATCGGCCACGCGTCCCATCAACCCGTCGAGCGCATCTATTTCGCGAACCAGATGGCCCTTCCCGAGACCACCAATCGCCGGATTGCAGGACATGATACCGATGGTGTCTACGCGAAGCGTGACCAACGCTGTCTTCGCGCCGGCGCGTGCCGACGCGCTCGCGGCTTCACAGCCGGCGTGTCCACCGCCAACAACGATTACGTCGTAGCTACTGTCCATTGCATTGCTCCAGAATGCGGAAACCCATGTTTGCATTCGGTCATCATGTCAAGGGAAGAGACGCGTTCGCGCAATAATGTTTCACGTGAAACAGGGTTCTCCGTCTATGAGGGGTGTTTCACGTGAGTCACGCGCCGACATATGTTTCACGTGAGTCACTTCCCTATACAGAACTGCGAGAATATCACATCCAGAAGGTCCTCGGGATCCACGGCGCCGGAAATTCTGCCCAGGCGATCGGATGCAAGGCGAAGATGCTCGGAGCGAAGCTCCAGGTCCGCCGCCGGCAGGCTTCGGCAGCTTCGCAGGAAATCCGCCGTCGCGCGCAACAATTCCACATGCCTTTGCCTGGATGGCAGCACATCGCCCGTGGAGCCAATCTCGGCGGCCGCTCGATCGGAAAGGAGCGCAAGCAGCGCATCGATCCCTTCACCGGTCTCGGTTGAGACAAGAAGATCATACATATTATCTCTAATATCATCCTTTGACAGATCAGCCTTCGTGCCGAGACGAATCGAGCCGGCGGGTATCTCGTCAGGCGCAAGGCGCTGGGGATCACCAAGGTCCTCCAGATAGAGCACAGCATCGGCAGCGGATATCTTTTGCCGCGCCTTTTCGATGCCGATCAACTCGACCTTTCCGGATGTCTCGCGAATGCCAGCCGTATCGGTAAGCCGCACTTTGACACCGTCCAGTTCGAGCGCGACTTCCACAAGATCGCGGGTCGTGCCGGGTTCGTCGGTGACGATCGCCACGTCCCGTCGGGCCAAGGCATTAAGAAGGCTCGATTTTCCAGCGTTCGGTGCCCCGACTATCACCACATCATAGCCGTCCCTGATGATCTCGGCTTTTCGAAAGCCCTGCAGATGTCGTTCAATCTCTTCGATCATCAAATCGATATCGGCCCAGACCGCTGACGAAACCGATCCCGGTACATCCCCTTCGTCGGAAAAATCCATCTCCGCCTCGATCATGGCTCGGTCGTGGATCAAGCGCGAGCGCCAGGCCTGATAGAGTTCGCTCTGGCGTCCCTCGCTGTTCAGCACTGCAAATCGCCGCTGCGCTTCGGTCTCCGCTGAAACCAGATCGGCCAGGGCTTCTGCCTCGACAAGATCAACTTTACCGTTGAGAAAGGCGCGCCGGGTGAATTCTCCCGGCTCCGCCTGTCGAAATCCGTCGAGCTCTCCTATGGCCTGCATCATCGCCGAGACCACTGCGCGTCCGCCATGGACGTGAAATTCGGCGGAGTCCTCCCCGGTGAAGCTCTTCGGGCCGGGAAAGAAGAAGGAGATTCCGCTGTCGAGTACCGAGCCGTCCCGCGACCTGAATTTCCCATAGTGCGCAAAGCGCGGTTTCGGCACGTTTCCGGTGATCGTTTCGAGAGCGAATCGAGTCTTTGGGCCGGTGATGCGGATAATAGCTATTCCGGATGGCAGGTGGCCGCTGGAAAGCGCAACGATCGAGTCCTGGAATATCATTGCCTGCCTTCCTTATGCGCCGTAGGCTTCAAAAAATCCTCTCGCATCGAATTGTGGTTCCGTGAATCTTCCTGCTGAAAACCTGCTATCGAACGAAACCAGCCCGTATCTTCGCCAGCACAGCGGGAATCCCGTGCATTGGCGGGCCTGGTCGCCACAATCTCTGGACGAAGCCAGACGATTGGAGAGGCCTATCCTGCTTTCAGTCGGCTACGCCGCCTGTCACTGGTGTCACGTGATGGCGCACGAGAGCTTCGAAAGCGAAGATGTCGCTGCCGTCATGAACCGGCTGTTCGTCAATATCAAGGTGGATCGCGAGGAGCGGCCCGACATAGACCAGATCTATATGGCCGCCTTGACTGCCATGGGCGAGCAGGGCGGCTGGCCGCTCACCATCTTCCTGACGCCAGACGGCAAGCCGTTCTGGGGCGGCACCTACTTCCCGAAGGAGCCGCGCTATGGTCGACCTGGTTTCATCCAGGTTCTCGAGGCCGTGGACAAGGCCTGGCGCGAGAAACAGCAAAGCCTCACCGACAGCGCGGACAAGCTGACGGATCATGTCGAGGCAAGGCTTGCAGCCAACCACGCATCCTCATCTATCGACAGCGCTCTCCTGACAACACTCGCCGACGGCATATCCGGCATGATCGACCATCAAGCCGGCGGCCTGCGTGGCGCGCCGAAATTCCCCAACGCGCCTTTCATGCACACACTGTGGCTCAGCTGGCTGCAGAATGGAAGCGAGATGCATCGCGACGCGGTTCTCTCCAGCCTTGAACACATGCTGCGTGGCGGCATTTACGATCATGTCGGCGGCGGGCTTGCGCGTTACTCGACAGATGCCGACTGGCTCGTCCCGCATTTCGAGAAGATGCTTTACGACAATGCCCAATTGCTTCGTATGGCCAACTGGGCTTTTGCCGAAACGCGGAACGAGTTGTTCCGGGTACGAATCGAAGAAACCGTTGCCTGGCTCCTGCGTGAAATGACCGTCGAGGGCGGTGGTTTTGCGTCGAGCCTGGACGCGGACAGCGAAGGTGAAGAGGGGCTTTTCTACACCTGGGACGGAACCGAGATCGAAAGCGTGCTCGGAAACGATTTATCTTTGTTTTTCAATAACTTCACTCTTGCCTCACCGTCCAACTGGGAAGGCAAGCCGATCATCTGTCAAACGCCGGCGCAGAGTCACGATTCCCTTGCAAACCGCGCTGAAGTCGACACGATCAAACGCCGGCTTTTGACCGCGCGGGAAAGACGCATTCGTCCCGGCCGCGACGACAAGGTTCTGGCTGACTGGAACGGCCTTGCCATAGCAGGACTTGCCGAGGCCGGCCGCGCTTTGTCTCGCCCAGACTGGATCACGGCAGCTGCAAGAGCCTTTGGCTTCATAGTAGGGCACGCGGACGCCGACGGCCGGCTGCCACACTCCATACTTGGCGACCGCAAGCTCTATCCCGCGCTGTCGAGCGACTACGCCGCCATGGCCAATGCAGCAGTTTCGCTGTTCGAAGCAACTGGAGAGGTCGCCTACATCGAGCGCGCAAGGTCCTTTCTCGATCAGCTTGACCGATGGTATGCCGACAGCGGCAACAACGGCTATTATCTGACGGCATCGGACAGCACCGACGTTCCGATCAGAATCCGCGGCGATATAGACGAAGCGATCCCCTCGGCCACCGGCCAGATCATCGAGGCGATGATCCGGGTGGCGGACGCCGGCGGTGACGTTCAGCTTCAGAAAAAGGCCTGGCGCGTTGCAGAACATGCCACTGGGCGCGCGTCACGCCAGCAATATGGTCAGGCCGGGATCGTCAACGCCTGCGCGCTGGTGATCAGTCCGATCAAGCTCGTCATCGTCGATGATCTGGCTGATCCGAAATTTATTCCGGTGGCGAATCGATGCCCGGACCCCAGACGAGTCGACCTCGTCGTTCCCGTTGGCGCCGAAGCCAACCTGCCAAGCCTGCCCGGCGGTGCCTATCCGCCAACGACAAAGGCCGGCGCATTTCTATGCACCGGCCCGGTCTGTCTTCCGATTATTACCGACCCTGACGAACTCGAGCAGGCCTTGCGTCCGAAACGATGAACCCGATCAGGTATTCATCGAGTCGAAGAAATCGGCGTTTGTCTTGGTCTGCTTGAGTTTGTCGATGAGGAACTCGATCGCATCGGTCGTTCCCATCGGCGCCAGAATGCGGCGCAGCACGAATATCTTCTGGAGATCCTGCTTGGCGACGAGGAGGTCTTCCTTGCGGGTGCCGGACTTGAGGATATCCATTGCCGGGTAGATGCGCTTGTCGGCGACCTTGCGGTCGAGCACGATTTCCGAGTTGCCCGTACCCTTGAACTCTTCGAAGATGACTTCGTCCATGCGGCTGCCGGTATCGATCAGCGCGGTTGCGATGATCGTCAGCGATCCGCCTTCCTCAATGTTACGCGCTGCACCGAAGAAGCGCTTGGGGCGCTGCAGGGCATTGGCGTCGACACCGCCGGTCAGAACCTTGCCGGATGACGGCACCACGGTGTTGTAGGCACGGCCGAGGCGCGTGATGGAATCGAGCAGGATGACCACGTCACGGCCATGCTCGACCAGGCGCTTCGCCTTTTCGATGACCATTTCCGCGACCTGCACGTGACGCACCGCCGGCTCGTCGAATGTCGAGGAAACAACCTCGCCCTTCACCGAACGCTGCATGTCGGTCACTTCTTCCGGCCGCTCGTCGATCAGAAGCACGATCAGGTAGCATTCCGGATGGTTGGTCGTGATGGAGTGGGCGATGTTCTGCAGCAGCACCGTCTTACCGGTACGCGGCTGCGCCACGATCAGGGCGCGCTGGCCCTTGCCGAGCGGCGCCACGAGATCGATGACGCGCGGCGAGATATCCTTGGTGGTCGGGTTTTCGACTTCCATCTTCAGGCGCGCCGTCGGGTAAAGCGGCGTCAGATTGTCGAAATGGATCTTGTGACGGATCTTTTCCGGATCGTCGAAATTGATCGTGTTGACCTTGAGAAGCGCGAAATAGCGTTCGCCTTCCTTGGGGCTGCGGATCGGACCCTCGACCGTATCGCCGGTCTTCAGCGAAAACCGCCGAATCTGCGAAGGCGAGATGTAGATATCGTCCGGGCCCGGCAGATAGTTGGCGTTTGCGGAGCGAAGGAAACCAAAACCGTCCTGCAGCACTTCAACGACGCCGTCACCGATGATCTCGATGTCCTGCGCCGCGAGTTTCTTGAGAATGGCGAACATCAGCTCCTGCTTGCGCATGACGCTGGCGTTCTCGACCTCGAGCGTTTCGGCGAACGCAATGAGATCGGTCGGTTTCTTGTTCTTGAACTCCTGGAGTTTCATTTCCTGCATAGACGGACTCTGAATGAGATAAGGGAAAAATATCGGCGAATGCGATGAGCGCCGAGCGCGGTCAAGGTGAAAGTGGGGACGGCGCGTGGCGGGAAGGAAGATCTGTCTTTTATCCGGCTACCCGGCAAAGAGCAAGGTGCCATTTTACGGGATCGAAGCGGTCAGAATGGCTTCACGATGACGAGAATGACGATGATGATCATCAAAACTGTCGGAATCTCGTTGATCATCCGCCAATGACGTGCCGGTTTGGTGTTTCGGTCTTCGGCAAAACGGCGAACCGCGCCAGCGAGATAACCATGCACGCCGGATAGCGCAACGACCGCCGCAATCTTCGCATGCAGCCAGCCACCCGAGAAGCCAAAGCCTTTCCAGGCAAGCCACAGGCCGAACACCCAAGTGATGATCATCGCCGGATTGATGATCGCGCGCAGCAGACGCCGCTCCATCACCTTGAAAGTTTCCGACTGAACAGAACCCGGCTCGGCATCGACGTGATAGACGAACAGCCGCGGCAGATAGAGCATGCCCGCCATCCACGAGATGACGGCGATGACATGCACGGCCTTGGCCCAGAGATAGAGATTTTCCGGGTCGAAATAGAACAGCAATCCCGTCAGAACGACGAAAATGCCGATCGCGATCGCCGCCCGCTTCATCGCCTGTCCGCCGTTTGGCGAAACTTTTGCGCTTTCAGCACTCATTGCCCTGAAAAGCTCCTGACTTGCCGGATCATCGCCTCGACATGTTCGATAGGCGTTTCCGGCGTAATACCATGGCCGAGGTTGAAGATCAGCGGCCCGGCGCCCAATGCCTTCAGGATAGCGTCCACGCCCTCAGAGAGGGCCCGTCCGCCGGCTACAAGCCGCAATGGATCAAGGTTGCCCTGCACGGCCCCGCCGGCCTGTAGGGCCTGCGCCTGGGACAAAGGCACCGTCCAATCCAGTCCGAGACCGGTAACGCCCGTCTTCTCGCGATAGGTGGAATAGCGGTGGCCGGCACCTTTCGGGAACCCGATGATCGGAACATCGGGATAGACGGCGCGAACCTGCCGCACGATTTCCGCCACCGGGCGGACGCAGAACGCCTCGAAACAGGCCTCATCGAGCACGCCGGACCAACTGTCGAATATCTGGACGACGTCCACGCCGGCTTCGATCTGTTTGATGAGATATTTGGCCGAATAGTCCGAGAGCATCGAAAGCAACTGCGCCATTGCCTCAGGCTCACGAAAGGCAAAAAGCCGGGCCGGTGCCTGATCGGGCGTTCCATGGCCGGCGATCATGTAGGTCGCAAGCGTCCACGGTGCGCCGCAAAAGCCGATCAATGTGGTTTGTTCGGGGAGCTCAGTGCGAAGGCGCTTTACCGTCTCGTAGACCGGCTTCAGATGGTGATGGAAATTCGATCCGTCAAGAGCAGCAATTTCCGGTGCCGAGATCGGCGTCATCAGCGGACCTCGCCCTTCCTCGAAGCGAAGATCGCGGCCAAGCGCATGAGGCACGACGAGGATGTCGGAGAACAGGATCGAAGCATCGAAGCCAAAGCGGCGGATCGGCTGGAGCGTCACCTCCACTGCGAAGTCCGGATTGTAGCAGAGGTCGAGGAAGCTTCCGGCCTTCTTCCTGAGCTCCCTGTATTCGGGAAGGTATCGGCCAGCCTGCCGCATCATCCAGAGCGGAGGCGGAGAAGCTGTCTCGCCTTTCAGGACGTCCAGCATGACGCGTTGCGCGTGCATTGAGCGTTATCCTCCCAGCTCTTTCTATAAATATAAATTCTATGAAAAGAGTCTTCTGATTCTTAGACTCTGTTGGAATCGGGAATTGCGACTTATCCCCGAACGAGCCTTTGTAACCAGAAAGCATATTGTCGCGCCGATTTCGATGTGAATTGGAAAACTCTGGGGACGAGCAGATTTCAGCCAGGAATTACAAAGCCTTGATAGGTTGAAAATTTCAGGCCGATGACAGTTGTCGAAGGCTTGTTCGACTTATCCCCATAACCCTCCTTGCCGCGGAAACGAAACGGACAGCAGGGCGAATTGTGGACAAGCTGGCTTCTGATACAGTCCGCTCTGGCCGAGAGGGGCAAATGTCCTGCTTATCCACATTTGACCACAGAACCGGGCGCGCCTTGTGAACAAACCCCAGAGCTTCTTCCATCTTCACCTTATTTCGGACGCTACCGGCGAGACGCTGCTGGCCGCCGGGCGGGCGGCATCCGCGCAATACAAGGATGCAAGGGCGATCGAGCACATCTATCCGCTCATCCGCACCGACAAGCAGCTGATGAAGGTGTTCGAGGATATCGAGGAAGAGCCCGGCATCGTTCTCTATACGCTTGTCGACCAGAACCTTGCCGGCCAGATCGATGCGCGCTGCGCCGAAATGGGCTTGCCTTGCGTTTCCGTGCTGGAGCCGGTGCTTGCGGTCTTCCAGTCCTATCTCGGTACGCCGGCCGGGCGCCGGGTCGGTGCGCAACATGTGCTGGATGCTGAATATTTCCGGCGCATCGATGCGCTGAACTTCACCATGGAGCATGACGACGGCCAGTTGCCCGGCGATGTCGACGAGGCTGATGTCGTTCTCATCGGCATATCGCGAACCTCAAAGACGCCGACCAGCATCTATCTGGCCAATCGCGGCATCAAGACCGCCAACATCCCGATCGTTCTCGGCGTGCCGCTGCCGGAGAGCTTGGCTGACGCCAGGAAACCCCTCATCGTTGGCCTGGTCGCCACCGCCGAGCGTGTCTCGCAGGTCCGTCAGAACCGGGTGCTGGGAACGACCACCGGTTATGATTCACAAGGCTATGTCGACAGGGCGTCGATTGCCGAGGAACTTGCCTATGCGCGGCAGATCTGCACGCGGCACAACTGGCCGATGATCGATGTCAGCCGTCGTTCCATCGAGGAAACGGCAGCCGCAATCGTTGCCCTGCGCGGCAAGACGCGCTAGTCGAAGCGCGACCGTCACTTCGACCGAGGTTTGCATGGCAGCGAAAATCATACTGGCTTCGGCAAGCCCGTTCCGGAAGGCGCTTCTGGCCAATGCCGGCATCGAATTCACCGCAATCCCGGCCGATGTGGATGAGAGGGCACTCGAAGCGCCGCTCGAGGGCACAGGCGCTACGCCGGAAGATGTCGCGTCGATCCTGGCCGAGGCCAAGGCAATCAATGTCAGCGAAAGCCATCCCGGGGCTCTCGTGATCGGCTGCGACCAGACGCTTTCGCTGGGCGACCGCGTTTTCCATAAACCCCGCGACAAGGAAGACGCACGCCGGCATCTGCTCGATCTCTCCGGCAAGACGCATCAGCTCAACAGCGCCGTCGTTCTGGTGCGGGACGGCGAAACGCTATGGCGTGACGTCAGCGTCGCGCGGCTGACCATGCGCAAGCTCGATCCCGCCTTTATCGGCCGCCACCTGGCGAGAGTCGGCGACAAGGCGCTGGCAAGCGTCGGCGCCTATCAGATCGAAGGTGAGGGCATCCAGCTCTTCGAAAAGATCGACGGCGACTATTTTACCATTGTCGGCCTGCCGCTGCTGCCGCTTCTGGCGAAGCTGCGCGATCTCGGAGCGATCGATGGCTGATCGTGCCGTTAAGGCGTTCGTGTGCGGTCACCCGATCGCCCATTCGCGTTCGCCGAAAATCCATGGTTTTTGGCTGAAAAAGCATGGCATCGCCGGCTTCTACGATGCCATCGATATGGCGCCGGAGAATTTCGAAGCTTTTCTCGGCGGATTGGCCGAAAACGGGCTGGCCGGCGGCAATATCACGATACCGCACAAGGAAGCAGCCTACCGCTTCGCTGATCGTCGTGACGCCGCCGCCGAGGAAATCGGCGCGGTCAACACCTTGTGGTTCGAGGATGGCCAGCTCTGCGCCACCAACACCGATGCACACGGCTTTGCCGCCAATCTCGATGAATATGCGCCGGGCTGGACGAAAGCCGGAGCCGCCGTCGTGCTGGGTGCCGGCGGCGCGTCCCGCGCCGTCATTTTCGCGCTGAAACAGCGCGGGTTTACCGATATCCGCATCGTCAACCGGACTGTCGCGCGCGCAGCTGAACTGGCTGATCGCTTTGGCGAAGGTGTTTCGGCCCATCCCTCCGATGCCGTTTCGGAACTGCTCTCCGACGCCGGCCTGTTGGTCAACACAACGGCGCTTGGCATGCATGGAAACGCCGAGATCCCGGCCGACCCGTCACATCTGCCCGACCATGCCATCGTTACAGACATTGTCTATGTACCGCTGGAGACACCGCTGCTTGCTGCGGCGCGAATGCGGGGACTGAAGACCGTCGACGGCCTCGGCATGTTGCTGCATCAGGCGGTTCCGGGCTTCGAGCGCTGGTTCGGCGTCAGGCCGGAGGTTACGCCGGAACTGCGCAGCCTCATCGTTTCGGATCTGGGTGCCAAATGATCGTACTGGGGTTGACCGGGTCGATCGGCATGGGCAAGTCGACGACGGCCAAGATGTTTGCCGATGCCGGCGTGCCGGTGCATGATTCCGACGAAACCGTCCATCGTCTTTATGCCGGGAAGGCCGCACCCCTGGTGGAGGCGGCGTTTCCCGGAACGGCGAAGGACGGTGTTGTCGACCGCACGCTGCTCGCGCATCAGGTTCTGGGCGACGCGGAAGCCCTGAAAAAGATCGAAGCGATCATCCATCCACTGGTCCGCGCTGATGCAGACGCCTTTCTGGCAAAGCACCGCGCGGCTGAAGCGCCGCTTGCCGTGCTCGATATTCCGTTGCTATTCGAGACCGGCGGCCGCAATCGCGTCGACAAGGTGGCCGTGGTGACCGCGCCGGCGGATATCCAGCGCGAGCGCGTGCTTGCGCGGCCCGGCATGACCGAGGAAAAATTCGCCAGTATTCTGGCAAAACAGGTGCCGGATGCGGAAAAACGCCGGCTCGCTGATTTCATCATCGATACCGGCCAGGGCCTTGAGCTCGCGAAAAAGTCGGTCGAAGAAATCATCGCCACGCTGACCAAGGAAATGCCGGGACAGCCAGCTGCCTGACCTTGCCGGGATTCTCGGTCGGGGCCATGCTTGGTCAAGGAGTGGTGATTCGAATGCGCGAGATCATTTTCGATACGGAAACCACGGGCCTCGATTCCCGCGAGGACCGCGTCATCGAGATCGGCGGCGTCGAACTCGTCAACCGCTTTCCGACCGGCAAGACCTTTCACGTCTTTATCAATCCGCAAGGGCGGGCCGTTCACGCCGAGGCGCTGGCGGTCCATGGCATCAGCAATGAGCAACTGGCGGATAAAAAGACCTTTCCGGAAATAGCCGAAGAGTTCATGGAATTCATCGACGGCGCCAAGCTGGTCGCCCACAACGCCAATTTCGACATGGGCTTCATCAATGCCGAGTTCGCCCGGCTCGGCCAGCCGGCGATCGGCTCGGAACGCGTCATCGACTCGCTCGCATTGGCGCGGCGCAAGCATCCTATGGGGCCGAATTCGCTCGACGCGCTCTGCCGCCGCTACGGTATCAACAACAGCCACCGCACTTTTCACGGGGCCTTGCTCGATTCGCAGCTTCTGGCCGAAGTCTATATCGAGCTGATCGGCGGCAAGCAGACGGCCCTTGTCCTGGACGCAGGCATGGAAACAAGGTCGGATGCCACGACCGAAATCCAGATTGAGATTTCGATCGAGCCGCGTCCCGAACCGCTACCGCCCCGCCTGACGGATGCCGAACGTGCCGCGCATATGCGCCTGATCGCCGATCTCGGCGAAAAAGCCCTCTGGCAAAATTTCCAAGAGAACTGAGAAACAAAAACAGAGCTGAAAACGAAAAAACCCGGCGCTAGGCCGGGTTTTTCAATTGGTTTCGCTGAAGAAATCAGCTGACCTGAACTTTGGCCGCAGCCTGGTCTTCGGCCACCTTCTGCTGGAACATCTGCGCGAAATCGATCGGGTCGAGCATCAGCGGCGGGAAGCCGCCATTACGCGTCGCGTCGGCGATGATCTGGCGAGCGAACGGGAACAGCAGGCGCGGGCATTCGATGAACAGCAGCGGCAGCATGTGCTCCTGCGGGAAGCCTTCGATCTTAAAGACGCCGCCATAGACGAGCTCGACATTGAACAGCACGTCCTTGTCGAAGGCAGCCTTGGCCGTCAGCGACAGATTGACGTCGAATTCCTTGTCCGAAAGCGGATTGGCGTTGACGTTGACATTGATGGCGATGCCGGGAGCCTTATCGCGGCCGCGCAGCGAATTCGGCGCGCCGGGGCTTTCGAAGGAAAGGTCCTTCACATACTGGGCAAGCACGTTCAACGAAGGCTGCACGCCGTTGTTGCCGTTTCCGTTGCTCACAGCGCCCGCGGCGTCATTGTCGTTCTTGGCCATGAGCCATGATCCTCTTTGCTTCAGCCGCCCGGCGGCCCGGATTAAAATCGTGCGTTGGCTAGCATGGTGTTCTTGCCAACACAAGTTTTTGCCGGTTTCAGGCCGTTTGGCGGATCACTCGTCGCCGATCTGCCGCCAGGGCGACCGCGGGTCGGGGCCTTTGGTGTAGTCGTCTTCGTCGAGATCGATGGTCTTTTCGCGCCTGCCGTCCCGCGGGAAGCCGCCCATCCGGCCGAAATCCGCC
Organism: Mesorhizobium sp. DCY119; assembly: GCF_003590645.1. Classification (NCBI taxonomy): domain Bacteria; kingdom Pseudomonadati; phylum Pseudomonadota; class Alphaproteobacteria; order Hyphomicrobiales; family Phyllobacteriaceae; genus Mesorhizobium; species Mesorhizobium sp. DCY119. The sequence goes on along the minus strand of NZ_CP031834.1, from coordinate 595,761 downwards.
GAAAAATTGACCCGCCGCTTGATAAAGCGCCAGCCGAGGTCGCGGATCGGTGGAATGAAAAGCAATATGCCGACGATATCCGTCACGAAGCCCGGAATGAGCAGCAGAACGCCGGCAAGCAGGATCATCACGCCATGGGCGAGGTTGCGGCTGGGGTCGCGCCCAGCCTCGATTTCGGCGCGAATGCCGGCCAGAACGCTGAATCCCTGGTAGCGCATCAGCATGCCGCCGGCGATTCCGGTGGCGATGGTAAGCCCCAGAGTAGGCAAAACGCCGATCTGGCGCCCGACGACCACGAAACCGGCGATTTCGATCAGGGGAAGCAGAAGAAGAAACAAAGGAATGAGGGAAACCCGCACGTGCCCGCCAATATTAAGGTTGCATCAAAATGCCCAGCACCCGATGCTGGCACATTATACGATAGATAGGTATGCATGCCTTTGATTTGAATGATGACGGCATGCGTTCTATATGCATGGATTGAAGCGCGGAATGCGGCGAAACGGCGGTGTTGCCGGCCGAAGACAAAGGACTAGTGGCGAAAGACATGGAATTCTTCGATTTCGGCACGATATTTTTTCTGATTGCGGCTGTCGTGATCTTCTTCCAGCTGCGCAATGTGCTCGGCCGCCGCACCGGCAACGAGCGTCCGCCCTTCGATCCCTATACCGCTGGGCGGACCCGCAGCGACAAGGACGCCTCGGCCAAGCCGGAAAATGTCGTTTCCCTGCCGCGCAAGCGCGTTTCCGCAGATAATGACGAAGCCTATGTGGCAATCGACGCCTTCGCCAAGCCCGGCACGGAGCTGAACAAGGGCTTGCGCGCGATCAAGGACGGCGATCAGACCTTCGAGCCTAAAACCTTCGTCGACGGCGCCAAGATGGCCTATGAGATGATCGTGATGGCCTATGCCGACGGCGACCGCAAGACGTTGAAAAACCTGCTTTCGCGCGAAGTCTATGACGGTTTTGTCGCGGCGATTTCCGATCGCGAAGGGCGCTCGGAAAAGATCCAGTCCTCCTTCGTTGGTATCGATAAGGCCGATATCGTCTCGGCCGAGATGAAGAATGGCGAGGCGCATATCACGCTCCGCATCGTCAGCGAGCTGATTTCAGCCACGCGCGACAAGGCCGGCGAGGTGATCGACGGCGATCCCGAGACGGTGGCCGAGGTCAAGGACGTCTGGACCTTCGCCCGCGACACCCGCTCGCGCGACCCGAACTGGAAGCTCGTCGCCACCGAAGAAGAAGACTGAGCCTTTTGCGGGAGCCGGGCCGGTGCCTTTGTCGCCTGTTTTCCGCATCGTCTCCTTCGACGACCTGCCCGGCTGGGCAGATGATACCCAGGCGGACGCCTATGCCGCCTTTCGCCGCTCAGCCTTCCACGTCCTGAACAAACCCTATCGAACGGGCTCGCTGGGCATCGATTTTTCGGCCTTCGAAGAAGCTTATGCCGCAGCCCGAGCCGAAAGCACTGGCGATGCCAGGGCTTTTTTCGAGCGTCATTTCGTTCCGGCCCTGATCGTGCCGGATGACGCGGAAGCCGGTTTCGTCACGGGCTTCTATGAGCCCGAAGTGGAAGCATCTGCCAGCCGAAGCGAAAAATTCAGGGTTCCGCTCTTGGCGCGGCCCGACGATCTGGTCGATATCGATGACGAAAACCGCCCTGCGGGCATGGATCCATATCTCGCCTTCGGGCTTGAGACGCCAACGGGCCCTGTTGAATATTTCGATCGCGCGGCAATCGAACAGGGCGCTCTGGCTGGGCGCGGGCTGGAAATCGCTTGGGTTGCCGACCCGGTCGATGCGTTCTTCATTCATGTCCAGGGAGCCGCCCGGCTCAAGATGACGGACGGATCGCTGCGCCGCGTCACCTATGCGGCAAAATCCGGCCAGAGATTTTCGGGCCCGGGGAAAAAACTGGCCGATCTCGGTGAAATCCTGCTCGAACAGGTCACCATGCAGTCGATCCGGGCATGGCTGGCCGCCAACCCGCACCGGGTCAGCGAAATCCTCTGGCAGAACCGGTCCTATATCTTCTTCCGCGATGCGCCTGTCGACGAACCAGAGCTTGGTCCGATCGCCGCGGCAAAAGTGCCGCTGACGCCGGGTCGTTCCATGGCCATCGACCGGCTGCTCCACACATTCGGCACGCCGTTCTTCATCCACGCGCCAATGCTGACGGCCTTCGAGAAAAAACCCTTTCGCCGCCTGATGATCGCGCAGGATACCGGTTCGGCCATCGTGGGGACTGCGCGGGGCGACCTCTTCGCCGGCTCCGGTTTTGAGGCCGGCGAGATCGCGGGTGTGGTGCGAAACAATGCCGATTTTTTCGCCCTCATTCCCCGAAGCCTTGCCGGCGAGGCATCATCATGAGCGGGCGCGGCAAAAAACTCAGCGACGAGGACCGTGTCCTCTGGAACCTGGTCGCGCGCTCGGCCAAGCCGCTCAAAGGCAAGGTGGGCGTGCAAGAACCGTCGCCGGAGCCGATGACCATGGAACAGGCGATGGCCATGGACAAACCGGTCGCCAAGCCGGCAGCTCCAACACCAGCCAAGCCGCGCCAGACCGTCACGCATTCCTTCGATGCGCCGACCCACGACAAGATTGCCAAGGGCCGCCTGCCGATCGAGGGCAGGGTCGATCTGCACGGCCTGACGCAGGATCAGGCCTATTCGCTGCTGCTTTCCTTCCTGACCCGCGCCTATGCCGGCGGTGTGCGCTACGTCCTGGTTATCACCGGCAAGGGTTCGTCTTCCGGCGGCGAGGGCGTGCTGCGCCGCGCCGTGCCGGCCTGGCTGATGACACCGCCTTTTCGCATGTTTGTAAGCAGTCACGACCATGCCGCCCGCAACCACGGCGGCTCGGGCGCGCTCTACATAAGGCTTCGCCGTCATGCGGTGCCGAAATCATGACGCCGCTTGGTGAAAGGCTGCGCGCGCTGCGCGACGAAAGAGGCGTCAGCCAGAAGGAAATGGCCGCAGCCCTCGGCGTGAGTGCCGCCTATCTCTCCGCACTCGAGCATGGCAGGCGCGGAACCCCGACCTGGGCTCTTATCCAGAAGATCATCGGCTATTTCAACATCATCTGGGATGACGCCGAGGATCTGCAGCGTCTGGCCGAAACGTCGCATCCGCGCGTGGTGATCGATACATCGGGGCTGTCTCCAGCAGCGACCGAACTCGCCAATCTGCTGGCCCGTTCGATAAACCGGATCGGTGAGGACGATATCCTGAACCTCACCGCGCAACTGAAAGCCGCTCGCGGGCGACGGCGCTGATCTTCGGCGTCGGCTAGAAAAGCGCCTGCAATTCCGGCAGCTTGTCGTTGACCAGCCAGCCGTAATAATTTTCTTCTGGAAACTTGGCTTCCTGGCCTTCGCTCTGCCGCTTCTGGTTTTCCGCTTTCAGCGCATAGGCGCGCGCTTCCGGGTTGCCGATATTGTACAAGGTCGCGGTTATTCCCGGATTCTTCGAAATGTCGAAGCCGGCAATATTGCGATAGGCGTCGATCGACGTTTTCACGACGGCGGCGACATAAGGCAAGGTCAGGTCCGGGTCCATGATCGTTTCATAGACCTGGCCCGGCCGCGCGGCATCGAGCTTCGGCAGTCCCGAAACCCGGTGGACGAGATCGCTCACCTGAAGTGCCGTCAGCGGATTGAGCTGGCCAAGGCCGAATGTCTGGCCGGCATAGAAGGGCTGGAAGAAGGTGGCGCTGAAACGGTCGTTGGGATAGCTCTTGCCACCCACCGTCTTGCCGCGGAACTGGCGGTTCCAGACGTTCTCGCGGCATTCCCACAGATCGTAGCTGTCGGTCTTGCTGGCGCAGCCGGCAAATTCGGGCCGCTGGATGAAATCGGTGACGTCTTCGCCTTTGTAGGTGAAGCTGATGCCGTTGTTGAGATAGGCCGCCGCCTTCACATAATAGGTCTGCAGGCGGTCATAGGCGTCGACATTGTAGGTGTGCTCGCCGACCAGCGCTCCGACGATGTGCATCGGGTCGATCCTGTAGGCGGATGCCGTCTCGCGGATCTTAGCCCGCAGCGCGCTGTCATTCTTGAACAGCGCATAGACCTTGCGGTACTTGGCGTCGAAGCTGGTCTTGCCGGCCTTGGTGCGCTTGGACGAGGCGCCCGGTACCGTCGGCTGTTCGGCGTTGCGGTTTCCCGGCGGCACAAGCGTTTGCGCTTGGGCTGGCAAGGCCAGGTAGGCCAGAACCGGAAACGCCAGGAGAGACGAGATTTTCATGCGTTTCCGCAACCTTCGATAGCCATCAGTCCGGCAAATTAGAAAAAGCGCTCGACCGAGTCGAGCGCTTTTCCATTGTGTGGGACCTTTGGACCGATCCTTAAAGGATGAATCGCGACAAATCCGTGTTCCGCGACAGATCGCCGACATGCTTCTCGACATAGGCGGCGTCGATCTTCACCGAGGTGCCCGACTGATCGGGAGCGGTGTAGGAGATTTCGTCCAGCACGCGCTCCATCACGGTCTGCAGGCGCCGCGCGCCGATATTCTCGACGCTGGCGTTGAGGTCGACCGCAATTCCGGCCAGCGCATCAATCGCATCGTCGGTGAATTCGAGCGTCACGCCTTCGGTGCCCATCAGCGCGATATACTGCTTGATCAGGCTGGCCTCCGTCTCGGTCAGGATGCGCCGGAAATCGTCCTTTTCCAGAGCCCGCAGCTCGACACGGATCGGCAGGCGGCCCTGAAGCTCCGGCAGCAGGTCGGAGGGCTTGGAAACATGGAACGCGCCCGACGCGATGAACAGGATATGGTCGGTCTTCACCGGTCCATATTTGGTCGAAACCGTCGTGCCCTCGACCAGCGGCAGCAGGTCGCGCTGCACGCCTTCGCGGGACGGGCCACCGGAAATGTCGCTCCTGGCGGCGATCTTGTCGATCTCGTCGAGGAAGACGATGCCGTCATTCTCGGCCGATTCCAGCGCCTTGCGCACGACCTCGTCCTGGTCGAGCAGCTTGTCGGATTCGTCGGCGATCAGCAGCTCGTAGGACTCCTTGACCGTGGTCTTGCGCGTCTTGGTCCGCGTCTGGCCCATGGCCTTGGACAGCATGTCGTTGATGTTCATCACGCCGATATTGGCGCCGGGCATGCCCGGAATCTCGAAGCCCGGCATGCCGCCGGTTCCGGTGTCGGCAACCTCGACCTCGATCTCCTTGTCGTCGAGCTCGCCGTCGCGCAGCTTCTTGCGGAAGCTGTCACGGGTGGCCGGGCTCGCCGTCTTGCCAACCAGCGCCTCAAGCACGCGCTCCTCGGCATTGAGATGCGCGCGCGCCTTGACGTCTTCGCGCATCTTTTCACGCACGATGCCGATCGCGGTCTCGACGAGGTCACGGATGATCTGCTCGACATCGCGGCCGACATAGCCGACTTCGGTAAACTTGGTTGCCTCGACCTTGATGAAGGGCGCGCCGGCCAGCCTTGCGAGACGGCGCGAAATCTCGGTCTTGCCGACGCCGGTCGGCCCGATCATCAGGATGTTCTTGGGCATCACCTCTTCGCGCATGTTGCCTTCGAGCTGCTGGCGGCGCCAGCGATTGCGCAATGCGATGGCCACGGCGCGCTTGGCGTCCTTCTGGCCGATGATGAAACGATCGAGTTCGGAAACGATCTCGCGGGGGGAAAAATTTGACATATTGGATACTCGGTTTTGTTTTTGCTTATGTATGAGCCGGAAGCCGGCCCGCAAGGGCGTCCGGCAGCCGGGACAGAAGAGTGCGGCGCAGCGTATGCCAACCGGCGCTTAGCAGGAGCACCAGCGCACCGAGCACCAGCATGGTCAGCGGCACGACGCTGTCCGACAGTCCCGCCTTGACGACCAGCGAACCGAAGGCAAAGCCGGCATAGGACAGGCCCGAGACGAGAATGGCGCGCCTGTCGACCAGCACGGCGACGAATGCGAGGCCGATGAAGATCGCAAGGATGCTCCAGGCCGAAATGGCCTCGGGGCCGCCTTGGCCGACCAGGCCGCTGACGAGCGGATGGACGATCAGCGGAGCAGCCAGCATGTGCAGCCAGAAGGCGATGTCGGTGCGCCGGGTCTGGCGTTGCGGATCGCTCAGGTCGAAGCGCATGGCGAGCGCGAACACCGCAAGCCCGCAGACGAGCAGCAACGGCTTGGCGATCTGTGCAATGAGATCGGGAGCAGCGATGAAGACAAGCCCGACAGCGGCGGCAACCAGAGCCGCGACCCCGGCTGCCACTGTGATCGGCACGCGAAAACGCCAGTAGTGCAGCGCAGTGGCGCCGGCAGTGACGAGCCCGGCCACGACGATTGGCCAGCCGGTATCGTCGGCAAACGCTGAACCGAAGCCCAGCCTCGGATCCAGGGCCAAGGCGACGGCCCCAAACACCGCTGCCGCGAAAGCCAGAAGCAGCACGATGCTCGGCAGCGCCATGCGCCGCTTGCGGGTGAAATATTCTGCAAGCAGCCAGTTCGCCACCGCGATGACGACACACATGCCGACGCCGCCGATGAATTCGATGGAGAAGTAGCCCAGAGCGCCGAGGAACAGGCCGAGGCCGATCGTCACGAAGATATCGCTGAACCCGCTGATGAAACGGAACTTTTCGTCATCCTGCGGCTCGACGTCGAGGGCGGCGGCTCTCGTCCTTTCCAGATCGCGCAGCCCTTGCGCCTGGTCGGCCGTCACAAGGCCGCGTTCTATCGCCGCGAGCAGCGCTGCGTTCGAGATGGAAATGTCCGGCGATTTGGAAAGCGTGTTCATAGGTCTAGATGGCCCCCGCCTGCCACTGCTTGATCACCTCGAAAGGATGGACCAGCATGATTACATTGAGTGTCAAATTGTCCCGGATGAGATAACCGACCCCGATTTCGAAGATCAGCGCTAGGACGACGATGCTCCATACGGGCAGGCGCCGCGCCATGACAAAGCCCAGCACCATCGCCAGCGTATCCGATACTGAATTGATGATGCTGTCGCCGTAATAGTCGAGCGAGATCGTGCCTTCCCGGTAGCGGTTGATGATGAAGTCGCTGTTTTCCAGGAGCTCCCAGGCGCCTTCCACGACAATGGCCAGCGCCAGCCTTATCCAGATCGACCGTCCGGGCAGCACCAGCCAGGCAAGCGCATAAAACAGGAAGCCGTGGATGATGTGCGAGAAGGTGTACCAGTCGCTGATATGCTGCGAATTCTCGGAACTCTGCACGACACCGTGCCAGAGCTTTACATAGCCACATTCGCAGATCGGCACCCGGCCCATCCCATAGAGGATCACCGCCTGCGCGATGATCAGCGCTGCTGCGATCGCGACGCCAGCCTGCCAGGACAGGTGAAAAGCGTCTTTTTTCTGCCCTGCCGAAGCGGTCATGCGTCCTCGTTCCAGTCATCGGCGTCGATCGCCATCATCAGGGCCGGACCATAGATCGAGATCCGTGTGTCGAAGGCGCGAAAACCGGCCTTCTCATAGGCGCGAATGGCCCTTTTGTTGGCCGGGTCCGGGTCGATGATCACGCGCGGCGTGCCTTCCTCGAACAGCTCTTCCACGAACTGCCGCAAAAGTGCCGAACCATGACCCATGCCGACAAGCTCCGGCCTGCCGATGGAAAGGTCGAGCCCAAGCGTGCCGAATGGCTGGTCCTGATAGGGATGGTCGTCCTCGAGATGCGGATCGTAGCTTTGCAGATAGCCGATCGGCTTGCCGTTCAGCTCAACGATCAGCGGCTCGACCGATATGCTGTCGATATGCTCGCGGATCGAGGCGATCTCGTCTTCAGCATCGTCCCACCACTCGGCGACATGCGGTTGCCGCAGCCAGCCGGCGATCATCGGCAAATCTGCCTCGACCACCGGACGGAAGCTGTAGCGGGGCTGCGCCTCAGGCGGCATCGAGCGTTTCGATGACGAAGCTGTGGTTGGTGTAGACGCAGATGTCGGCGGCGATCTCCATCGCCTTGCGGGCGATCTCCTCGGCGTCCTTGTCGGTGTCCATCAGCGCGCGGGCCGCGGCCAGCGCGTAATTGCCGCCCGAGCCGATCGCCATCACGCCATATTCCGGCTCCAGCACGTCGCCGGTGCCGGTCAGCGCCAGCGAGACATTCTTGTCGGCAACCAGCATCATCGCTTCCAGCCGGCGCAGATAGCGGTCGGTGCGCCAGTCCTTGGCAAGCTCGACGCAGGCGCGAGTCAGCTGGTCGGGATATTGTTCGAGCTTGGCTTCGAGGCGTTCGAGCAGGGTGAAGGCGTCAGCCGTGGCGCCGGCGAAGCCGGCAATGACATTGCCCTTGCCGAGCCGGCGCACCTTCTTGGCATTGCCCTTCATGATGGTCTGGCCAAGGCTCACCTGGCCGTCGCCGGCGATCACCACCTTGCCGCCCTTGCGCACGGTCACGATCGTTGTGGCGTGCATCGTCAATTCATTCGACATATTCAGCTCCGATTGCGCGCCATCCCTTTAAGGCAATCGGCGCGGTACGAGGTTTGTTTCGCCATATGTATGCATAGGCCGCATGATTGCAAATCCCCACGAGACGCGCCGCAACACACGCGTCGTGCCAACTGGAAATCGTGGCAGCATGCTGTTAGAAGGCTCACGTTTTCTGAATGCAAGGAACCGCTCCATGAGCAAGCGTGCCGCCGAAGTCAGCCGCAAGACCCGCGAAACGGAGATCGCCGTTTCCCTCGATATCGACGGCACCGGCCGCTCCGATATGTCGACGGGCGTCGGCTTCTTCGACCATATGCTTGACCAGCTTTCGCGCCATTCGCTGATCGACATGACGGTTAAGGCCAAGGGCGACCTGCATATCGACGACCACCACACGGTCGAGGACACCGGCATCGTCATCGGCCAGGCTCTGGCGAAGGCGCTCGGCGAGCGTCGAGGCATCATGCGCTATGCGTCGATCGACCTTGCCATGGACGAGACGCTGACGCGGGCTGCAATCGATGTTTCGGGCCGGCCGTTCCTTGTCTGGGACGTAAAGTTCTCGGCGCCGAAGATCGGCACTTTCGACACCGAACTGGTGCGCGAATTCTTCCAGGCTCTGTCGCAGAATGCCGGCATCACGCTGCATGTCACCAATCATTACGGCGCCAACAACCACCACATCGCCGAGACCTGCTTCAAGGCTGTGGCGCGTGCGTTGCGGACGGCTCTCGAGCGCGACCCGCGCCAGCCAGACGCGGTTCCTTCCACCAAAGGTTCGCTGAAAGGCTGACGCCGATGAGCACTTATGTCGTCATGGAGCCGCCGCTCAAGGGGCGCGGCGAGGTATCCGACAAGGCCGTCTTCGTCCGCGACAGGTTTGCGGTTTTTGCCTTTCTCGTGCCCCCGATCTGGCTGCTCTGGCACCGTCTCTGGATCGAAGCCGCGTTTGCATTCGCTGCCGCGCTGGCGTTGGCAGCGCTTGGCGAAGTCGCAGGCTTCGGCGTGACCGGGTCGCTGCTGTCGGTGCTCGTCTCGATCTTTGTCGGCCTGGAAGGGCCGGCGCTGCGCATTGCAGCTCTTCGCCGCCGGGGTTGGCGCGAATGGGGCGCTGTCGAGGCCGATGATATATCTGACGCCGAGATACGCTATCTCACACAGGCTGCGAGCGGCGAGACTGCCGAGGCCGAGGAGATTGCCCGTCCCGTCGCGGTTGCCTCGCCCCATGCGCTTTCGCGACCTGCACCGGCGCTAGGCCTCGTTCAATATCCCGGAAAAGCCTGACATGCGTGTTGCCATCATCGATTACGGGTCGGGCAATCTCCGCTCGGCCACCAAGGCATTCGAACGCGCCGCGCGCGAGGCGGGGATTGCCGCCGAGATCGACCTGACGGCCGATGCCGAGCGCGTCCGCACCGCCGACCGCATCGTGCTGCCGGGCGTCGGCGCCTATGCCGATTGCCGCGCCGGGCTCGACGCAGTGCCGGGCATGACTGAAGCCATCGATGAGGTCGCGATAAAACAGGCGAGGCCGTTTCTCGGCATCTGCGTCGGCATGCAGCTGATGTCCGAGCGTGGTCTCGAAAAGACGATCACCCACGGCTTCGGCTGGATCGCCGGCGACGTGAAGGAAATCACCCCGTCCGACCCGGCATTGAAGATCCCGCAGATCGGCTGGAACACGATTCACGTGAAACATTCGCATCCGCTGTTTGACGGAATCCGGACGGGAGAGGGCGGTCTGCATGCCTATTTCGTCCATTCCTACCATCTCGATGCGACCAAGCCGGACCAGGTGCTGGCCGTTGCCGACTACGGCGGTCCGGTCACCGCCGCGGTCGCGCGCGACAACATGGCCGGCACGCAGTTCCATCCCGAGAAGAGCCAGGCGCTCGGCCTTGCCCTGATCACCAATTTTCTGAAATGGAAGCCATGATCCTCTTTCCCGCCATCGACCTGAAAGACGGCCAGTGCGTTCGCCTGAAGCTCGGCGACATGGATCAGGCCACCGTCTACAACGCCGATCCCGCCGCCCAGGCAAAATCCTTCGAGGATCAGGGTTTTGAGTGGCTGCATGTCGTCGATCTCAACGGCGCTTTCGCCGGCGAGAGCGTCAATGGCGCGGCCGTCGAGGCGATCCTCAAGGCGACGAAAAATCCGGTCCAGCTCGGCGGCGGCATCCGCACGCTCGATCATATCGAGAGTTGGCTTTCCAAGGGGCTTGCCCGCGTCATCCTCGGCACGGTCGCCGTGCGCGATCCCGGCCTGGTCATCGAAGCCTGCAAGAAGTTTCCGGGCAAGATTGCGGTCGGCATCGACGCCAAGGGCGGCAAGGTCGCGGTCGAGGGCTGGGCAGAGGCTTCGACGCTGGGCGTCATCGAGCTGGCAAAGAAATTCGAAGGTGCTGGCGTGTCGGCGATCATCTACACCGACATCGACCGCGACGGCATTCTCACCGGCATCAATTGGGATGCGACCATCGACCTTGCCGAAGCAGTCTCCATTCCGGTCATCGCCTCGGGCGGCCTCGCCTCGATCGCCGACATCGTGCGCATGACCATGCCCGATGCGACAAAGCTCGAAGGCGCGATCTCCGGCCGCGCGCTCTATGACGGCCGCATCGACCCGGCGGAAGCGCTCACAATTCTGAAAGCGGGGAAAGGTAGCCGGCGATGAAGCTTTCGCTCATCCTCGCACCCTATGACAGCGGCCATTATCAATCTGGCGTCGGACTGGGCCCTGAGGCTATCATCGCCGGCGGACTGGTCGAAGCGCTGACGTTGAGCGGGCACGACATTACGGTTGAGGATATCGGCAAGGTTGGCGACGAGCAGGGGCGCGAGATCGCGACCGGTTTTGCCGTCTGCCATGCCGTCGCGGCCAGGGTGGCGGCCAGCAAGGCCGCCGGGCGGTTCCCGATCGTGCTTTCCGGCAACTGCCTGACCACGACAGGCGCGGTTGCCGGAGACGGCGCCGATTCGATCATCTGGGCCGACCAGCATGGCGATATCAACACGCCCGAGACATCGACCTTCGGCTTCCTCGACGGCATGGCGCTGGCAACCGTGCTCGGTCTGTGCTGGCGCCCGATGGCGAATGCCATTCCCGGTTTCCAGGCAATCGACCCTTCGCGCTGCTTGCTGGTCGATGCCCGCGATCTCGATCCGGACGAAAAACGCCTTCTGGAAAGCCTGCCCGTCATCCGCGCAGAGTGCACGCAGGCGTCTGGCGCTGTCGGCAGGCTGAAGGCTGCCGGTGCCAGCCGCACGCATCTGCATCTCGACCTTGATGTCCTCGACCCGGATATCCTGCAGGCCAACCGCTACGCTACGCCGGGTGGCCCAAACCCCGACCAGTTGCGGCTGATGGCCTGCGGTGTTGCGCGGTTGATCCCGGTCGTCGGGCTGACTATCTCTGCCTACGATCCGGTATTCGACGCCAGTGCCGAAGCGCCTCCACTGGTTGGCAAGCTGCTCGTCGACTTCCTGGATACGCTGGAACGCAAGGACCGGGAGACCTGATGCAATGACCCTCAAAGCCCGCGTTATTCCCTGTCTCGACGTCAAGGACGCCCCGCGACGCCCGCAGCCGCGAAGCGGCGAGGACGCGCAAACAAAAATGGAGGCCGTCCTTTGACCCTCAAAGCCCGTGTCATTCCCTGTCTCGATGTCAAGGACGGCCGCGTCGTCAAGGGCGTCAACTTCGTCGACCTGATCGACGCCGGCGATCCGGTCGAGGCGGCCAAGGCCTATGATGCGGCCGGTGCCGACGAGCTTTGCTTCCTCGACATCACCGCATCGTCCGACAACCGCGAAACCATCTTCGATGTCATCGCCCGCACGGCGGAGCAGTGCTTCATGCCGCTGACCGTCGGCGGCGGCGTGCGCCAGGTGGCTGATATACGAAAGCTGCTGCTGGCCGGCGCCGACAAGGTGTCTATCAACACGGCGGCGGTGAAGAATCCCGATTTCGTCGCCGAGGCTGCCGACAAGTTTGGCAACCAGTGCATCGTCGTTGCCATCGATGCAAAGAAGGTCTCGCTACCGGGCGAGGGCGACCGCTGGGAAATCTTCACCCATGGTGGCCGCGAGAAGACCGGCATCGACGCTATCGAGTTCGCGCGAAAGGTCGTCGATCTCGGCGCCGGCGAAATTCTGCTGACCTCCATGGATCGCGACGGCACCAAGGCCGGCTACGATATCTCGCTTACGCGCGCGGTGGCCGATGCGGTGCGCGCGCCGGTGATCGCCTCGGGCGGCGTCGGCACGCTTGAGCACATGGTCGCAGGCATCCGCGATGGCCATGCCACTGCCGTTCTGGCAGCTTCCATTTTCCATTTTGGCACCTACACCATTGCGCAGGCCAAGGACTACATGGCAAAAGCAGGCCTGCCGATGCGGCTGGATGCTGCCGCGTGACCTCTCTCGCCGAGATGCGAATGACCGGTTTTTCCCTGGATGATCTCGAACGCATCGTCACTGAGCGCGCCCGTTCGGGCGATCCGTCGTCATGGACCGCCAAGCTCTTTACCCAGGGCATGGAACGCGCCGCCAAGAAGCTTGGCGAGGAAGCCGTCGAAACGGTCATCGCTGCCGTGAAGGGCGATAAACAGGACCTCGTTTCCGAAAGCGCCGATCTTCTCTATCATTGGCTGGTCGTGCTGGCGGTTGCCGGCGTGCCGCTGTCGGACGTGCTTGCGGAGCTCGAAAAAAGGACCGGCCAGTCCGGGATTGCCGAGAAAGCCTCGCGCAACCAAAGCTGAGGGTAAGCGATGGATCAACTCGCTCCGACCGTAAAATATTCGCCCTACCGGTTCTTTTCGGCCGAGCGATGGGCCGAATTCCGCGCCGATACGCCGATGACCCTGACGGCGGACGAGGTCAAGCGGCTAGGCTCGCTCTACGACCCGATCGATCTCGACGAGGTCCGCCGCATCTACCTGTCGATGTCGCGTCTGCTCTACGCCCATGTCGAGGCGAGCCAGTTGCTGTTTCGCCAGCGACAGGCCTTTTTCAGCGGCGACCAGGTCGCCAAGACGCCCTTCATCATCGGCATGGCCGGTTCGGTTGCGGTCGGCAAATCCACGACGGCCCGTATCCTGAAGGAGCTTCTCGGGCGCTGGCCGTCGAGTCCGAAGGTCGATCTGGTGACGACCGACGGTTTCCTGTTGCCCAACGAGGTGCTGCGCCGCGAGAACCTGATGGAGCGGAAGGGCTTTCCCGACAGCTATGATGTCGGCGCGCTGCTGCGTTTTCTGTCAGCGATCAAGTCGGGCCAGCGCGATGTTCGCGCGCCGCTCTATTCGCACCTGACCTATGACGTCATGCCCGGCGAGTTCGTCACCATCGATCGGCCTGATATATTAATCTTCGAAGGGCTGAATGTGCTGCAGCCGCGAGAGCTGCCGAAGGACGGCAACTTCGTCCCCTTCGTCTCGGATTTCTTTGATTTTTCGATCTATATCGATGCCGAGGAAGAGCTGATTCACAGCTGGTATATCAAGCGTTTCATGCGGCTGAGGGAGACGGCGTTCCGCAATCCCGAGTCTTTCTTCCATCGTTATTCGCAACTGTCCGAGGATTCCGCCAAGGCGATCGCCGAGGGCTTGTGGGGCAACATCAACCTGAAGAACCTCAGGGAAAACATCCTCCCGACCCGCCCGCGCGCCGACCTGATCCTGCGCAAGGGCGAGGATCATCTGGTCGAGGAAGTGGCGCTGAGGAAGCTTTAGAGTCTTTGCGGCCGCAACGCTGACGACCCCCTCTCCCCGCCTGCGGGGAGAGGGTAAGGGTGAGGGGCTGTTTTTCGCCAATGCTGACAGCCCTTTGGCGACGTGAAGCCAGAAATGAGAACGGCGGCTCTGGGCCGCCGTTCTGATGCAAACTTTGATGCCGTTCAGGCCTGCGCGATATCGGGGATGCGCAGCACCTGGCCGGGATAGATCTTGTCGGGGTGGGTCAGCATCGGCTTGTTGGCCTCGAAGATGAGCGTGTTCTTCGCGCCCTTGCCCTTGCCATACTGGGATTCGGCGATCTTCCAGAGATTGTCGCCTTTCTTGACTGTGTAGAAAACGGGCTCCTTGGCCGGCGTTGCCGCCGCAACCACCGCGTTCATGTCGACATTGCCGTCGAGCTTCAGCCCGCTCTCGGGCGCGACGACCTTCAACTCACCGGCCTCGACCTTGGAAACGCCGAGCGTGTTGCCGACCGCAATGATGGCCTTCTCGAAGACCGATTGGTCTGCCACGACGCCCTTGAGGACCGCCTTGTCGCCCTGGATTTCGACCTGAACCTTGTCGGTGCCGAGCTTGTGGGAATCGAGCTCCTTCTTCAGCGTTTCGGCAGTTGCCACTTTCTCATCGTCGTCGCCGAATCCCAGCTTCTTGCCGACATTCTTCACAAAATCGAACATACCCATGGTCAGTATCTCCTTGCTGCCGCATTGATCCGCAACGCGAATTTTGCATCTGTCGCGAGAAATTGAAAGCAGTGATTGAAATTCGTCACTCTCGGGCGGCCGGCTTGCTCAATCGTTTTCGACCTTGCCGCGCAGCTTCTTGACAGTGGAGCGGCCGGCCTTGGTTTTCAGCCGTCGTTCAACCGCACCCTTCGTCGGCTTTGTTTTCCTGCGCGGCTTTGGTGGCGGCTCGGCTGCCTTGGCGACGAGTTCCGTCAGCCGTGCGCGGGCGTCGGCCCGGTTCTGCTCCTGGGTACGAAAGCGTCCGGCTTCGATGACGATGACGCCATCCTTGGTCGCGCGCTGGCCGGCCAGCTTTATCGTGCGTTCACGCACACGCTCGCTCAGCCCCGGTGCGTTCCTGGCGTCGAAACGCAGTTGCACGGCGGTCGCCACCTTGTTGACGTTCTGGCCACCCGGGCCGGAGGAGCGGATGAAATTCTCCTCGAGGTCATCGGGGTGGATGACGGCTTCCTCGGCGATGATGATCTTTTCGTCGGCGCTCATGCGCTACTGATGACCCGCGTCGCGCAAAAAGAAAAGGCCCGGCAGAACCGGGCCTTTTCGAAGTGTGGTGAGGAAGAGCCTATTCGGCTGCATCCAGTATGCGCGGCGCGGCGCCCAGAACGCTGGCATCGACATGGGTTTCGAACTTGCCGAAATTGTCGATGAACATGTTGACGAGCTTCTTCGCCTGCTGGTCGTAAGCCTGCTTGTCGGCCCAGGTCGAGCGCGGATCGAGGATCGCGCTGTCGACGCCCGAAACCGTCACGGGAACCTCGAAGCCGAAATTTGCGTCGGTGCGGAATTCCGCGCCGTTCAGTGAGCCGTCGAGGGCAGCCGCAAGCAGCGCGCGTGTTGCCTTGATCGGCATGCGCTTGCCGGTGCCATAGGCGCCGCCGGTCCAGCCGGTGTTGACCAGCCAGCAGTCGACGCCGTGCGCGGCGATCAGCTCACGCAGCAGATTGCCGTACTCCGATGGGTGGCGCGGCATGAAGGGTGCGCCAAAGCAGGTCGAGAAGGTCGCTTCCGGTTCGGTCACGCCCTTTTCGGTGCCGGCGACCTTTGCCGTGTAGCCCGACAGGAAGTGATACATGGCCTGCGCCGGAGTCAGCTTGGCTATGGGCGGCATCACGCCGAAGGCATCGGCGGTCAGCATGATGATGTTCTTGGGATGGCCGGCGCGGCCGCTGGCGCTGGCATTGGGAATGAAATCGAGCGGATAGGCGCAGCGCGTGTTTTCAGTCAGCCGCCCGTCGTCGAAATCGGGAACGCGTGCCTCGTCGAGGATGACGTTCTCCAGCACGGTGCCGAAGCGTTGGGTCGTCGCAAAAATCTCAGGCTCGGCTTCCGCCGAAAGCCGGATCGTCTTGGCGTAGCAGCCGCCTTCGAAATTGAAGATGCCTTCCGGTCCCCAGCCATGCTCGTCGTCGCCGACCAGCGTGCGCGCGGGATCGGCCGAAAGCGTCGTCTTGCCGGTGCCGGACAGGCCGAAGAAGACGGCTGCGTCACCGTCAGGCCCTTCATTGGCCGAGCAATGCATCGGCATGACACCCTTGACCGGGAGGTGATAATTCAGCGCCGTGAAGACCGACTTCTTCATCTCGCCGGCATAGGAGGTGCCGCCGATCAGCACGATCATCCGCGTCAGGTCGACCGCGATCACGGTTTCCGTGCGGCAGCCGTACCGTGCCGGATCGGCGCGGAAGGACGGCAGGTCGATGATCGTCATCTTCGGCGTGAAAGCGTCGAGTTCGCTCGATGCCGGGCGGATCAGCAGGTTGCGGATGAACAGCGAATGCCAGGCATATTCGGTGACGACCCGCGTCGGCAGCTTCTGCGTCGCGTCAGCGCCGCCGATCAGATCCTGCACGAACAGGTCCTTGTCAGCCGCATGGGCAATGAAATCCGACAGCAGCAGCTCGAAATGCTCGGGCGACATCGGCTTGTTGTTGTCCCACCAGACATGCGGTTCGGTGGCCGCGTCGCGCACCACGAACTTATCCTTGGCTGAGCGTCCGGTGTGCTGGCCGGTCTCCGCCACGAGGGCTCCATGCGCGGTCAGCTTGGCTTCGCCGCGCCGAATCGCTTCCTCATAAAGCGCTGCGGCACCGAAATTATAATGCACGGTGCCTGAGGTGTTCAGGCCGGATTTGTCGATCCCGAAATTCGGGTTTCGTTTGCCGGTCTCGCTCATGCGCAGCTCTCCATCCATAACAAGGGCGCCAATGTTCGGGCACATGACCCGCCGTCATATTCCTCCTCTCATGGAGGGCAATTGTGGTCAGAAACAGAAAAGGTAAGTAATTTCAAATCTTTAATCGATTTAAAAATTTTGAAAATATTTTAAATCGTTTATATCCAATGAAAGATGCTAGGGTTGCACAATAAGCATGCAATTTTTAATCTGGCATTCAGGCGAAGCCGGGTCGCCAAGAGGGAGTATGCGGGCAGGGTCCATGCGACAAGGAGCGGCGGCGGTGCCACATTTTGTACCCAATTTGTCCGCCAATAGCCCCTTCCGACGCAAGAAGGGACACTCCGCACATGAGGGAGCCGCTTGATATGGCAACAATCGCGCTTGTCGATGACGACCGCAACATTCTGACTTCGGTTTCGATCGCGCTGGAATCCGAGGGATATCGCGTCGAGACCTACACCGATGGCGCATCCGCGCTCGAGGGGCTGGCGGCTCGCCCGCCGAACCTCGCCATCCTCGACATTAAGATGCCGCGCATGGATGGCATGGAGCTTCTGCGCCGCTTGCGCCAGAAAACCGATCTTCCGGTCATCTTCCTCACTTCGAAGGATGATGAGATCGACGAATTGTTCGGCCTCAAGATGGGCGCCGACGATTTCATCCGCAAACCGTTTTCGCAGCGTCTGCTGGTCGAACGCGTCAAGGCGGTGCTGCGTCGCGCCAGCGCCCGGGATGCGGCCGCCAAGACGCCGAGCCAGCAGGCCCGTTCGCTCGAGCGCGGCCAGCTCGTCATGGACCAGGAGCGCCACACCTGCACCTGGAAGGGCGAGCCCGTCACGCTCACCGTCACCGAATTCCTCATCCTGCATTCGCTGGCGCAGCGCCCCGGCGTGGTGAAAAGCCGTGATGCCTTGATGGATTCGGCCTATGATGAGCAGGTTTATGTTGACGACCGCACCATCGATAGCCACATCAAGCGCCTTCGCAAGAAGTTCAAGGCTGTCGATGACGATTTCGAGATGATCGAAACCTTGTACGGCGTCGGCTACCGGTTCCGCGAGGCATAACAGCCCGCGAACCGTCGGGCCATGATCCGGGAAGGCGGGAACCGGGTTCGGATCAGGCTCGCAGTGTGGAGCGCCCCGTCCCGGTTCGTGAGAACCGGTGAGGCTCCATGATCTGGGATTTGTGACTGCATGGCCATTGAGGTCGAGCTCAAGAAACCGGCAACGGCCTCACGCGGGCCGGGCAAGATGGCGTCTTCGCTTCTGCGGCGCGTGACCGTGCCGTTGCGCCGCTTTCTCGGCCATCATGTCTTCTCCAGCCTCACGCGCCGCATCCTTTTCCTCAACCTTGCCGGCCTGGCGGTCCTCGTCATCGGCATCATGTATCTCAACACCTTTCGCGACGGGCTGATCGACGCCCGCGTGGAAAGCCTGATGACGCAGGGCGAGATCATCGCCGGCGCGATCGCCTCCTCGGCCACGATCGAGACGGACACGATCAGGATCGACCCGGAAAAGCTGCTCGAGCTTCAGGCCGGCGAAAGCCTGGGGCCGGGATCGGACCAACTCGACAGCCTCGACTTTCCGATCAACCCGGAGCGCGTGGCGCCGGTTCTCAGGCGGCTGATTTCGCCGACGCGGACGCGCGCGCGCATCTACGACCGCGATGCCAATCTGCTGCTCGACTCCCGGCATCTCTATTCGCGCGGGCAGATCCTGCGCTACGATCTTCCGCCGGTGCAGGAAGAGGAGCCCGATTTCCTGGAGCGCGTGCAGAAGTTCGTCTTCGACCTGTTCCGCAACGGCGACCTGCCGGTCTACCGCGAGCAGCCCGGCGGCAATGGCGCATCTTTCCCTGAAGTGATGAGCGCGCTGACCGGCAGCCCGTCGACGATCGTCAGGGTTAGCGAGCAGGGCGAGCAGATCGTCTCGGTCGCGGTTCCCATCCAGCGCTTCCGCGCCGTAATGGGCGTGCTGATGCTGTCGACCGAAGGCGGCGACATCGACAAGATCGTGGCTGCCGAGCGCAAGGCCATCCTGCGCGTCTTCGGCATCGCTGCCCTGGTGACGGCGATCCTTTCGATGCTGCTTGCCTCGACCATCGCCAATCCGCTGCGTCGGCTTTCTGCTGCCGCCGTGCGCGTGCGCCGCGGCGTCAAGAATCGCGAGGAAATCCCCGATTTCTCCGATCGCCAGGACGAGATCGGCAATCTTTCCGTCGCCGTGCGCGACATGACCAATGCGCTCTACGCCCGCATCGAGGCGATCGAGAGTTTTGCCGCCGACGTCTCGCATGAACTGAAGAACCCGCTGACATCGCTGCGCAGCGCCGTCGAAACCCTGCCGCTGGCCAAGAACGAGGCATCGCGCGGACGCCTCATGGAAGTCATCCAGCATGACGTGCGGCGTCTCGATCGGCTCATCACCGATATCTCGGACGCTTCGCGTCTCGATGCCGAGCTTGTGCGTGAAGACGCCGCCAGGATCGACCTGAAGAAGTTCATTTCCGATCTCGTCGCCGTCTCCCAGGATGCCGGTCGTCACAAGCGCAAGGTCGGCATAGAATTCAGGCCGGCGAAGCTGCCGCAGGGCGTCAAAGGCTATTTCACGCTCGGCCACGACCTTCGCATCGGCCAGGTCATCACCAATCTGATCGAGAATGCCCGCTCTTTCGTTCCGGAAGAGACCGGCCAGATCACCATCTCGCTGGAGCGAGCCGGCAAGTTCAACATCGTCACGATCGACGACAATGGTCCCGGCATACGCGCTGACAATATCGACCGCATCTTCGAGCGGTTCTATACGGATCGTCCTTCGAGCGAGGCCTTCGGGCAGAACTCCGGCCTCGGCCTGTCGATCAGCCGGCAGATCGTCGAGGCGCATGGCGGCACCTTGAGTGCTGAAAACATTCCGGGTTCCAAGCCGGGCGACACCATGGGCGCGCGCTTCGTGATGACGCTTCCGGTCGAAGGCTGATCGTGGTTGCCACGAACCTTCACGGCACGGCACTTGTGCTTGGCGATCGCGGCGTTCTGATCCTGGGCGCGTCGGGATCGGGCAAGAGCACGTTGGCGCTCACCCTCATTGCGCAGTTTCAGGCAAGAGACCGGCTGGCCCGGCTGCTCAGTGACGACCAGGTGCTGATATCGGCGCGTGGCGGACGCTTGGTGTGCAAGGCGCCGCCGACGATCTGCGGACTCGTGGAGGTTTTCGGGCTGGGACCGAAGCCGATCGGCTTCGAGGAATGCGCTGTCATCGATCTTCTGGTGCGGCTCGTTTCGCCTGCTGAGACCGAGCGTCTTGTGGAAGACAGGTTCGAGGAAATGGCCGGCTGCCGGCTGCCCTGCCTGCTGCTTGCCGCGCGCAACGCCACTGGCGCTGCTCTTGCGGTCTCCGCCCGGCTTTCCTTGCCGCCTTTTTTGTAACTTGAGTGCATGTTCGTGGTGCGATGCGGCAAAATGGCCCAATTCCGAGCGTTTTAGGACTTGTCAACGCCCGCCGCGTCGACAAGATAGCGCTCCGCCGTCCGGCCATGCCGGGACAACCGGCCACAATACAATGCGCTCGTGAACGGGCCATGACGGGAGCCTAAGCAGAATGATCGGACTCGTGCTCGTGACGCACGGTCAACTGGCCGAGGAGTTCCGCAACGCCGTCGAGCACGTCGTCGGGCCGCAGGAACATTTCGAGACAGTTGCCATCGGAGCCGATGACGACATGGAGCAGCGTCGCCGCGACATCGTCGATGCCGTTGCCCGGACCGACACCGGTTCCGGCGTCGTGGTGCTGACCGACATGTTCGGCGGCACACCGTCCAACCTTGCCATTTCGGTGATGGAATCCGGTCGCGTCGAGATCATCGCCGGCATGAACCTGCCGATGCTGATCAAGCTCACCAGCGTGCGCAAGGGCGACAACATGGCGCTCGCCCTCGATGAGGCTCAGATGGCCGGACGCAAATACATCAATGTCGCCAGCCAGCTGTTGAGCAGCAAATGAGCAGTCTGCCCTTCTCTGCCAAGGATGGCCTGATCAGCAGGGAATTCCAGATCGTCAACCAGCGTGGCCTGCATGCCCGTGCCTCGGCGAAGTTCGTTCAGGTCGCCGGAGGCTTTCAGGCTGACGTCCGCGTCGAAAAGGATGGCACTTCCGTCGGCGGCACCTCGATCATGGGTCTGATGATGTTGGCGGCCAGCCCCGGCTGCTCGATCCGTGTCACCGCCAGCGGCCCGGAGGCGCAGCAGGTGATGGATGCGCTCGAAGCGCTGATCTCGGCGCGTTTCGGCGAGGAAATCTGAACGCGGCGTTCGTTGCAGGATATGCACGAATAAAGATTTCTTTATATCCCATTGTCGATTTGACCGTGATCTGATAGTCACGCGGCATAATTGCGCCCGTTGTGAATATGGCTCCGGGTGCGCCTGCAAACCGTATTCACTGGAGCACTGCAATGTCTGGTAGCAAAGACTACATCGTTGCCGACCTTTCGCTTGCCGGCTGGGGCCGCAAGGAAATCGAAATCGCCGAAACCGAAATGCCGGGCCTGATGGCCTGCCGCGAGGAGTTCGGCAAGGAACAGCCGCTCAAGGGAGCCCGTATCACCGGCTCGCTTCATATGACGATCCAGACGGCGGTTCTGATCGAGACGCTGAAGGCGCTCGGCGCCGACATCCGCTGGGCCTCCTGCAACATCTTCTCGACGCAGGATCATGCTGCCGCCGCTATCGCCGAGGCCGGCATCCCGGTTTTCGCCATCAAGGGCGAGACGCTGGAGGAATACTGGCAGTACACCGACAAGATCTTCCAGTGGGCCGATGGCGGCACCTCCAACATGATCCTCGATGATGGCGGCGACGCCACCATGTACATCCTGATCGGCGCACGTGCCGAGGCAGGCGAGGACGTCCTGTCGAACCCCGGCAGCGAAGAAGAAGAAATCCTGTTCGCCCAGATCAAGAAGCGCATGGCACAGTCGCCCGGCTTCTTCACCAAGCAGCGCGAAGCGATCCGCGGCGTTACCGAAGAGACCACCACCGGCGTCAACCGGCTCTATCAGCTGCAGAAGAAGGGTCTGCTGCCCTTCCCGGCAATCAACGTCAATGACTCCGTCACCAAGTCGAAGTTCGACAACAAGTATGGCTGCAAGGAATCGCTGGTCGACGGCATCCGCCGTGGCACCGACGTGATGATGGCCGGCAAGGTCGCCGTCGTCTGCGGTTACGGCGATGTTGGCAAGGGTTCGGCTGCGTCGCTCAGCGGCGCCGGCGCCCGCGTCAAGGTCACGGAAGTCGACCCGATCTGCGCCCTGCAGGCTGCGATGGACGGCTTTGAGGTCGTCACGCTTGAAGATGCGGCCCCCACCGCCGACATCGTCATCACCACCACCGGCAACAAGGATGTCATCACCCTCGACCATATGCGGGCGATGAAGGACATGGTCATCGTCGGCAATATCGGTCACTTCGACAACGAGATTCAGGTCGCCGCACTGCGCAATCTGAAGTGGACCAACGTCAAGCCGCAGGTCGACATGATCTCCTTCCCGGATGGCAAGCGCATGATCCTTCTGTCGGAAGGCCGCCTGCTCAACCTCGGCAACGCCACCGGCCATCCGAGCTTCGTCATGTCGGCGTCCTTCACCAACCAGGTTCTCGCCCAGATCGAGCTCTGGACGAAGCCCGGCACCTACCAGAATCAGGTCTATGTGCTGCCCAAGCATCTCGATGAAAAGGTGGCGCGCCTGCATCTCGACAAGCTTGGCGCGAAACTCACCGAGCTTAGCGGCGAACAGGCCGCCTATATCGGTGTAACCCAGCAAGGACCTTTCAAGCCGGAACACTACAGATACTGATTTGAATTAACCAAACTACTAGATGTTGAAGCCGGGCGATTGACTTTTCGCCCGGCTTTCTTTTTGCCGCATCAGCTTCTTCACGGCGATTCGCCCAGCTTGTATGTTGTTGTGATTCGCGACGTCTTGGGGCCCGGGGGCGGGGATCCGAGGGGCAGTATCAAGGCGGTCTTGCATTCAGGCGGCGGAGAGGAACAAGACATGCCGGGGGATAACCCGCTAGACGCGGGACAGGCCGTTACCGGCGGCCACGAGGATTCGAGCAAGGCTGCTTCAGTGGCAGGACTCTGGCCGGCTGGCATGCCGCGGTGGCCGGTGGCCCGTCGCCTTCTGGCTGCTACATCCGTGTTCGGACTGTCCTCGGTTGACGCTGCCCTGGCTCAGGCCGATGTGGTGGCGCGAAAGGCAGGTCTTTCGGTCAGCGCGGTCGAAGTCATGCAGCTCGCCGTCTTTGCCGGCGTCATGGGCGCGGCCCTCGTATCGGCCATTGTCCTGATCCGCGAGCGTGCCCGGATTTCCGCGGAAAATGTCGACCTGCGTGCCCGAGTCGCCGATCTGAATGCGTCGTTGCAGCGCTCCGACGCCTTGCTCAACCTGCGCGACCAGCGCGTCGTGGTATGGGCGAGCGAGAAACAGAAGCCCGAGCTGATCGGCTCTTTGCCGGCGGAAGCCGGCGCACCGGAAGAGCGCGCCGCGTTCCTGGCCTTCGGTCGCTGGCTGATGCCGCGCTCGGCCGCCGCCCTCGACCACGCGGTTGCCGCCTTGCGCGAAAAGGGCGCCTCCTTCGACCTCGTCGTCGAATCGCAGACCTCCGCGCCGCTGGAAGTTCAGGGCCGCAAGAGCCCGTCGCATTTCCTGGTCCGGTTCGTGGCGCTTTCCGAATCGCAGCGAAACCAGGCACGGCTGAAGCTGGAAAACCAGCGTCTCGCCGCCGACTACGACAACATGCTCGGGCTCATCGACGCCCTGAAGATGCCGTTCTGGATTCGGGCTGCCGACGGTCGCCTGAAATGGGTCAACCGCGCCTATGCAGAGGCGGTCGAGGCGTTGAATGCCGAAGCGGCTATGCGCGAAGGCAAGGAATTCCTTGGCACGCCGGCGCGCGAATCGATCGTGCAGCAGCATCTTGCCCACCCGGTGTTCGAACAGACGCTTTCGACCGTGGTGAAGGGCGACCGCCGGATGTTTTCGGTGACGGATTTTGCCGGCGGCGAGGGTTCGGCCGGCATTGCGCTCGACATGAGCGGTGTCGAGACCATTCGCGAGGAATATGAGCGCACGGTTCGCAGCCATGCCGACACGCTCGACCAACTCACCACGGCGGTGGCGATCTTCGACCCGCAGGAAAAACTGCGCTTCTTCAACCAGGCGTTCCAGAAGCTCTGGGATCTGGATGTCGCGTTTCTCGAGAGCGCGCCCGACAATGCCCTGCTGCTCGACAGGCTGCGCAGTGACGGCAAGATTGCCGAGCAGCCGGAATGGCGGCGCTGGAAGGAAAACCTGCTCGGCGCCTATCGCTCCGTCGATTCGCAGGAACATTGGTGGCATCTGCCGGACTCCCGCACCATCCGCGTCATCGCCAATCCGCAACCCAAGGGCGGCGTTACCTGGGTGTTCGAGAACCTGACCGAGCGCATGGACCTCGAAAGCCGCTACCACACCGCCGTGCGGGTGCAGGGCGAAACCCTCGACAATCTTGCCGAAGGTGTTGCGGTGTTCGGGCCTGACGGCCGTATACGCCTGTCCAACCCGGCTTTCGTCAACCTTTGGGGCCTGCCTGCCGAAACCGTCGAAGCGAAGACCCACATCTCGGCGATCCGCGCGCAATGCGATGCGCTGGCGGAAAACAGTCCCTGGCCGACCTTTGTGGCAGCCGTCACCGGTTTCGACGACGAGCGCCGCGACGGCAGCGGCCAGACGGAACTGAAGAACGGCACCGTCCTGCGCTATGCCGTCATCCATCTGCCGAACGGGCAGGTGATGATCACCTTCGTCGACGTCACCGACAGCGTCAATGTCGAGCGCGCGCTGAAGGACAAGAACGAGGCGCTGGAAAAGGCCGACCAGCTCAAAAACGATTTCGTCCAGCACGTTTCCTACGAGCTGCGCTCACCGCTCACCAACATCATCGGCTTTGCCGAACTGCTGTCGCTGCCGGCAACCGGCCCGCTGGCGCCACGCCAGCGCGAATATCTCGGCCATATCGGCTCGTCCTCGTCGGTGCTTCTGACCATCGTCAACGACATCCTCGACCTTGCTACCGTCGATGCCGGCATCATGGAGCTGGAGATCGCCGAAGTGCGCGTCGACCAGACGATCGCCGCAGCCGCCGAGCTGGTTGCCGAGCGTCTCGACGAACATGCGATCAAGCTGAAGATCGACGCCGCGCAGGCGCCAAAAAGCTTCCACGGCGATGAGACCCGCATTCGCCAGATCCTCTACAACCTGCTCAGCAACGCCGCCAACTACGCGCCCGAGGCAAGCACCATTTCGCTGTCCTGCCGGCAGACTGCGAACGGCGTCGAGTTCGCCGTGCACGACGACGGTCCCGGCATGGCGCCGGAGATTCTGGACACGGTGTTCCGGCGCTTCGAGCCGCGGGTGAACGGCGGCCGCCGGCGCGGTGCGGGGCTCGGGCTTTCGATCGTCAAAAGCTTCGTCGAGCTTCACGGCGGCTCGGTCCGGATCGATACCGGGAAGGATCGCGGCACCACCGTGATCTGCCTGTTCCCGACCACGCCCACCGGCGTCCGCGAAGCGGCGGAGTAGCGGTCTCCATGGCCATGGAGTTCGAGCGTTTTTTGGCCGACGAGCAGGCGACCGTCCGGCTGGGCGAAGACCTGGCGCTGACGTTGCGCAAGGGCGATGTGCTTGCGCTGCACGGCGATCTCGGCGCCGGCAAGACGACGCTGGCGCGCAGCCTGATCCGCGCTCTTGCGGGCGACGCCGAGCTCGAAGTCCCGAGCCCGACCTTCACGCTCGTCCAGTCCTACGAAACGCGCGTGCCGGTCCATCATTTCGACCTTTACCGGCTGTCCTCCGCCGACGAGCTCGACGAGCTCGGCTTTGAAGATGCGTTGGAACAGGGCGCGGCACTGGTCGAATGGCCCGAAAAGGCCGGAGACAGATTGCCGCCTTCCGCAGCCCGGGTCGAACTGGTCGAGGAAGGCGAAGGACGCACAGTCAGGATTTCAGCGTCCGGCGCGCTCGGCGAGCGCATCGCACGTTCCTTCGCCACGCGTGATTTTTTACACGCCGCCGGTTGGGGCGAGGCTCACCGCAGCCATTTCGTCGGCGATGCCTCCGCGCGGTCCTACGAGATCGTCACGCTTGGCGATCAGCCCGCACGTGTGCTGATGAACTCGCCTCGGCTGGTGCTCGGGCCTCCGGTGCGCGATGGAAAGCCCTATGCCGAGATCGCCCACACGGCGCAGTCTGTTTCGGCCTTCGTCGCCATAGACCGCGCCTTGCGGGAAGGCGATGTCACGGTCCCGAAAATCCACGCCCAGGACCTCGAAGCCGGTTTCCTGCTGATCGAACATCTCGGCGCGGAAGGTTTTCTGGAAGCGGGCAAGCCGGTGGCCGGGCGCTATGCCGCCGCCGCAGAACTGCTCGCCATGATGCACGGCAAGAGCTGGCCGGATCGCATCGACATCGAACCCGGCGTCGTGCACACCGTGCCGCCCTTCGATCGCGATGCGATGATGATCGAGGTCGAACTCCTGCTCGACTGGTATTTTGCTGCGGTTGCCGGCAAGCAGCCAGACGATGCGCTCCGTGCCGGCTTCCGGCAGGTCTGGAACGATCTTTTCGACCGCGTCGACAAGGCGGAAAAAACCCTGATGCTGCGCGATTTCCATTCGCCCAACATCATCTGGCGCGGCGACCGAACCGGCCATGACCGGCTCGGCATCATCGATTTCCAGGATGCGCTGATCGGTCCCGCCGCCTATGATGTTGCCTCGCTCGCCATGGATGCCCGCGTGACGGTGCCGGTCGAGATCGATGCAAGCACGGTCGAAGCCTATGTCGCCACGCGCTCGAGCGCAGGCGGTTTCGACGCCAATGCTTTCGCGGAAGCCTACGCGATCATGGCCGCGCAGCGGAATTCAAAAATCCTCGGCATTTTTGTTCGCCTCGATCGCCGCGATGGCAAGCCGGACTATCTGAAGCATCTGCCGCGCATCCGCGACTATCTGCGCCGCGCGCTTTCCCATCCGGCACTTGCCGAACTGCGCGATTTCTATCACCGTCACGGCCTCACTGAGGACGCATCGATTTGACCGCTCCAAAAATTGCCATGGTGCTGGCTGCCGGCCTCGGCAAGCGCATGCTGCCGATCACCGAAACGCTGCCCAAGCCGCTGGTGCGCATCGCCGGAAAGACGCTGCTCGACTGGGGCCTCGACAGTCTTGCCGCCGCCGGCGTCACCAGGGCGGTGGTCAATGTCCACTATCTTCCCGAGCAGATCGTCGCCCATGTCGCGGGCCGCAAGCAGCCGGCAATCATCATCTCCGATGAGAGCGAAAGCCTGCTCAACTCGGCCGGCGGCATCGTCAAGGCACTGCCGGAACTAGGCGCAAAACCCTTCTACATCCTGAACGCCGACACCTTCTGGATCGATCGGGACGAGCCGAACCTGAAACGGCTTGCCCTTGCCTGGGATGCATCGAGAATGGATATTCTTCTGATGCTTGCAGATCTCGACTCGGCGACCGGACACAGCGGCGGCACGGATTTCCTTGCCGCGCCCGACGGCACTTTGGCGCGCGCCGCCGGCGATCCGACGGGTATGATCTATGCCGGCGCGGCAATCATAAATCCGCGCATTTTCGACGGCGCCGAACCAACACCGCATTCGCTCAACCTCTATTTCGATCGCGCCATCGCGGACGGCCGCCTGTTCGGCATGAAGATGGAAGGCCAGTGGATCACGGTCGGCACGCCGGATGCCATCGCACCGGCTGAAGCGGTGGTTGCCGCCGCGCTGGCGCAGGACGCATGAGTCTACGCTCGACGCCGCGGGTCTTGTCGATCCCGCCCGGTGCCGCCTTTCTGCCGACGCTTGCCGATGAACTGCTTGCCGGCCGGCTGATCCCTGGGTTTCGTTTCGACGGCGACCCGCTGGCCCTTGCCGATGTCACGATCTATGTGCCGACGCGGCGTGCCGCGCGCGAGCTGCGCGGCGTTTTCGTCGACAGCTCCGGCGGTCGCGCGGCCATCCTGCCGACCATTCGCCCGCTTGGCGAATTCGACGAGGATGAGGCGCTGTTCAATCCGGAAGGCTCTGCCAGCCTTGATCTGGCGCCGCCGATCGCGTCGATCGATCGCCTGCTTCTGCTGGCGCCATTGGTCCGCAGCTGGAAGCGGCGCCTGCCGGCCCATGTCGCCAGCCTTTTCGAGGAAGAGATCGTTGTGCCTGCCTCCTCGGCCGACGCCGTCTGGCTTGCCCGCGATCTGGCCGGCCTGATGGATGAGATCGAAACCGAAGGTTCCGAGTGGTCGCGGCTGCGCGATCTGGTTTCCGGCGACCTCGCCAATTGGTGGCAGGTGACGCTGGATTTCCTCGAAATCGTCATGACCAGCTGGCCGGCCGTGCTGGCCGAGCGCGACCTGTCAAATCCTGCCGCCCATCGCAGCGCCCTGATCCGGCTAGAGGCCGAGCGGCTTAGGCTCGACCCGCCACAGGGGCCGATCATCGCCGCCGGCTCCACCGGTTCCATTCCGGCCACCGCCGAGTTGCTGTCGGCCATCGCCCGCCTGCCGCGTGGTGCGGTCGTGCTGCCGGGCCTCGACAAGCGCATGGACGAGCGCTCCTGGTCGGTGATTGCGGGCGATGCGCCGCAACCTTCCGTGCTCGGTCACCCGCAATACGGCCTGGCCAAGCTGCTGCGAAAACTCGGCGTCCTGCGCGCCGATGTCGACGAGATCGGCACCGTCAAACCTGATCTTGCGCAGCGCGCCTCATTCGTCGGGCAAGCCCTGCTGCCGGCCGAAACCACCGACGATTGGGCGGACCATCGGCAAAGAATATCGGAGGAAAGCCTGACGGGCGCATTCGCCGATGTGACGCTGCTGGAAGCCGCCAGCGAGCGCGACGAAGCCGTCGCGATCGCCATCGCATTGCGCCGCGCGATCGAGGCGCCGGACAGCACCGCCGCCTTGGTGACAGGCGACCGCAATCTGGCGCGCCGCGTCTCGGCCGAGCTGCTGCGTTTCGGCATCCAGGCCGATGATTCCGGCGGCACGCCGCTTTCCAATACGCCGCCCGGCGCTTTCCTGCGTCTCATGTTGCAGGCGGCGTTCAATCCCGGCGATCCGGTGGCGGTCCTGTCGCTGCTCAAGCACCCCTTGCTCTCGCTCGGCATCGAGCGTTCCACGGTGCGCCATGCTGCGGAGACGATCGAGCTGGTGGCGCTGCGCGGCGGTACCGGCCGGCCGGATGTCGCCAGCCTCGGCGCGCTTTTCGAAAAGCGGCTTGAAGCGCTGGCCGACGAGGGCCGCAAACCGTTCTGGTTTTCGCGCATGACGGTCAGACGCATCGATGAAGCGCGGGCGATGCTTGCACGCCTTCACGATGCGCTGGCGCCTCTGGTTGCCTTCCGCAACGACCAGACGGTCGAACTTGCCGCCATCATCCGCGCGACGGTCACGGCTATGGAAGCCCTCGGGCGAGGCGCAGACGGTAGCCTCACCGAGCTCTATGCCGGCGACGCCGGCGAAAAGCTGGCCGAACTCCTGCGCGGGCTCGTGGCGGCGAGTGCGCCCTTCTCCTTCCCGGCTGAGGAATGGCCCGACATCATGGACGCGCTGGTCGCGCCGGAAGTGGTCAAGCCGGCCTATGGTAGCGACAGCCGCGTCTCGATCTGGGGCGCGCTGGAAGCCCGCCTCCTGTCCGTCGATACGCTGGTGGTCGGCGGCCTGAACGAAGGCGTGTGGCCGCGCAAGGCCCAGGCCGACCGTTTCATGTCGCGCATCATGAAGACCGGCATCGACCTCGAGCCGCCGGAGCGCCGGATCGGCCAGTCGGCGCATGATTTCGAAATGGCGATGGGTGCCAGCAAGGTCATCCTCGCCCGCTCTGCCCGCTCGGGCGATGCGCCGGCGGTTCCGTCGCGCTGGCTTCAGCGCATCCTCACCTTTGCCGGGGCCGAGCAGGCGCAAGCCATGCGCGCGCGCGGCAACGAACTGCTCGGCTGGGCAAGGGCGCTGGATGGCGGGCCGCAAATTCCTTTCGCCGAGCGCCCGCAGCCCAAGCCGCCGCTCGAGGCGCGGCCGCACCATTTCTCCGTCACCGAGATCGAGACCTTGCGCCGCGATCCCTATGCGATCTACGCCCGCCGCATCCTCGGCCTGATGCCGCTCGATCCGCTGGTGCGCGACCCCGGTGCGGCCGAGCGCGGTACCCTGTTCCACGCCATCATGCATCGCTTTTCGGCATCTAGCGTCGATCCGCGCGATGGTTCGGCGCTCGATGTCCTGCTCGACGCCGGCCGCACCTGTTTTATAGAGGCTCTTTTGCCGGCTGACGTTCATG
This sequence comes from Mesorhizobium sp. DCY119, assembly GCF_003590645.1. Lineage (NCBI taxonomy): Bacteria > Pseudomonadati > Pseudomonadota > Alphaproteobacteria > Hyphomicrobiales > Phyllobacteriaceae > Mesorhizobium > Mesorhizobium sp. DCY119. The sequence goes on along the minus strand of NZ_CP031834.1, from coordinate 565,299 downwards.
CGATCTGGTGGCCGCGCTTCGAAAAGCTGGCCGAAAACATCATCTCCTGGGAGCGCACGCGCGCGCCCTCGGTGAACACCCGCCACGCCGAGGAGCGCGCCGAAAAGACCGTCGTCGGCGCTTCGGGCGTAACTCTCTCGGGCTATGCCGACCGCGTCGATGTGCTGCCCGCAGGCATGGCCGACATTCTCGACTACAAGACCGGCTCGTCGCCGTCCAAGGCGCAGGCGCATACGCTGCTTGCACCCCAGCTGGCGCTGGAAGGCGCGCTACTGAAGCGCGGCGCATTCCGCGAACTCGGCCGGCTGGAGCCTTCGCAACTGGCCTTCGTCCGCTTCAAGCCCAATGGCGAGGTCTTCGAGGAATCGATCCTCGAATACAACCGCAAGCCACGCACGGCCGGCGATCTCTCGGAAGAAGCCTGGCACCGGCTCGAGGAACTGCTCAAGCATTATGGCCGGCTCGAAACGGGCTACCTGTCGCGCGCGCTGCCTTTCCGCGAAGGCGAGACGGACGGCGACTACGACCATCTCGCCCGCGTCCTCGAATGGTCAGCCGGCGGTGACGGCGCTGACAATGGCGGCGACGACGCATGAAAAAGACCTATCCCGTCCCCGCCGAGACATCTGACCGGCAGGCGCGAGCCTCCGACCCGCAGAATTCCGCCTGGGTGTCGGCCAATGCCGGCTCAGGCAAGACGCATGTGCTGTCCCAGCGCGTCATCCGCCTTCTGCTGGAAGGCACGGACCCATCCAAAATCCTCTGCCTGACCTATACGCGCGCCGCCGCCGCCAATATGTCGAACCGCGTCTTCGGCAATCTGTCGAAATGGACCATGCTCGGCGACGCGGCCTTGCGGGCGGAGATCGAGAAGATCGACAACAAGGCGCCCAATGCCGAAAAGCTGCGCCGGGCGCGGCGGCTTTTCGCGCAGGCGCTGGAAACGCCGGGCGGCCTGAAGATCCAGACCATCCATGCTTTCTGCGAATCCGTGCTGCATCAGTTTCCGCTGGAAGCCAACATCGCAGCACACTTCCAGATGCTCGACCCGCTGATGGAAGAAACGCTGTTTGCCACCGCACGGCGCGAGATGGTGACGGGCGCGGTCGCATCCGACAATCCCGAACTCGGCGAGGCCTTCGCCATGGTGCTGGAGCGTGGCGGCGAAGCCGGGCTCGACGCGTTGCTCGGCGAGATCGTGCGCAAGCGCGACGGCTTGCGCGATTTCATCGATGCCGCAGCACACGACACCGTGCCCTATGCCATGCTGTTTGCCGAATTCGGCTTCTCCCCGGAGGACACGGCGGAAGACATTGCCGCCTCGATCTGGCCGCTGCCGGGCTTTTCAGCCGACTACTTCACCGAGTTCGCCAATCAGGCCGCCGCCGTCGATGCCCGCCGCGCGCTGGACAGCATCATTCCGGATGTGATCCTGGCTTTTGCCGAACCCGACCCGGTCGCCCGGCTGAAACTGCTGGCGAAAGGCTTTTTGAAGTCGGATGGCGATTCCTACGACCCGGTCAAGACGTTCAAGAAAGCGCTGCACGACCGCATGCCCGACCTTGCGGAGCGCTATGCCGCTGCTGCCGCTGCGATCATCGAGACGTCCGATCGCCTTGCCACCTTCCGCATGCTGGAAGGCACGCGCGCAGCCCTCACCATCGCCGACTGGCTGATCGCCCGCTACGAGCGGCTGAAGACCGGGCGCGGCTTTCTCGATTTCAACGATCTCATCACCCGCACCGTGCGCCTGCTGGCCAGGCAGGATGCCGGCCCATGGGTGCAATACAAGCTCGACAAGGGCATAGACCATATCCTGCTCGACGAGGCGCAGGACACCAGCCCCGACCAGTGGGAAGTGGTGAAGCGGCTGGCCGAGGAATTCTTTGCCGGCTTCGGTGCGCGCGACAACGTCCACCGCACGGTCTTTGCCGTCGGCGACGAAAAGCAGTCGATCTATTCCTTCCAGGGCGCAGCGCCCGAATCCTTTGCCCGCAGCGGCCAGGAATTTTCGCAGAAGATCCGCGCCGCCAACCGCAGCTTCGAGCCGGTCAAGCTGACGCTGTCCTTCCGCTCCACCGAAGACGTGCTGCAGGCCGTCGACCGGGTCTTTGCCAGCGACGAGGCGAAACGCGGCATCACGCTCGATCCCGGCCCGGTCCAGCACAACGCCATCCGCGCCGGCGCGCCCGGCTATGTCGAGGTCTGGCCTTCGGTCGGGGCCGATGCGGCGGAAGAGCCGGACGACTGGACGCAGGCCGTCGACCATGCCCATGCCCCTGCCGTGCGCGTTGCCGAAAATGTCGCTGCGACCATCCAGAACTGGATACGCTCGGGCGAGATCATCGAAGGCACCGGAAAAAAACTCAGCGCCGGCGACGTCATCGTGCTGGTGCGCAAGCGCGACCGTTTCGTCCATGCGCTGGCCCGCAGCCTGAAGAACCGCAACATTTCGGTCGCCGGCGCCGACCGCCTGAGCCTGCCCGGCCATATCGCGGTCAAGGATCTGATGGCGCTTGGCCGTTTCATGATCCAGCCGGAGGATGACCTGTCGCTGGCGGCGGTGCTGAAAAGCCCGATCTTCCAGCTCGGCGAAGACACGCTTTTCGATCTTGCCGCCGGTCGCGCCGGCGGGCTGTCCCTATATGCATCGCTCCGGCAACTGGCCGAAAATTCTCAGCAATTGGCCGAGACCGTAAAACGCCTCACCGAATGGTCGACGCAATCGGCCTTCAGGCCGGTGTTCGAGTTCTATTCCGGCATTCTCGGCCGCGACGGCGTGCGCAGGAAGATGGTCGCGCGCCTCGGCCAGGACGCCGGCGATATCCTCGACGAATTCCTGAATTTCTGTCTTGCTGAGGAACGCACGGGCCTTCCCGGCCTCGAATCCTTCCTCGCAACGCTCGAAAGCGCCGGTCCTGAGATCAAGCGCGAGATGGACCAGACGCGCGACGAAGTCCGCATCATGACCGTCCACGCAGCCAAGGGGCTCGAAGCGCCGGTCGTGTTCCTTGTCGATGGCGGGGCCGCCCCCTTCAGCGACCAGCATTTGCCGCGGCTGATGCCGTTCCAGCCGAAGGGCGAGGAATTGCGGCACGTCAAAGCTTTCCTCTGGCGCTCGGGCAGCGACGTCGCCAACCTGTTCTCGCAGGCTGCGGGCGGCGAGGCGAAGGAGCGCGCCGACGACGAATATCGCCGGTTGCTCTATGTCGGCATGACGCGCGCCGAGGACCGCCTGATCGTCTGTGGCTATCACGGCAAGCGCGCGCAGAACGCCGCGACATGGCATGCTCTCGTGACCCGGGCGCTGGTCGGCATCGAGCACAGCGAGGAACGCAAGCACCCGGTCATCGACGATACGGTGCACCGTTTTCGCGTCACGCCGTTCACCACCGCGCAGGCCGCCGCCGAGACGCCCGAAACGCCGGTGCTGTCATCCTCGCCGATGCCGCCGCATCTGCTGAAGCCGCTGCCGCCCGTGGAACGCCTGCCGCGCCCTCTGTCCCCGTCCGGCGCCTCGGCGCTGATCGAGGAAACGAAGGAACCGGTCGTGTCGGACCGCTCGCCGGTGCTCGATCCCGAGATCGAGCCGGGTTTCGCCATTGCCCGCGGCCTGGCGCTGCACAAGCTGCTCCAGATGCTGCCGGATATTCCCCTGACGGAAAGGAACGCCGCTGCATTGCGCTATCTCGAGCGCATCGCCGCAGGCTGGCCGGAGCAGGAGCGTCACGCCGCACTCGCCTCGGTGCAGGACATTCTGGCATCTCCGGATTTCGCGCCCCTGTTCGGGGCGGGCTCGCGCGCGGAAGTGTCGATCATGGGCAGCGTCACGGTTCGCGGCAAGCCACGCTCGGTTTCGGGCAAGATCGACCGGCTGGCCGTCACCGCCGACGAGGTCTTCATCGTCGACTACAAGACCAACCGGCCGGCCCCCGCGTTGTTCAGTGATGTTCCGCTGTCCTATGTCACGCAACTCGCACTCTACCGTGCATTGCTCCAGCCGCTTTATCCGCGCCACAAGGTTTCGGCGGCCCTTCTGTTTACGGAGGCGCCCAACCTGATGCGGATTCCCGAAACCGCGATGGACGATGCCCTTGTCCGACTCACACAGGCGTGACACAAGGTCTGCTTGAACGCCTGCAAGGCCGACACCACATATAGCGCGACATCGAACCCGGAAAGGATTTCATCATGGCCACAGTCAAGGTCGACAAGAGCAATTTTCAGTCTGACGTGCTGGACGCTTCGGGTCCCGTCGTCGTCGATTTCTGGGCAGAATGGTGCGGCCCCTGCAAGATGATCGGCCCGTCGCTCGAGGAAATTTCGACCGAATTGGCCGGCAAGGTGAAGATCACCAAGCTCAATATCGACGAGAATCCGGAAATTGCTGCCCAGTTCGGCGTCCGCTCCATCCCGACTCTGATGATCTTCAAGGGCGGTGAAGTGGCCGACATCAAGGTCGGCGCGCTGCCCAAGACGGCACTTTCGCACTGGATCGGCGGCAACGTCGCCTGATCGTCCGAAATACGAAAATTCAAAGCCCGGCCATCGTGCCGGGCTTTTTGTTGGCTGTCGGAATTTTCCAGCTGGCTCTTCTCGCAAGGCGCTTTTCATTCCTTGATCGCTTGGGCGAACAAAGGAGCAGAAAAAATGTCCGGAACAGCCAAGCCAACCGTCTTCGTCGACAATGAGCGCGTCATCGTCACCGAATGGCGCTTTGCGCCGGGCGCCAATACCGGCTGGCACCGTCATGGCCACGACTACGTCGTCGTGCCGCTGATGGACGGCAAGGTGAAACTGCTCACCAGGGACGGAGAGTCTTTCGCCGAGATGAAACAGGGCGTCCCCTATTTCCGCTCCGAAGGCGTCGAGCACGACGTCATCAACGCCAATGACGGCGAATATGCCTTCATCGAGATCGAGCTGAAATAGCCTTCATGCTGACGTCGTCCGCTCGTTCACGAGCTCGAGAATGACGAAGGGAAGAGGCCAACAGTAAGCGATTGGCTATCGCAGTCGTGAAGTAGTCATCCCGGAAACCGGAGTGAAGCGGAGGTTATCCGGGATCTATTGGCCGCGGCATCATCAGGCGCGGTCCGGTCCTTGCCTTGGCGCTGGTCAACACCAATGTGCGAACTCGGTACCCGGCCGTGCTGGTCAATGGGTCCCGGCTCTGCCCTCGCTTCGCTCGGTTGGCCGGGATGACGACGGAGAGGGTTTTGCTCAGCTCAAGGCTTACGAAGGTGTGGAAAGATTCTTAGCCAATTTCCAACTAACCTATTGTTTCCATTCACGCCGAACATTTTTTCACGCCTGATTTATCCCCACCCTTTCCGCCTCCCGCATAATCCCTCCATCGTCCTCACCGGGAACACGGGTCATGAACCGGATGAGCGTGGGGGACGGCGGTGTCCGGGCTGGTGGTGCTGCGGTAGCGCTGCTGGGTGATGAGCCCCTAAGTCCGGGTCTTGGCGGCGGCTGGCCACGCGAATGTGGAGGCGACTGAGCGGGACAAGAGCACTGAACGGGCGGTCGAAGGACCGCAGATAAATACAATAAACGAGCGATCCAACGACCGCCCGTCTTCCCTCATGATGCCTCGATCGGCGAAGCCGGGTCGAGATAGCGAGTCATGAGCAAGGAAAAATGTTCTTTGACAACGGACAGACGGTGAAAACCGGGCGTGGCGATGATGAAGTGCGTCCACCTCCCCCTTGAGGGGAGGTCGCGGACTGAGCGAAGCGAAGGAAGCGGGTGGGGTCAGTCAAGGCAGCGCTCTACGCCAAAGGAACGTCGAGCACTGCCGCAGCGATCCCACCCGGCGGCTTCGCCGCCACCCTCCCCTCAAGTGGGAGGGAAACGCAGACTCTCACACCGGCGGCGTGCCGTTCTCCGCAAGCACCGCTCCCGCCAGATAAAGCGAACCGCCGATCAGGATGCGAGGTGGTGCTTCCTTTTCGCCCCAGGTGTCGCGCAGCAGCATCAGTGCGTTGGCAACGGAGCTGACCGGCTCCGCTGAAAGCCCGGCCTCGTTGGCGCGGGCGGCGAGTTCGCCATTCGGCACGCCCGCTTCGCTGAGGCTCACCGGCACCGTGTAGACATGACGGGCGATGCCGTGGAAGGCGCGGAAATAGCCGGTCTGGTCCTTGGTGTTGATCATGCCGCAGATGAGGAACAGCGGCCGCGCAAGCTTTTCTTCCTGCTCGGCCAGCGCTTCGGCGATCACCACGCCCGCGCCGGGATTGTGGCCGCCGTCGAGCCAGATATCGGCACCGGGTGGCGCCAGGTCGACAAGCGCGCCCTGCGTCAGCCGCTGCATGCGGCCGGGCCACGACACGGTGGTCATCGCCTTGTTGGCCGATGCTTCGCTGATCTCGAAACCGGCCGTCTTGACCGCAGCGATTGCGGCGGCCGCGTTGGCGTATTGATGGCGGCCCGGCAGGCGCGGCGGCGAAAGATCCATCAGGCCGGTCTGGTCCTGGTAGATCAAACGGCCATGCTCTTCGGCGGCAAGGAACTCCTGGCCGTAGACCTGCACCGGACAGCCCAGGCGATCCGCCGTCTCCATGATCACGTCCTGCGCGGTGCCGTTCTCCTGCGCACCGACAACCACCGGGCAGCCCGGCTTGATGATGCCGGCCTTTTCGGCGGCGATGAGCTCGACCCGATCGCCGAGATAGGCTTCGTGATCGAGCGACACCGGCATGATCAGGGAAACCGCCGGCTTGCGGATGACATTCGTCGCGTCGAAGCGGCCACCGAGCCCGACTTCGATGATCGCGGCGTCGGCCGGGTGCTCGGCGAACAGAAGGAAGGTAACCGCCGTCAAAATCTCGAAGACGGTGATGGTCTCGCCGCGATTGGCCTCGGCGACGCGCGTGATGGTGTCGGCCAGCACATCGTCGGAAACGAACTTTCCGCCGCCATCTGCCGCCAGCCGGTAGCGCTCGTGCCAGTGAACCAGATGCGGCGAGGTATGGACATGCACGCGATAGCCCGCCGCCTCGAGCAGGGCGCGCGAGAAGGCTGCCGCCGAGCCCTTGCCGTTGGTGCCGGCGATATGGATCACCGGCGGCAGCCTGTCCTGCGGGTTGCCGAGACGGCCGAGCAGGCGCGAAACCCGGTCCAGCGAAAGGTCGAAGCCTTTCGGGTGCAGCGTCATCAGGCGCTCGATTTCGCGATCGGCGAGCAGAGTGGACATGAAGGCTCCTCCGGGAGCAGAAGTCGTGGGCGGGAATTTTTTGGACCCCGCCTTCGACTCTATCAGGCCTGAGGACGCGCCTCAGTCGTCACGACGACGGGTGCCGGCACGATTTCCGACTTTTCCGGCTTGGATGCCTCCGGCGTCATCATCAGGATTTTGAGCAGGCGGGCGATGGTCGATTTCAACTCCAGCCGCGAGACGACCATGTCGACCATGCCGTGATCCATCAGATACTCGGCGCGCTGGAAGCCGTCCGGCAGCTTTTCGCGGATGGTCTGCTCGATGACGCGCGGGCCGGCAAAGCCGATCAGCGCGCCCGGCTCGGCAATGTGAACGTCGCCCAGCATCGCATAGGACGCCGTGACGCCGCCGGTCGTCGGGTTGGTCAGCACGACGACATAGGGCAGGCCCGCTTCCTTCAGCCGGTCGAGCGCGACGGTCGTGCGCGGCAGTTGCATCAGCGACAGGATGCCTTCCTGCATGCGCGCGCCACCGGAAGCGGCAAACAGGATCATCGGGCGGCGCTTTTCGACTGCCGTCTCGAAGGCATGGATGATCGCATCGCCGGCAGCCATGCCGAGCGAGCCGCCCATGAAGGCGAAATCCTGCACGGTGGCGACCACGGGCAATCCCTCAATGGTTCCGAGCGCATTCAGGATCGCGTCTTCCAGGCCGGTCTTGGCCTTGGCGTCCTTGAGCCGGTCGACATAGCGCTTTTCGTCACGGAATTTCAGCGGGTCGGTGGCGACCTTCGGGTTTTCCAGCGTCTCGAAGGCACCATTGTCAAAGAAGAATTTCAGCCGCTCGCGCGCCGAAATCTTCATGTGATGGCCGGAGGACGGGATGACGAACTGGTTGCTCTCGAGGTCCTTGTGAAAGACCATCTCGCCGCTCTCGGGATCCTTGATCCAGAGATTTTCCGGCATTTCGCGCCGGCCGAGCATCGAGTTGATCTTCGGGCGGACGTAATTGGTTATCCAGTTCATGGCATCCATTCCTGTGATGTCAAAGACATGGGTACTTTATTGGGCAGCAGCAAGGCGGGCGGAACGAACGCCCTGCGCCAGGCCATTGACCAGCGTGGCAACCGCCTCGGCCGGGTTGGCTGTCATCTCGCCCCTGGGGCCGATGACGTTGGCGACCGCATTGACGATCGCGGTGCCGACCACCACGCCGTCGGCCGACGCGCCGATCACCCGTGCCTGTTCGGCGGTCTTCACGCCGAAACCGACGCAGACCGGCAGATCGGTGTGGCTCTTGATGCGGGTAACGGCCTCGGCGACCTTGGACGTGTCAGCCAGCGCCGAGCCGGTGATGCCGGTCATCGACACGTAATAGACGAAGCCGGAGGTGTTTTCCAAAACCTTGGGCAGGCGCTTGTCGTCGGTGGTGGGCGTCGCCAGCCGGATGAAGTTGATGCCGGCTTTTATGGCCGGAACGCAAAGCTCTTCGTCCATTTCCGGCGGCAGGTCGACCACGATCAGCCCGTCTATGCCGGCGTCGATGGCGTCGGCAAGGAAACGGTCGACGCCGTGGATATAGATCGGGTTGTAATAGCCCATCAGCACGATCGGCGTTTCATTGTCGGTGGCGCGAAACTCGCGCGCCATCTGCAGCGTCTTGTTCAGCGTCTGGCCAGCCTTCAGCGCGCGCAGTCCGGCGGCCTGGATCGCCGGGCCATCGGCCATCGGGTCGGAAAAAGGCATGCCAAGCTCGATCACGTCGCTGCCGGCCTTGGGCAGCGCTTTCATGATGGAGAGCGACGTTTCGTAGTCGGGGTCGCCTCCCATGAAATAGGTGACGAGCGCGGGGCGGCCTTCGGCCTTGAGCTTGTCGAAGCGGCGTTCGATGCGGGTGCTCATGGTCAGATCTCCATTCCCAGCATCTTGGCGACGGTGTGGACGTCCTTGTCGCCACGGCCCGAAAGATTGACGATCATGACCTGATCCTTGCCCATCGTCGGCGCGACCTTCACCGCATGGGCAATCGCATGCGCCGATTCCAACGCCGGGATGATGCCTTCGACGCGCGTGGTCAGCTGGAAGGCCTCCAGCGCCTCATTGTCGAGGATCGGCACGTAGTCGACACGACCGCTGTCGCGCAGCCAGCTATGCTCTGGACCGACGCCGGGATAGTCGAGGCCAGCGGAGATCGAGTGGCCGTCGAGTATCTGGCCGTCATCGTTCTGCAGGAGATAGGTGCGGTTGCCATGCAGCACGCCCGGCTTGCCGGCATTCATCGAGGCGCAATGTTCGATGCCGTCGAGGCCACGGCCGCCGGCCTCGATGCCGACGATCTTGACGTTGCGGTCGTCGAGGAACGGATGGAACAGGCCGATGGCGTTGGAACCGCCGCCGACGGCCGCAACGATAACGTCGGGCAGGCGGCCTTCCTGTTCGAGGATCTGGGCGCGGGCTTCAATGCCGATCACCGACTGGAAGTCGCGCACCAGTTCCGGATAGGGATGCGGGCCGGCTGCCGTGCCGATCAGGTAATAGGTGTCGTGCACATTGGTGACCCAGTCGCGCAGCGCCTCGTTCATGGCGTCCTTCAGCGTGCCGTGGCCGGCGCTGACGCTCCGCACTTCGGCGCCGAGCAGCTTCATGCGGAACACGTTGGGGCTTTGCCGCTCGACGTCGGTGGCGCCCATATAGACGATGCAGGGAAAGCCGAAGCGCGCCGCCACGGTCGCCGAGGCAACGCCATGCTGGCCGGCGCCGGTTTCGGCGATGATGCGCGTCTTGCCCATGCGCTTGGCAAGCAGGATCTGGCCGAGGCAGTTGTTGATCTTGTGGCTGCCGGTGTGGTTCAGGTCCTCGCGCTTAAAATAGATTTTCGCGCCACCGAGATGTTTTGTCAGGCCTTCGGCGAAATAGAGTTTTGACGGCCGGCCGGCATAATGGGTCGAAAGATCCTGCAGTTCCGCCTTGAAGGCCGGATCGTTCTTGGCCTCGTTCCAGTGGCGCTCCAGGTCAAGGATGAGCGGCATCAGCGTCTCGGCGACGAAGCGGCCGCCGAAAATGCCGAACATGCCCTGTTCGTCGGGTCCGGTGCGGAAGGAATTGGGCTCTGCCGGCTTGTTCATCGCAGTATCCTGTTGGTCCGGGCGGCGGCAGGGCAGCCTGCTACTGCCCTTGCACGATCTTGCCGAGCCTTAAGCCTTTCGGGGGTTAAATGTAAACTGCTCTCTGCACATCGTCAGGCGGCGCGATTATCTGTCGCCGCCCGCACGGCCCGGAAGAAACCGTCGATCAGCGCCACGTCCTTGACGCCGGGAGCGCTTTCCACGCCGGACGATATGTCGATGCCGGGCGGGTTCGTAAGGCGCAGGGCCTCACCGATATTGGCGGCGTTGAGGCCGCCGGAAAGCATGTAGTCGACCTGGCTCTCGAGACCCGTAAGCAGGCGCCAGTCGAAGGACACGCCGTTGCCGCCGGGCAGCTCCGATCCCAGTGGGGGCTTGGCGTCGAACAGGAAGCGGTCGGCAACGCCGATGTAAGGCGCAATTGCATCGATATCGGCAGCTTCGCGAACGGCAAAGGCCTTCATGACCGGCAGGCCATAGCGCGCCTTGACCTCGGCCACACGTTCGACCGTCTCATGGCCGTGAAGCTGCAGCATGTCGGGCGTCATCGAAGCGACGATATGGTCCAGCGTCTGATCGTCGGCATCGACGGTCACCGCAACCGCCTTGGCACGCCCGCGCGCGATTTCGCGCAGCCTTCCGGCTTCGAGCGGATTGATGTTTCTCGGGCTCTTCTGGAAGAAAATAAAGCCGACATGGCTCGCGCCGCCCGCAAGGGCGGCAGCAAGGGCCTCATCGGTTTTCAAGCCACAGATTTTGATGTCGAGTGCCATGGCGCGGGAATTGCCATGAAAAGGCGGCGAAGTCGAGGAAAAGAGCGCGTGAAAACCTTATTCAGGGCACCGGCTCACTCGAACACGATCGCCTGCAGCGCCCCGCCATTGCGCTTCAGCCAGGCCTTGCAGCGTTCGGTGTCGGGGCAAAGCTCCTCGCAGAGCTTCCAGAATTTCGGGCCGTGGTTCATCTCGCGCAGATGCGCCACTTCATGCGCGACGAGATAATTTATCACCGGCGCAGGCGCCATCATGATGCGCCACGAGAAGGAGAGCGTGCCGTCGGACGTGCAGGAGCCCCAGCGGCTCGACGTGTCGCGAAAGCGGATCGCCTTGGCCTTTCGGCCTGCCGCCGCAGCGTGCTTCGCCACCAGTTGTTCGATATCGCGCTTGGCCTCGCGCTTGAGGAAATCGGCAATGCGGCGGGGCAGATGAAGCCGGTCGCCATGCACGACCAGCGTCGGGCCGCTGTCGTCATGCGAAACCGTCACCGTGCCGCGCTTGCCGGGCTCATGCACGATCATATGCGGCACGCCGCGAACGGGTATTTTTATGCCCGGCCGCACCTGCGGGCGATCGGGCACCTTGGCCAGGCGCTGTTCCAGCCAGCCCTGATGCCGGTGCAGGAAGCGGTCGACCTCGCCGCGCGCCAGGCCCGGCGGCACGGTGATGCGCAGGCCGCGGCCGCCTGAATCGATGCGCAGGGTCAGCCGCCGCGCGCGATCGTTCTCGACGATGCGCAGCGGCAGCGCGCGGCCGGCGACGACATGCTCCCGCTCAAGCACCGGAGCTACGGGGCGGGCCTGCAATTTTTTCAGAAAACCGAAGGGCATCAGGTGACGGTACGTGATTCGCGCTGGAAGGAATTCTACCTGAAAAGCGCAGGTCTTTCGGGCGGAATTTTGATGGAGAGGAACGGCGTAGGCATAAAGGAAAACGGCGCCGCGAATGCGACGCCGTTCGAACTTCTTGTCAGGACAAAGCCTTATGCTTCATCAAGCAGGCCGGACTTGCCGCCACGCTTGGTGGTCGTCGGCGCGGTCGACTTGTTGCGGTTGGCCATGAAGCGGTCGAATTCTTCCTGGTCCTTGGCGCGGCGCAGTTCGCGGGCATAGTCGTCGAACTGGGCCAGCGTCTCGTCGAGTTTGCGGCGCTCTTCGGCAAGGCGCTCGAGTTCCTTCTCGCGCCAGTCGTCGAAGGCGACGTTGCCGGTGGGCGTGTAGGAGCCCTTGCCCCAGCGGGCAGCCTTGTCGGAGCCGCGGCGGCAGCCGGCGAAGATGCCGTCGGTTGCGCGGTTTACGTCGCGCTTGAAGCCTTCAAGCCGATCGCCCCAGATGATGTAGGCAAGCATGGCGAGGCCAAGCGGCCAGAACACCATGAAGCCGATCACCATCAACGCGATGGTTGCCGGCGTCCATGCCGGACGGATCAGTGCAGTCGTGTTCATGTTTCTCCGGTTCCTTCAGTTGGAGGCAGCCAATCCGGCTGCTTCAATTCGAAATGGGAACGGAAAAATGGCTATTCAAGACGGTTTTGTTGAAAACCGGACAAGCTTTTGGAAAATTTACAGCGCCGAAGGGGCGTTGAACGCCCAACGGATGCTGTAATACTTTGAATCTACGAATAATTCTTTCCGAGGAATTGTTTCGGCTTTTTTGAATTATGCGTCAGCGTTTTTTGAGAAAATCGAGCGCAAGGACAACCATTCCGGCAACCAGACCCCAGAATGCGGCGCCGATGCCGAACAGCGTCAGGCTAGACGCGGTCACCGCAAAGGCGGTCGTTGCCGCCATGCGTTCGCTCTCGTCTTTGAGCGCGATCGACAGCGCATTGGCGAGCGGCGCCATCAGCGCGAGGCCGGCAACCAGCACTATCAGGCTCTGCGGCAGCACGGCGAAAATCGCCACCAGCGATGCGCCGAAAATGGCGAAGACGAGATAGGCGAGCGCGTAGAACGGTCCGGTCTTCCAGCGCTCGGCCGGATCGGGGTGAACGTCTGGCCCGGTGCAGATCGCTGCCGATATTGCCGCCAGATTGGTGGTCAGCGCGCCGAAAGGGGCCGTCAGCAGCGAGCACAATCCCGTCACCGAGATCAGCGGCCCGGGGTTCGGATCGTAGCCGGCAGCGCGCAGCACGGCGAGGCCGGAGAGGTTCTGCGAGGCCATGGTCACGAGATAGAGCGGTATCGCCAGACCGACGATGACGGCGGGCGAAAAGGACGGGCTGATCAGCGTCAGCGTCGAAAGTTCGGGCGTGGGCAACCCGCCGACACGGCCGGTCAGGAATGCGATCGCCCCGCCGCCGACCAGCACCGCCAGCACCGAAAGCGCCGGATTGAACACGCGAATGACAAAGAAGGCCGCGATCAGCGGCAGGATGAGGACAGGATCTACCGGAACCGTCTTCACCGCATTGATGGCGAAGGTGACGACGATGCCGCCGAGCATTCCCGAGGCGACCGAGGCGGGGATTTTCGCGATCAGCCGCGTCAGCGGCTTGAACAGGCCGGTGATGATCAACAGCACCGCCGTGACGATGAAAGCGCCGACCGCGTCATTCATGTTGAAGCCGGAGCTGGCAGCAATCAGCGCCGCTCCCGGCGTAGACCATGCGGTGATGACCGGCATTCTCGTTCGCCAGCTCAGCCAGGCCGTTTCGAACGCCATGGCCAGGCAGATCGCGGTGACCCAGCTTGCCGTCTGCTCGCGCGACGCGCCGACCGCATCGGCGGCGGCGATGATCAGCGCCAGCGTGCCGCCAAACCCAACGATTGCCGCGACGAAGGCGGAGACCGGAATGGAAAGCCGCATGCCGTCAGCCCGCCTGCGCACTGATGGCTTCGACTGCGCGCAAAAGCATGTCCAGATCCTGCGGCCGCGACAGGCGGTGGTCGCCCTCCGGTATGAGAGACAGCGTGACGTCGTCGGCAGGCAGGCAGGAGACGAGCTTCAAGGCGTGGCTGTGCGGGACATCGGGGTCCGCCAGTCCTTGCAGGATGTGGATGGGACAATGCGTATCGATCGGCCCGGTCATCACCCGGTTTTTTCTCCCATCCTCAAACAGCGCGCGGGTGTAGACATTGGGTTCCGGCGAATATTCCGACGGCTCCTCGAAAAACCCTTTTTCCCTGAGATCGCGCCGCTGGGCTTCGTTCAACTGCGGCTCCATCAGTTCGGAGACGAAGTCAGGCGCCGGCGCCAGCAGCACCAGGCCGCCGACGCGCTCGCCTTCACCGGACTTGCGCAGCTCCTCGACCATCCGCAGCGCGATCCACGCGCCCATGGACGAACCGACGAGGATTTGCCGGCCGTGGGTAAATTTCCGGAACACGGCGAGGCTCTCGGCCAGCCATTTGGAGATCGTGCCGTCGGCAAAGGCGCCGCCGGACTCGCCGTGACCTGAATAATCATGCCGCAGGAAGGCGCGGCCGTGACGTTCGGCCCAGTCGCTCAGCGTCTCGGCCTTGGTGCCGAGCATGTCGGAGCGGAAGCCGCCGAGCCAGACGATCCCGGGCACTTTGCCGTCGAGATGACGGAAGGCGATCGCGGTGCCGGCTACGTCAAGAAAGTCCGGTGGCGTTTCGGTCATGTCTTCTTTCCTGTCGGGTGACGCTCTTTTGACACAGCTCGAATCCGGCGGAAAGGCCCACAAGACAGCGAATGTAACGGGCTTGGTGGGCCAATATCGAGTCAGGTGATTTATTCTGTTTGCTGTGCTATTGACTTGCTCCGCGCCGTACCGACATAGGCGCAACCCACGAAATGAACGTCAACGGTTCGAGGAGACAACGACCATTCGCAGACCCTTCAAAGCAGCGGCGCCCACCAAGGATGGCCCGCGCTCCAATCGCGATATCCGGGTTCCCCGGGTTCAGCTCATCGATGTAGATGGCAGCAATCGCGGCGAAGTTTCAATCAACGATGCTCTGCTGGCTGCCGAAGAGGCGGGCCTGGACCTCGTCGAGATATCCCCCAACGCACAGCCGCCGGTCGTCAAGATTCTCGACCTCGGCAAACTGAAATACGCCAACCAGAAGAAGGCGGCAGAGGCGCGCAAGCATCAGAAGATCATCGAGATCAAGGAGATCAAGATGCGCCCCAACATCGACACCCATGACTATGAGGTGAAGATGCGGGCGGTTCGCCGCTTCTTCGAGGAAGGCGACAAGGTCAAGCTGACCCTGCGTTTCCGTGGCCGCGAAATGGCCCATATGGAACTCGGCATGCAGCTTCTGAACAAGGTTCGGGAAGAGGTCGCCACGATCGCCAAGGTCGAGGCCGAGCCGAAGCTCGAAGGCCGTCAGATGATGATGGTTCTGGCGCCGCGCTGAGTTTGCGCGCTGCCTGCCACGGATGAACCCAGTCCTTTTCAGGGTTCATTGAGCAAAATTTTTGAATGGGCGCGGCGTTCGTCGAAACTTCGGATGCCGCAGCCCTTCTTTGTTTTCGAGAACCGAGATGTCTCCATCCGCCGAATTGAGCCGTTACCAGCAGCGCCGACGTATCGTGCTTGCGATACTCGTCGTGGTGATTTTCGCTGCTCTGCTGTTCGTCCAGTCGGCCATGGTGTCAGACGACGACCTGCACGAATATGTCGAGATGTTCGGTGGTGCTGCGATCCTGGCGGCCATCCTCGGCCGCACCTGGTGCACTATGTATATCGGCGGGCGCAAGGGCTCGGAGATCGTCAGGGGCGGTCCTTATTCAGTCACCCGCAACCCGCTCTATGTCTTCAGCACGATCGGCGCAGCCGGCATCGGCGCCATGACCGGCAGCATCACGGTGGCGGTGGCCTTCGCGGTCATCACCTACGTGGCGTTTCATTCGGTCACCCTCGTCGAGGAGGCTTACCTGAAGCAGGCCTTCGGCGAGCCTTACGAGCGCTATATGCGCGAGGTGCCGCGCTTCTTCCCACGCTTCAGCCTCTTTAAGGAAAGCGAACTGCTTTCGGTGCGGCCGCAGATACTCTATCGCACCTTTACGGACGGCCTGCTGTTTCTGGCCGCCTATCCGTTCTTCGAGTTCGTGGAATATCTCCAGAATGCCGGTTATTTGCCGGTCTTTCTGCGGCTTTATTGACCTGACGCTGCCCGCAGCGATTCACCGGTTGCGCTTTTGACGGCGCATCGCTATAAGGCCGCGTCCAAGAACCGTCCGGCAGGGCATGCCGTGGCGGTTTCTAATGCTTTTCGGGCATTGGTCTGCCCGAAGCAAACAACAAGAGGCGCGGAGTGCCGTAGGCACGACGGGGACCTCTTAAAGAACACGGAGTAGCAAAATGCCCAAGATGAAGACCAAATCGGCCGCCAAGAAGCGGTTCAAGATCACTGCAACCGGTAAAGTTCTGTCGGCTGCTGCCGGCAAGCGCCACGGCATGATCAAGCGCAGCAACAAGTTCATTCGCGATGCCCGCGGCACCATGGTTCTCGCTGAGCCCGATGCCAAGAAGGTCATCAAGAATTTTCTGCCGAACGGCCTCTGAGCCGGGCAAGCATGGCCCCAAAAAGTTGCAGACTTTTTGGACAAGCGCCATGCGAACAGACAAAGCGTTTTAAGGAGATCATGACATGGCACGTGTAAAGAGAGGCGTCACCTCGCACGCCAAGCATAAGAAGGTCCTGAAAGCCGCCAAGGGTTTCTACGGCCGTCGCAAGAACACCATCCGCATCGCCAAGCAGGCAGTCGAGAAGTCGCTGCAGTACGCTTATCGCGATCGCAAGAACCGCAAGCGCAATTTCCGCGCTCTGTGGGTCCAGCGCATCAACGCCGCCGTTCGCGAGCATGGCCTGACCTATGGCCGTTTCATCGACGGTCTCAACAAGGCCGGCATCGAGATCGACCGCAAGGTTCTGTCCGACATGGCTATCCACGAGCCGCAGGCATTCGTCGTGCTCGTCGGCAAGGCCAAGGTCGCGCTTGAATATCTGAAGAACACCACCCCGAACGCTTTTGAAAGCGCAGTCGCCTAAGGCCGCCGCGCTTCCCAAGCTTTCGATTTTATGATTTGGGAAACCCGCGCCGGCAGGGCTGGCGCGGGTTTTTCTTTGCCAAAAACGGGTCCGAGACATGAGTGATATTGCAACGCTCGAAGAATCGCTGCTGAGCGACATTGGGTCGGCTGCCGACGAACAGGCAATCGAAGCCGTTCGCCTGTCAGCACTTGGCAAGAAGGGTTCCATATCGGAATTGCTCAAGACCCTGGGGTCGATGACGCCAGAAGAGCGCCAGACCAATGGTCCGGCCATCAACGGCCTGAAAAACCGCGTCACCGAAGCGCTCGCCGCGCGCAAGGGCGAGCTGAAGGACGTCGCGATCACCGCGCGCCTCGTCGCCGAAAAGCTCGACGTGACGCTGCCGGTGCGCCAGTCGCCGGCCGAGCGCGGCCGCATCCACCCGATCAGCCAGGTCATCGACGAGATCGCGGCGATCTTCGGCGATCTCGGCTTCGCCATCGCCGAAGGCCCGGATGTCGAGACCGACTACTACAATTTCACCGCGCTGAATTTCCCTGAAGGCCATCCGGCCCGCGAAATGCACGACACCTTCTTCTTCAACCCGGACGAGAAGGGTGAGCGCAAGGTGCTGCGCACGCACACCTCGCCGGTGCAGATCCGCACCATGGAAACGCAGAAGCCGCCGATCCGCATCGTCATTCCCGGCAAGACCTACCGGCAGGATTCGGACGCCACCCACTCCCCGATGTTCCATCAGGTCGAGGGGCTGGTCATCGACAAAACCGCCAATGTCGCCAACATGAAGTGGGTGCTGGAGGAGTTCTGCAAGGCCTTCTTCGAAGTGCCGTCGCTGAACATGCGCTTCCGCCCGAGCTTCTTCCCATTCACCGAGCCAAGCCTGGAAGTCGACATCCAGTGCGACCGCTCGCGGCCGGGCGAAGTGCGCTTCGGTGAGGGCAGCGACTGGATGGAAATCCTCGGCTGCGGCATGGTTCACCCGAACGTGCTGCGCGCCGGCGGGCTCGATCCCGACGAGTATCAGGGCTTTGCCTGGGGCATGGGCATCGACCGCATCGCCATGCTGAAATACGGCATGCCGGACCTGCGCGCCTTCTTCGACGCCGACGTCCGCTGGCTCCAGCACTACGGTTTCCGCCCGCTCGACATGCCGACTTTGTTCGGCGGGTTGAGCAACTGATCGCGCGGCAAGGGACAGAAAAATGAAATTCACCCTATCCTGGCTCAAGGACCATCTCGAGACGGACGCTTCGCTTGACGAAATCGTCGAGCGTCTGACCTCGATCGGCCTCGAAGTCGAAGCCGTCGATGACAAGGCAGCGCTCAAGCCGTTCGTCATCGCCAAGGTGCTGACGGCGGAAAAACATCCCGACGCCGACAAGTTGCGCGTGCTGAGCGTCGATATCGGCGACGGCAAGCCGGTGCAGGTCGTCTGCGGTGCGCCAAATGCGCGGGCCGGGCTGATCGGTGCTTTCGCTGCCCCCGGCACCTATGTGCCCGGTATCGATGTCACGCTTTCCGTCGGCAAGATTCGTGGCGTCGAGAGCCATGGCATGATGTGCTCGGAGCGCGAGCTGGAACTTTCCGACGAACATAACGGCATCATCGACCTGCCGGCAGACGCTCCTGTCGGCACGCCTTTCGCCACCTATGCCAAGCTGGACGACCCGGTCATCGAGATCAACCTGACGCCGAACCACCCGGATGCGACCGGCGTTTACGGCATCGCCCGCGATCTTGCGGCCAGCGGCCTCGGCACGTTGAAGACCGGCGCAGTCGAGCCGGTCGCCGGCAAGGGCGCATGCCCGGTCAAGGTGACGATCGAGGCACCGGAGCTCTGCCCCGGTTTTGCCTTGCGCCTCGTGCGCGGCGTGAAGAACGGCCCGTCGCCGAAATGGCTGCAGCAGCGGCTGATCGCCATTGGACTGCGCCCCATCAATGCGCTGGTCGACGTCACCAATTATCTCACCTTCGACCGCGGCCGGCCGCTGCATGTCTATGACTTGAAGAAGGTGGCCGGCAATCTGGTCGTGCGCCGGGCTCTGGAAGGCGAGAAGGTGCTGGCGCTGAACGAGCGCGAATACACGCTGACGCCAGAAATGTGCGTCATCGCCGACGACAATGGTGCCGATTCCATCGCCGGCGTCATGGGCGGCGAGCACACCGGCAGCGACGAGAACACCACCGACGTGCTGATCGAATCGGCCCTGTGGGATCCGATCACGACCGCCCGCACCGGCCGCACGCTCGGCATCATCACCGATGCGCGCTACCGCTTCGAGCGCGGCGTCGATCCGGAATTCATGGTTCCGGGCCTGGAGCTCGCAACCCGCATGGTGCTCGATTTCTGCGGTGGCGAACCGACAGAGATCGACGTGACCGGCTATGCCGGACACACGCCCAAGATCGTTTCCTTCCCCGTGTCGGAAGTGAAGCGGCTGACCGGTATCGAGGTTCCGAAGGACGAAGCGCTCGATATTCTGGCGCGCCTCGGCTTCAAGCCGCTGGGCAATGGCGACGTGATCGATGTCGAGGTCCCCTCCTGGCGGCCCGATGTCGACGGCAAGGCCGATCTGGTCGAAGAGGTCATGCGCATTCACGGCGTCGACAACATCCTGCCCCAGCCGCTGGGCGCGCATGATGCCGTCAATGGCAAGATCCTGACGACGCTCCAGATCCGCACGCGCGCCGCCCGTCGTGCGCTGGCCGTGCGCGGCATGATGGAGGCCGTCACCTGGTCGTTCATCCCGGCAAAGCACGCCGAGCTTTTCGGCGGCGGCCAGAACGAGCTGAAGCTTGCCAATCCGATCGCCGCCGACATGTCCGACATGCGGCCTTCGCTGCTGCCCGGCCTGCTCGCTGCTGCCCAGCGCAACGCCGATCGCGGGCTTAGTGATGTCGCGCTGTTCGAAGTGTCGGGCACCTATGAGGGCGACACGCCGGAAAAACAGCGCCGTGTGGCTGCCGGCATTCGCCGTGGCACCGCGAAGCTCGAAGGCTCAGGCCGCAGCTGGAGCGGCAATGCCGGCCCGGTCGGCGTGTTCGACGCCAAGGCCGACGCGCTTGCCGCGCTCGAAGCCTGTGGCGCGCCGGTCGACAAGCTGCAGATCGAGACGGGCGCGCCTTCCTGGTACCATCCGGGCCGCTCCGGCGTGATAAAGCTCGGCCCCAAGACCGTGCTTGGCACATTCGGCGAATTCCACCCGAAAACGCTCGAAGTGCTCGACGTGTCAGGCCCGCTCTGCGGCTTTGAAGTGTTCGTCGATGCCATTCCCGAGCCAAAGGCCAAGCCGACCCGCACCAAGCCGAAGCTGGAGCTTTCAGCCTTCCAGGCGGTGAAGCGCGATTTTGCCTTCGTCGTCGACAAGGCGGTGGAAGCCGGAACGCTGACGCGCGCGGCCCTCTCGGCAGACAAGAAGCTGATCACCGGTGTCTCCGTCTTCGATATCTTCGAAGGCGCTTCGCTGGGCGAAGGCAAGAAGTCGATAGCCATCGAAGTTTCGATCCAGCCGGTCGAAAAGACGCTGACCGACGAGGATTTCGAAGCACTCGCCGGGCGTATCGTCGACAATGTGAAGAAGCAGACCGGCGGCGCGCTGCGGGGGTGAAATGCTCCTCACGCCGTTGGAGACGTTTTTCGTTGAGGAGTTTTGTCGCTTCATAGGCTATCCGTCCTCCGAAGCCGGAAAACTTCGAGTCGGCGAGCGAGAACGGAGTCCGGTCGGTTTTATGACTACGATTCTCGCCGCGAGTGTTCCTCGCGCACTCTGCTGGGGGCACAGAGTATTCGATCCGCCCCGCATAGCGTTGGTGGGGCCAGATAGCGTGAAATGCGGGATGATGTTATTTTTTGACAGCGTTACGGGAAAGCTGGATTCTATTGAAGGTTCCGTATTCGGCGAACAATGGCCCTCGATAGAGGAACCATTTTTTTGGTCCGAAATTGATCGAAATGCTGACTCAACGCGGAAACACTAGGAAAAGATTGTGTAGTCAATCATGTCGCAAAGCCGGGCCTCGTGTCCGGCTTTTCTTTTGACCGCATGCTGTCTACGCTCCGGCCCAACGACGAGTGAGGAGAGCCAAGAATGTTTCGATGGGGAGTTCTGTCGACCGCCAAGATCGCGCGCGAGCAGCTTTTGCCGGCAATCGCCGACGCGCAGAATGGCGTGATTTCCGCCATCGCCAGCCGCGACGCGCAAAAGGCACGAGCACTTGCAGATCGCTTCGGTGCGCCGCATGCCTTCGGCTCTTACGACGAGCTGCTGGCCTCCGATACGGTCGACGGCGTCTATATTCCGCTGCCGACCTCGCAGCATGTCGAATGGGCGGCAAAGGCCGCCGAGGCCGGAAAACACGTGCTGGTCGAAAAGCCGCTGGCGCTTGATGCCAGGGATATCGTCCCGCTGATCGCAATTCGTGACCGCAAGAAGGTGCTGATCTGCGAAGCCTTCATGGTCGTCTACCACCCGCAGTGGATCAAGGTGCGCGACCTCATTGCCGAGGGCGCCATCGGGCGCTTGCGGCATGTCCAGGGCGCGTTTTCCTATTACAACGTCGATCCGAACAACATGCGCAACAATCTCGATCTCGGCGGCGGCGCGTTGCCCGACATCGGCGTCTATCCGACCGTTGCGACACGTTTTTCGACCGGCAAGGAGCCGAACCGCGTCCAGGCGACCATCGAGCGCGACAAGAATTTCGGCACGGATATCTACTCATCGATCCGCGCCGATTTCGGCGATTTCGAGCTGTCCTTCTATCTCTCGACGCAGATGGCGGCGCGGCAGAGCATGGTGTTCCACGGCGACAAGGGTTTTATCGAAGTCGCCTCACCCTTCAATGCCGGGCTTTACGATCATCATCGCATCGAATTGCACAACCAGAATCACTCCGAAGCGCAGGTTTTCCGGTTCCCGGGAACCCAACAATATCGGCTGGAGGTCGAAGCCTTCGCCCGCGCCGCACAGGGCGGCAAGGACGAAGTGTTCACGCTGGAAAACTCCATTCTCAACCAGAAGGTCATCGACGCCATTTTCCGCGCCG
Organism: Mesorhizobium sp. DCY119; assembly: GCF_003590645.1. Lineage (NCBI taxonomy): Bacteria > Pseudomonadati > Pseudomonadota > Alphaproteobacteria > Hyphomicrobiales > Phyllobacteriaceae > Mesorhizobium > Mesorhizobium sp. DCY119. The sequence goes on along the minus strand of NZ_CP031834.1, from coordinate 543,220 downwards.
GCGAGCATGACGGCTGGGAAAAGGTCTGATTACCAATAGACGCCGCCGCGCCTGAACCTGACGCGCGGCGCGCTTTGCGGCGGATTGAGCGAGGCGATGCAGGCCGGCAGCTCGATATCGGCGCCATCGGCGGGGACCGGTGCATCCGGCATTGCCAGCAATGCGTGGATATTGGCCGTCGGCTCGAAGGGCGAGGCTGCGGAAGGCCTGATCTTTGGAACGATCGAAGGCCGTGGCTGTGCGGGCGTACCCATCGGCAGAGCGATCCCGTCTTCCGCAGCCTGTGCCGCTTTCAGCGCCATCAGCCGCGCGACGCGATCTTCGGTTCTCGGATGGGTGCGCAGGATCGACGGGTCGGGAATGCGCCCGCCCGGCAACAAAATGTTCTCCCAGCGCCGGCCTTGCGCCTTTTCGAGCTTGGCGAGTGCGGAGGCCAGCCCGTCCGGGTCGCCGGTCAGCATCGCGGCGCCCAGATCGGCATCGAATTCGCGGGTGCGCGATAGCGCCATCTGCAGCAGGCCGCCAATCGTCGGCGCGGCAAGCAGCACCAGCACGCCGAGCCAGGGTATCTGCTGGCCCATGCCGCCGAAAAACCCGCCGATGTTGAGGAAAAGCGAAAACAGCCCGACGGTCGACATGATCGAGGTAAAACGCGAAACCATGTCGGCAAAGGCCATCACCTTCACGTCCTCATGCGCGATATGACTCATTTCATGGGCCAGGACGCCGGCCAGTTCGCGCGTCGAAAGATTGCGGGCCAGCGCGTCGGTGATGGCAATGGCCGAATCCTCGCGCCGGCCGACGGCGAAGGCATTCATCATCTTCGAAGGAATGACGTGAAGTTTCGGCGTCGAAGGCAGGCCGGCCCAGCGTGCGAGGTCCGAAACGATGCGAAAGCCGGTGGGAAACATCTCGGGCGATACCGGCTTGGCCTTGTACATGCCCAGCACCATCTGCGGGCTGACGCGGCGTATAGCCGCCATCGAAACCGCGCCGAAAATGACGGCGAAGATCACGCCCGTCACACCGCCGAAGGCCCAGGCGGTGATGGCGAGCAGAAAAAGGCTGGCCGCGCCCAGCAGCCACGTATGCAGAGTGTTGACGACGCGATTGCGGCGTTGGGCGAAGAGATTGATCGTTCGGTTCGGGCTCATCCAATGAAATATGGTATGGATGTATCGATTTGCCTATTCCCGGCATCAGCATAGTTGTCAGGACGCTTGCGCGCCGTGGCGCCTGTTCTTATATACGCCCAACAATCGCTGGAACTGCCGCAGATACGGTCAAGCCAGCGAAATTTCTTGTGAACAGGGGCTGCCGTCGGAACGCCTCATGGGTCCTGGCAGCCTGCTTAGCGGAGAGTAGAAAAAATGGCTAAAGTAATCGGTATCGATTTGGGAACGACCAATTCCTGCGTCGCCGTCATGGACGGCAAGGACGCGAAGGTCATCGAGAATGCGGAAGGCGCACGCACGACCCCTTCCATCGTCGCTTTCAGTGACGGTGACGAGCGCCTCGTCGGTCAGCCGGCCAAGCGCCAGGCGGTGACGAATCCTGAAAACACGATTTTTGCGGTGAAGCGCCTGATCGGCCGTCGCTATGACGACCCGGTCACCGAAAAGGACAAGAAGCTTGTCCCTTACCACATCGTCAAGGGCGACAATGGCGACGCCTGGGTCGAAGCTGTCGGCCGCAAGCAGTCGCCGAGCCAGATTTCGGCGATGATCCTTCAGAAGATGAAGGAAACGGCGGAAGCCTATCTCGGCGAGAAGGTCGAGAAGGCCGTCATCACCGTTCCGGCCTATTTCAACGACGCCCAGCGCCAGGCAACCAAGGATGCAGGCAAGATCGCCGGCCTTGAAGTCCTGCGCATCATCAACGAGCCGACGGCTGCGGCACTCGCCTATGGCCTCGACAAGAAGGAAGGCAAGACGATTGCCGTCTACGATCTTGGCGGCGGCACCTTCGACATTTCCGTGCTGGAAATCGGCGACGGCGTCTTCGAGGTGAAGTCGACCAATGGCGACACCTTCCTCGGCGGTGAAGATTTCGACATGCGTCTGGTCGAATATCTGGCGGCTGAGTTCAAGAAGGAACAGGGCATCGACCTGAAGAACGACAAGCTCGCCCTTCAGCGCCTCAAGGAAGCTGCGGAAAAGGCCAAGATCGAGCTCTCCTCGTCGGCCCAGACCGAAATCAACCTGCCCTTCATCACCGCCGATGCTTCCGGTCCGAAGCACCTGACGATGAAGCTTACCCGCGCCAAGTTCGAGCAGCTGGTCGACGATCTCGTCCAGCGCACGGTCGAGCCCTGCAAGGCAGCCCTCAAGGATGCCGGCCTCAAGGCCGGTGAAATCGACGAGGTCGTTCTGGTCGGCGGCATGACCCGCATGCCCAAGATCCAGGAGATCGTGAAGCAGTTCTTTGGCAAGGAGCCGCACAAGGGCGTCAATCCTGACGAAGTCGTTGCCATGGGCGCCGCCATTCAGGCCGGCGTGCTGCAGGGCGACGTCAAGGACGTGCTGCTGCTCGACGTGACCCCGCTGTCGCTCGGCATCGAGACGCTTGGCGGCGTGTTCACGCGCCTCATCGAGCGCAACACCACGATCCCGACCAAGAAGAGCCAGGTCTTCTCGACCGCCGAGGATTCGCAGTCGGCCGTGACGATCCGCGTCTTCCAGGGCGAGCGTGAAATGGCTGCCGACAACAAGATGCTCGGCCAGTTCGATCTCGTCGGCATTCCGCCGGCACCGCGCGGCGTGCCGCAGATCGAAGTGACCTTCGACATCGACGCCAACGGCATCGTCAACGTCTCGGCCAAGGACAAGGGCACCGGCAAGGAACACCAGATCCGCATCCAGGCGTCTGGCGGCCTTTCGGACGCCGACATCGAGAAGATGGTCAAGGATGCCGAGTCCAATGCCGAGGCCGACAAGAAGCGTCGTGCTCTTGTCGAGGCTCGCAACCAGGCCGAGGCTCTGGTGCATTCGTCCGAGAAGTCGCTCAAGGACTATGGCGACAAGGTTACGGAAGCCGATCGCACCGCGATCTCCGACGCCATCGCTGCCTTGAAGACGGCTGCCGAGGGTGATGATGTCGATGACATCGGCGCCAAGACGCAGACGCTTGCCGAAGTTTCCATGAAGCTCGGCCAGGCCATGTACGAGGCTTCGCAGAAGGAAGCAGCCGAGGCTGATGCCGCCGCCGACGCCGCCAAGGACTCCGACGTGGTCGACGCTGATTTCGAAGAAATCAACGAAGACGACGACAAGAAGAAATCTGCCTGATCCGACTAGCAGGTAGACACGAAAGCCCGGCCATCGCGCCGGGCTTTTTGTTTGTGCGGATTTGCAACTTCAGCGCGTATTAAGCTTGCCTAAAGGAAACCGGGCCAACCTAGCCTCATGGTGGTAGAAATATCGCCAGGGGACCGCACGGCAGTTCCGCCGTCGGTGATGGGCTGGGATAGGGACGCGTGCATTTCAGGACACTCGAAGTCTGGCGGCTTTCTGCAGCACTAGCTGTGATGATGTGGCATTTCCTGCGCTACGCACCGGCCGGGCATGAGGCAGCGAGTGCTGCACTCTACCGCCTGCTGCCGTTGATGGAGATGTTCTTCATGATCTCCGGCTTCCTGATCACTCTGCGCTATGCCGATACGCTGCTGACCGAGCCGGGCTCGTTCCGGCGCTTCATCGTGCGGCGCCTGGCGCGGCTTTATCCGCTCTATCTGGCAACAGTGCTGTTCTTCTGCCTGGTGGCACTGGCGCTGCATTTTGGCCTGGTCCAGTCCGACCAGCCTGAGCGCTACGCCTGGTCGGCGCTGCCGGCCAACATTGCGCTGGTACAGGCCTGGGGCCTGACTGACAGTCTCACCTTCAACTATGTCGGCTGGACGCTGTCTGCCGAGTGGTTCTGTTACCTGACCTTGCCTGTCATCGTGCTGGCATATCGTTGGCAGGGAATATGGGGCGTGGCGGGGGTGGCGGCGTCCACCATCACCATGCTGGAGTTTGCCGTCGCCTGGGGCTGGATGCCGTTTCCGAGTTGGCTTGAGGCCAACACCTGGGGCGCCTACCGCGCCTTTGCCGATTTCGCCCTTGGCGCCATGGTCGCCATAGCCGTCCGCGACAGCCGGTTGAAACTTTCGAGCATGGTGCCGGGATGGCTGTTCTTCATTGCAGCGATCATCGCCATGGCGACGCTGCAAAACGCCTATGTCATCGTGCTTCTGCTGGCAGCGGCAACGTTCTTTGCCGCCGTGGCCGAGCGCAACGATCCCGAAGCTGCGCATTACCTGAAGCCGCTTCATCCGATCGGCCGCGTCTCCTTCGGCATCTACATGCTCCATCCGGTCGTTGAGACGGTTCTTTTCGCCGTCCTCTGGCGCAAGGTCGTCGAGCCAACGGGCATGGTCTCCTTTTACGCCTATTGGTTTCTGCCGGCAGCCACTGTTTTGGCGGTTGCCCTGCTTTCCGACCGCTATTTCGAAGGCCCAGTGAGCCGTTATCTCAACGCTCGTTTCGGCGAAGCGGCGACGTCTGCTGCCGGGAGAAGTGCTGCCTAAGGGCCACAAACCCGTTTTACTTGCCGCAAGCACTGATTTTCTGGCGAAAACTGCGCCTTTGACTGCTCTGCCCTATGGCATATGGGCTCGCGGTTTACTAAATCGGTGCCAGTTGCCGCAAGCAGACGGACGAAACGATGCGCAAAGACATTGCTCTCCGGTTCATGGGATAAGATGAAAGCTGATTTCTACGAAACCTTGGGCGTCCAGAAGGGCGCGGACGAGAAGGAACTGAAGAGCGCCTTTCGCAAGCTCGCAATGCAGTTCCACCCGGACCGTAATCCGGGCGATCATGCCTGCGAGCACAAGTTCAAGGAAATCAACGAAGCCTATGAGACGCTGAAGGACCCGCAGAAGCGCGCGGCCTATGATCGTTTCGGCCACGCCGCCTTCGAGAACGGCGGCATGAATGGCGGCGGACAGGGTTTCGGCGGCGGCGGTTTCTCCGACATATTCGAAGATATCTTCGGCGAGATGATGGGTGGCCGCCAGCGCCGCTCCTCCGGCGGCCGCGAGCGCGGCGCCGATCTTCGCTACAATATGGAAATCACGCTTGAGGAGGCATTTGCCGGCAAGACCGCGCAGATCCATGTGCCGGCCTCCATCTCCTGCACCGATTGTTCCGGTTCGGGCGCCAAGCCCGGCACGCAGCCGGTCACCTGCACCATGTGCTCCGGCTCGGGCCGCGTTCGCGCCAGCCAGGGCTTCTTCTCCATCGAGCGCACCTGCCCGCAATGTCAGGGCCGCGGCCAGATGATCAAGGACCCGTGCGCAAAATGCTCGGGCCAGGGCCGCGTCACCGAAGAGCGCTCGCTGTCGGTCAACATTCCGGCCGGCATCGAGGACGGCACGCGCATCAGGCTCGCCAGTGAAGGCGAGGCCGGCCTGCGCGGTGGACCTTCGGGCGATCTCTACATCTTCCTCTCGGTCAAACCGCACGAGTTCTTCCAGCGCGACGGCGCAGACCTCTACTGCAAGGTGCCGATCTCGATGACGACCGCCGCCCTCGGCGGTTCTTTCGAGGTGGCGACCCTCGACGGCACCCAGACCCGCGTGAAGGTGCCGGAAGGCACGCAGAACGGCCGTCAGTTCCGCCTCAAGGGCAAGGGCATGCCCATTCTGCGCCAGCCCAATATCGGCGACCTCTATATCCAGACGGCGGTCGAGACGCCGCAGAACCTGACCAAGCGTCAGCGCGAGCTTCTGGAGGAGTTCGAGCAGCTTTCATCCAAGGACAACAGTCCGCAGTCGAGCGGATTCTTCTCGCGCATGAAGGACTTTTTCGAGTCTTTCGGAGAGTAGAGCAGCAACCGCAAGCTGTTGGTTTTGCGAAAGTCGGCCCCATTTTGTCTTGCGTCACAGATTACGTGACGTAAAGATCACACCGGGGCACACGAAAGCAGGAGAGTATGCCGATGGCACGTGGGTCTGGTTTGCGCAAGTCGCTCGCGACAAAGTTCGACGACGAGTTGCGCTTCTTCAAGGGCTGGATCGACAAGCCCAAGGCTGTCGGCTCCATCGTTCCGACCAGCTCCATCACCGCCCGCCGCATGGCCTCCATCATCAACCCGGCCTCCGGCCTGCCCGTTCTGGAACTCGGACCCGGCACCGGCGTCATCACCAAGGCGATCCTGGCCCGGGGCATCAAGCCGCAGAACCTTTACGCCGTCGAATATTCGGAAGAATTCGTCGACCATGTGCGCAGGGGTTATCCCGGCGTCAACGTCATCCAGGGCGATGCCTTCAACCTTGACGAGACGCTTGGCCCCAAGGATCGGATTCAGTTCGACTGCGCGATTTCCGGCGTGCCGCTGCTCAACTTCCCGGTCTCGAAGCGGGTCGACTACATAAACGGCATCCTCGATCGGCTGCCGCATGGTCGGCCGGTCGTCCAGATCACCTATGGGCCGCTGTCGCCGGTTCCGGCCGGACGGGGCGAATATACGGTCGAGCATTTCGACTTCGTTATCCGCAACATTCCGCCGGCGCAGCTTTGGATCTATCGCCGCGGCGCAAACGGTTGACGCTGCAATCTTGACGGTTGATTAGAACGCCAGTTCGCCTATACCCGGGTGAACAGGAGCTATGCCGATGACTGCCCGAATTCTCGTCTTTGCCGGGTCGATCCGCACCGGGGCATTTAGCGGCAGGACCGCTGATGCCGCGGTCAAGGAATTGGCCCTCCAGGGCGCCGAAGTGACCCGCATTTCGCTTGGCGACTATCCGCTGCCGATCATGGACGAGGATCTCGAGGCGGAAAAAGGCGTCCCCGAAAACGCCGTCAGGCTTGGCCGCCAGATCGCCGCGCATGACGGCTTCCTGATCGCCAGCCCGGAATACAATTCGTCGATCCCGCCGCTGTTGAAGAATGCGATCGACTGGGTCAGTCGCGTCCGCAAGGATGGCGGCCACCCCTTCAAGCCATATGCCGGCAAGGTCGCGGCACTGTGCTCGTCGTCGGACGGTAATTTCGCCGGCCTCCGCGGCCTCTATCACCTGCGCTCGGTGCTGATGAATTGCCAGGTCGAAATCATCACGCCGCAATGTTCCGTCGCCCATGCAAGCCAAGCCTTTGACGAGAACGGCGACTTCAGGGAAGAGCGTCTTCGCCACGCCATGGAAAATGTCGCGCGCACGCTGATCGAGCGCGCTCGCATGCTTTCGACAAGGATCGACGCATGACGGTTGAAGCGATGCGCGACCGCCTGATCGTCGGCCTTGATGTGCCGACGCTGAAGGAAGCGGAAGCTGCGGTGCGCGAGCTTGAAGGCACCGTCACTTTCTACAAGATCGGCTACCAGCTCGCCTTTGCCGGAGGCCTCGATTTCGCCCGCGAACTGGCAAGCGGCGGAACGAAAGTCTTCCTCGACATGAAGCTGCTGGACATCGACAACACGGTGGCCAAGGCCGTGGAGAACATCGTCAAGATGGGCGTGTCCATGCTGACGCTGCACGCCTACCCCAAGGCGATGAAGGCTGCAGTCGCGGCTGCCCAGGGCAGCGATCTCTGTCTGCTCGCCGTGACCGTGCTGACCTCCATGGACCAGCAGGACGTGATCGACGCGGGCTATGAATATGATCCGCACACGCTGGTGCTGCGACGTTCCGAACAGGCATTGCAGGCAGGCATGGGCGGCATCGTCTGCTCGGCCGATGAAGCATCCGCCGTGCGCAAGATCGTCGGTCCCGACATGGCCGTCGTTACGCCGGGCATTCGCCCCGCCGGCAGCGAGCATGGCGATCAGAAACGCGTCGTGACGCCGGCCCAGGCCATCCGCAACGGCTCCAGCCACCTCGTCGTCGCACGGCCGATCGTCGCTGCGGTTGACAGACGAGCAGCGGCGGAAGCTATCTTGCAGGAAATGAGTGCGGCATAGGCTTGCCGTGCGTCCTTCGAGGCTCGCTTCGCTCGCACCTCAGGATGAGGGAGGATTGCGTACTTGTCTCCCTCATCCTGAGGTGCGAGCCGGCAGGACGCAGCCGGGTTCCCTCTTCTTTGAAGGGCGAGCCTCGAAGGACGCACAAGACCAAAGGAGAAGAAAATAATGGCCAAGGGATATTGGATCGCTCGCGTCGATGTTCGCGACCCCGAGGGCTACAAGGACTATGTTTCAACCGCCAAGCCGGCTTTCGAGCGCTTTGGCGCCAATTTCCTGGTTCGTGGCGGTGCGCATGAGGTCGTTGAAGGCCCCGGCCGCGCGCGCAATGTGGTGATCGAGTTTCCGTCGCTGGCGGCCGCGCGCGATTGCTACAACTCACCCGAATACCAGGCGGCAAAGGCTATCCGGCAGAAATTCGCCGATGGCGAGATCGTGTTGGTGGAAGGGTCATCCTGACGCTAGGTCAAGCAGCTTGTTGCAATGCAAAATGACGGTTTGTGAGCCGGCAAGCACCGGCTGCAACGGTTTTTCAACACCTTGGACCAAAGTATGAGTATAATTCACGCAGCGTGACGTATTGCGCTGCAACAATTTCGCGCTACCTTGTCAGCAGGGCGAAACAGGCTCCCGGACGGCTGTCTGGCTGGAGAAGGTTCTCGAATGTTCTATCAGTTTTATGAAATGAACCACGCGGCGCTTCAGCCGGCGAGAGCCTATGCCGATGCGGTGAGGCTGTTCTACTCCAACCCGCTCAACCCCTTCTCTCACACCCAATGGGGCCGTTCGATAGCAGCGACGGCCGAACTGTTCGAGCGCACGACGCGGCGCTATGGCAAGCCGCGTTTCGACCTGCCGCAGACGGTGGTCGACTGGAAGACGGTGCCGGTGACTGAAAAGACGGTATGGTCGCGCCCGTTCTGCAATCTCCTGCATTTCGAGCGCGCTTTGCCCGCAGCGCGCCGGCCGGATCCGAAGCTTTTGATCGTCGCTCCGATGTCGGGTCACTACGCAACGCTGCTGCGCGGCACCGTTGAAGCGATGATGCCGCATGCCGACGTTTACATCACCGACTGGACCGATGCCCGCATGGTGCCGGTTTCGGAAGGCAGGTTCGATCTCGACGACTATATCGACTACGTCATCGACATGCTGCATGCGCTGGGTCCCGACACCCATGTCATGGCCGTTTGCCAGCCGTCCGTTCCGGTTCTGGCGGCAGCTGCGATCATGGAAGCGCGGGGCGATCGTTTCGCGCCGTCAACGATGACGCTGATGGGCGGGCCGATCGATACGCGCCGCAACCCCACCGCGGTCAATCTCCTGGCCGAGGAAAAGGGCATCGACTGGTTCCGCGACAATGTCATCATGCAGGTGCCGTGGCCGGTGCCTGGCTTCACCCGCGATGTCTATCCCGGTTTCCTGCAGCTTTCCGGCTTCATGAGCATGAATCTCGACCGGCACATCATCGCCCACAAGGACTTCTTCATGCACCTTGTGAAGCACGATGGCGACGGCGCCGAAAAGCATCGCGACTTCTATGACGAATATCTGGCGGTGATGGACCTGACCGCCGAATTCTACCTGCAGACGGTGGATACGGTGTTCGTCCGCCACGCCTTGCCGAAGGGCGAGATGACTCATCGCGGCGTTCCGGTCGATCCAACAGCCATCCGCAATGTGGCGCTGCTGACGATCGAAGGCGAGAACGATGATATTTCAGGCCTGGGGCAGACCCAGGCGGCCCATGATCTCTGCGTCAACATCCCTGACGAGATGCGCGCGCACTACATGCAGCCGGCCGTCGGTCACTATGGCGTGTTCAACGGTTCGCGCTTCCGGTCGGAGATCGTGCCGCGTATTGCCGATTTCATCAACAGCTATGGCCGGCAAAGCCGCGTGCAGCAGAAGCCGCGACTGGTGCGCTCCGGCAAGTCCTGACCGCCGTTGAGCGTAGGACGCGGATGACACCCTGTCCTTTTGATCAGGACAGGGATGCTTGTGGGTTCCTATACCCTGCGCTCGACCTATACGTGTAGGCCGATCCACCAATTTGCCTGAGGGCCGGGCCTTCTGTTGCAAAATCGTCGCTGTCCGGCCTCGTCGGTAACCATGAAGTCAATCATCCCTTCGCTGTAATTGACATTGACCCATCACGGACCTTAACGTTTTGTTAACAAACAGGGCGAACGGGACCGGGGCAATGAACTCCTCACCGAAAGCATGGCGCGCATCCAGGCGCGTGGCATTGATGATCGGCTTGACGGCGACTGCGTGGTCGATCTCGCCTGCTCTCGCGTCGTCGCCGATGGTCACGGGTGGCCTGACCTCGCAGCCGATCGGTCACTACGAGTTCTGCAAGATCAATCCCTCCGAATGCTCCATACGCTCGCGCAACTCAGTTCCGGAACATGTCACCGGATCTCTCTGGAAGACGCTTGTTGCCGTCAACCTCGAGGTCAACCGCGCCGTCACGCCGATGAACGATTTCGACATCTACGGCAAGGACGAGGTCTGGGCCTATCCCGACAACGGCGTCGGCGATTGCGAAGACTATGTGCTCGAAAAGCGCCGGCAGCTGATCCACAAGGGCCTGTCGGTATCCAACCTGCTGATAACCGTCGTGCGCAAGCCGGATGGCGAAGGCCATGCCGTTTTGACCGTGCGAACCGACAAGGGCGACTTCATCCTCGACAATCTGACGGATGCCGTGCGCCAGTGGGACGAAACCGGCTATCGCTTCCTCAAGCGTCAGGCCAGCGATCACACCGGTCACTGGGTCACGATCCGCGAAGGCCAGGCACCGCTCGTTGGCGCGGTTCAGTAGCTACGCCGTATAACGCCGCGCCATGCTTGACACAGCGGCGCCTCTTCCCTTCTACGCGGCTGCCTGTGCGAGCCGCTCACCAGTCATCCTGTAGGAAATAGCCTCCGCGAGATGAATGCGGCCGACGGTTTCGCTGCCGTCGAGATCGGCCAAAGTGCGCGCCACTTTCAGCACACGATGATAGGCGCGCGCCGAAAAGCCGAGCTTTTCGCTCGCATCATGCAACAGCGACAGCCCGGCTGCATCAGGCTTGGCGATCTCTTCGATGAGCGCGGTTGCGCAATGCGCATTGGTGAGCGACGCCGAGGCGCCGATGCGCTCGAAACGGTCCCGCTGAATGGCGCGGGCGGCCGACACGCGTGCCGCCACCACGGCGCTCTTTTCTGCAGCACCGGGCCGGATCAGATCGCTCGCCGAGACCGCCGGCACCTCGATGCGCAGGTCTATGCGGTCCAGCAACGGTCCCGAAATCCGCGCCTGATAGTCCGACTGGCAGCGCGGACCGCGCGCGCAGCGGTAACCGGGCTCGCCGGCCATGCCGCAGCGGCACGGGTTCATCGCCGCGATCAGCTGGATACGCGCCGGATAGGTGACGCGGTGATTGGCGCGCGCGATCATGCACTCGCCGGTTTCGAGCGGCTGGCGCAGCGCGTCGAGCGTCTGCGGCGAGAACTCCGGAAACTCGTCGAGGAACAGGACGCCATTGTGGGCGAGGGAAACCTCTCCCGGACGCACGCGAAGGCCGCCACCGACCATCGCCGCCATCGATGCCGAATGATGCGGCGCGCGAAAGGGCCGCCGGTCGGTCAGCCTGCCACCGGCGAGTTCGCCGGCAACCGAGGCGATCATCGAGACTTCGAGCAGTTCCTTGGGCGCCAGCGGCGGCAGAATGGAGGGCAGGCGCTGGGCGAGCATGGATTTTCCCGATCCGGGCGGCCCGACCATCATCAGATTGTGACCGCCGGCAGCGGCCACCTCCAGCGCGCGCTTGGCGCTCTCCTGCCCCTTGATATCGGCAAGATCCGGCAGGTCCGAGGCCGGCGCGTGGATGCTTGCCTCCGGCCGCGACAGAACCTGTGTGCCGCGGAAATGGTTGGCAATGCCGATCAGGCTTCGCGGCGCCAGTATGTCGATCTCCGAGCCTGCCCATGCCGCTTCCGGTCCGGACGCCGCCGGACAGATCAGGCCCTTGCCTTCGGCATTGGCTGCCATTGCCGCCGGCAGCGCACCGGACACTGCGGCGATCGTGCCGTCGAGCGACAATTCGCCAAGCACGACATAGCCGGAAAGCGCATCGCCCGGGACGGCGCCAAGTGCCGCCATCAGGCCGAGCGCGATCGGCAGGTCGTAGTGGCTGCCTTCCTTCGGCAGGTCTGCCGGTGCGAGATTAACGGTCACCTTCTTGGACGGCATCGACAGACCGGATGCGTGAAGCGCCGCCTGCACCCGTTCCCGGCTTTCGGCCACCGCCTTGTCGCCCAGGCCGACGATGTGCATGCCGACTTTACCGGGCGCGACCATCACCTGCACGTCGACGGGAACCGCCTCGATGCCCTGAAATGCAACCGTGCGTACGCGCGATACCATGCCGTCCCCCGACGTACCGCCGGACATCAGCTAGATGTCCAACCCAGTGATAACCCCAGGCCAGACAAGCATAGATTGTAGAGCAAATCAAGAACAAGACGGGAACAAAATTGCCGTCCAGATTGCAACCGGGTTGATGCCGGTTGCAACGCTGGAACATTCCATGGCGTTTGTTGGGCGCTGCGCCTCAGCGCTTCGCTTCCACCGCATCCCAGAACAGCGCGGCGATGTCGGCCCCGCCGAATTTCTTGACCTCGCGCACACCGGTCGGCGAGGTCACGTTGATCTCGGTCATGTAATCGCCGATCACGTCGATGCCGACGAGGATAAAACCGCGTTCCTTGAGCGAGGGGCCGATGCGCGCGCAGATTTCGCGCTCGCGTTCGGTCAGTTCCGTCTTTTCGGCGCGTCCGCCGACATGCATGTTGGAGCGGGAATCGTGCTCGGCAGGCACGCGGTTGATGGCGCCGACAGGCTCACCGTCGATCAGGATGATGCGCTTGTCGCCCTTGCGTACGTCCTTGAGATAGCGCTGGACGATGAAGGGTTCGCGGAACATCTGGCCGAACATTTCCAGCAGTGAGGCGAGGTTGCGGTCGGCCTCAAGCATATGGAAGATGCCCGCGCCGCCATTGCCGTAGAGCGGCTTGACGATGATGTCGCCGAACTCCTTGCGGAAGGCCGCCACCTCCAGAGGATCCTTGGTGATCAGCGTTTCCGGCATCAGGTCGGGAAACTCGGTAACGAAGATCTTTTCCGGGCTATTGCGCACCCAGGCCGGATCGTTGACCACCAGCGTCTTCGGGTGAATGCGCTCTAGGATATGCGTGGTGGTGATGTAGTTCATGTCGAAGGGCGGGTCCTGCCGCAGCAGCACCACGTCCATTTCCGAGAGATCGGTGCGCACGGGCTCGCCGAGCGTGAAATGGTTGCCCTTCTCGTCGCGCACCTCCAGCGTTTCCAGCCGCGCGAACACCTTGCCGCCGATCATGGACAGCCGGTCAGGCGTATAATGGAACAGCTTGTGCCCGCGCCGCTGCGCCTCGAGCGAGAGCGCGAAACTGGTGTCGCCGGCAATGTTGACGGTGGAGATGTGGTCCATCTGGACGGCGATGTTGAGCGGCATGAAGGCTTCTCCGGCGCTGCGGGCTTTTATCGTCGAGAGGATGTATAGCTTTGCCCGGCATCTGCCAATGGCGACCTTGCATCCTCCGGGTGCCCAGACTTCACCTCACGGAAATGTCTCGGAATGTCATGACCGCGTTAACAGGACGCCAATCATTCTCGGCTAAGAAGCTGGCAGACGTGCCGAAGAGCACGCTTGTCGAGGGTGGTCATGAACGCAGTCACGCCAATCCGGGCAGTCTCTGAAGATCAGATCGAACTGACCATTCTCATGCCCTGCCTCAACGAGGCTGAAACGCTTGCGACCTGCATCGGCAAGGCGCAGCACTTTTTGCAGCAAGCCGGCGTCTCTGGCGAAGTTCTCATAGCCGACAATGGCAGCACCGACGGTTCGCAGCTCATCGCTACCAGCCTTGGCGCCCGGGTCGTGCCCGTTCAGGCGCGGGGCTATGGCGCAGCCCTTCAGGGCGGCATAGCGGCGGCGCGCGGACGCTTCATCATCATGGGCGACGCCGACGATTCCTACGATTTCTGCGCGCTGGATGCCTTCGTGTCGCGCCTTCGTGAGGGTGCGGACCTGGTCATGGGCAACCGTTTTCAGGGCGGCATCGAAGCCGGCGCCATGCCGGTCCTGCACCGCTATCTCGGCAATCCCGTGCTGAGCTTCCTTGGCCGGCTGTTTTTCCGCATCAAGGCGGGAGACTTTCACTGCGGCCTGCGCGGCTTCAATGCCGAGCGCATCCGGGATCTGGACCTCAAGACGGCGGGCATGGAATTCGCCAGCGAAATGGTGGTGCGCAGCGCGCTCGCCGGCCTGCGCATCGAGGAAGTGCCGACCACGCTGAAGCCGGACGGCCGCAGCCGCCCGCCGCATCTCAAGACCTGGCGCGACGGCTGGCGCCATCTCAAATTCCTGCTGATGTACAATCCGCGCTGGCTGTTCTTCATTCCGGGCATGAGCCTGTGCGCGCTGGGCCTCCTGCTTTCGACGCTGCTCTTCTTCGGTCCGCTGCAGGTCGTCGACAACCTTTCGCTCGACCTCAACACATTCGTCGCGGCCTGTTTCATGATCGTCGCCGGCGTGCAGCTCACCACCTTCGGTGTCCTGTCGCGATATTACGCCGACATCACCGGCATCCTGCCGGGCAATGCTCGTTCGGACTGGCTCACGCGCCATATCAGCACCGACCGGTTGGCGCTCGGCGCAGGCGTCTGCCTGCTGGCTGGCCTTTCGTTCTTCGGCTACGCGACCCTGTCCTGGGCCAGCCTGAGTTTTGGGCCGCTCAACGACCCGGAGATCCCGCGTATCGTCGTATTCGGGCTGACGCTGATCGTGATCGCGATGCAGGTGTTCTTCTCGGCCTTCCTTCTCGGCGTCCTGGAAATCCCGGTCATGCGCCGCAAATCCGGCGAAACCATCGTCGCCGAGGCAGCAGCGCGCGCCCAAGCCTCCTGATGACGGCGATGCTGCAAACGGCCTTTCGCCTGCGGTTCGTTCGTTTCGTGACGGTCGGCGTCGGCGCGGCTGCGCTCCTGCTTGTTCTATCTTATGTGTTGGCTTCCATCGGCATGCCGCCTTTCGCGGCGGGCCTCATCGCCTATGCCGTGGCCTTCGTGGTGGCCTATTCGGCGCAGCGCGGCTGGACGTTTGGTGCCGCGCATGGTCATGGCCACGCTTTGCCGCGCTATTTCGTCTTGCAGGCCGGCTGCGCGTTGCTGTCGGGCGTGCTCGCCCATATCGCCGTCGATCGCTTCCAGATGTCACCGTTGGCGATGTCGGTCCTCATCACGGCAGTCGCAAGCACGGTCAGCTATGTCGTCTCCTCGCTCTGGGTTTTTCCGGACAAGCCGGGACATGGCAGCGGACGCTAGCTTTACCGTTTGTTGAACTGCGCGGATTAGGGTCACGTCGGGTTATGGGCGGGCTGTGAGCGAATGAGCGGATTGCATTCAACGATCGCAAGACGGGCGGCGGGCCTTTCGCCGGCGAGCAGGGATATTGCCCTTGCGCTGGGCGCGACGCTGGTCGTTTTGGCCATCAATGCTGCGACCGGTTTCAGGACATTGTCCAACCTCGGCGGCGACAATGACAGCCTGCTTCGACTGGTCGAAGTCCGCGACCTGCTCGGCGGTCAGGGCTGGTTCGATCTGTATCAATACCGCATGGGGCCTGAGGGCGGTTTCGTCATGCACTGGTCCAGGCTGGTCGACGCGCCGATCGCCGCGATCATCCTTGCCGTTTCGGCGCTGACGGGCAGCGTGGCGATTGGCGAAACCGTCGCGCGCATCCTTTGGCCGGCACTGCTCTATTGCGGCACGCTGTTTTTCATCCTGCGCGCCGCGCGTATTTTCGGCGGGGAAAGCGCGGTCCTGCCATCTGTCATCATCGGTGCTGCGGCACTTCATTTTCTAGGCATCTGTCAGCCCGCCGCACTCGATCATCACAACATCCAGCTGATGCTCGCCGCCGGCAGCCTGTGCCTGCTTCTCGAGGCGCCGGACAATCGGCTGGCCGCCGCAATGTCGGGTGTATGTTCAGCGCTGATGCTGGCGGTCGGCATGGAGACCGCGCCCTATGTGGCGGTGATCGGCCTCTGCGTTGCAGGTCTGTTTCTCTTCGACGGTACCGGCGAAAGGCATATTGCCCGTGATTTCGGGTTCGGCTTTGCCGTGGTGTCGGCTGCCGTCTTCTTCGCCACAGTTCCGGCCTCTGGCTGGGGAGAGGCCCAGTGCGATGCCTTTTCTGTCGTTCAATTCGCGCTGGCGGCCATTGCCGGCGTGGGTCTTGCAGCCGTGGCATCCCTTGATGTGTTTACGCGCACGCGCAGCCGCCGCCTGCTTGGCCTTGCCTTGCTCGGAGCATGCGTCGGCGCGACTTTGGTCCTTGCCTTTCCGCAATGTATCTCGGCACCGTATTCGGGTCTCGATGCGCGACTTAAGGCGGACTGGCTCGATCATGTCTCGGAGGCGCAGTCGCTGTTCGAGCTCATTGTCCAGGATCCCGCCTCCGTCTTCGCCCGCTACATCACACCGTTGCTGGCGATCGGCTGGATGCTGCTGCGTCTTCGCCGTCAAGGCTGGCAGCGGCGGGACATCCTTGTCGGCGCGGTGCTGATCGCGGCCTTCATGGTCAGCGTGTGGCAGGTGCGCGGGTCGACCTTCTCGATCGCCTTCGCCGTTATCCCGCTTTCGGCGTGGGTCGGAAACTGGCGTGCGCGGGCGGAAAAAAGCCCGTCTACGTCTGCGTCTCTCAGAATGGCTGCGGTATGGCTGGTCTCGCTCAATGCGAGCTGGACGACCGCCGCCGCCGCCGCTTCCGCCGTTCTCGAAGGCGAGTCGTCGAAGCCCGAGGCGCAGGCCGCGTCGGTTGCCGCCTGCCAGCGGGAAACGGACTTCGCCGTGCTCGCCAGCTTGCCGGCAACGACCGTTCTGGCGATCTCCAATCTGGGTTCGCCTATCCTTGCCTACAGCGGGCACCGCGTTTTCTCCGGCCCCTATCACCGCAATATCGAGGGAAACCTTCTGGCGCTGGACGCCCTGATGGGATCGCCAGATGAAGCCCGGCGCATCGTCGAAGCGCGTCATGTCGGTCTTGTCGCGCTTTGCCGAGGCAACGACGAGAACAGGATTCTGACGGACCGTGCCCCCGATGGGTTGCTTGCAGGCATGATGAAGGGGGCGATGCCGGATTGGCTTGAACCCGTGCCGGAGACCGCGGGAAAGCCGCTCCAGCTCTATCGGGTTGTCCTCGACCGCTGATCGTTTCACGCTGCAAGTGCCGCGCGGCGGTGGTTCGAATCTTTGACTGATTTTCCGGCGAAAAGCGGTTGCACGCGATACGTTTCCTAAACGGTTTGCTGGCATTGTTGCGCGCAAATCACGAAAAAAACTGCGGGGACCATGATGCAGCCGTCGTTCGGCTTTGACGAGACCAGGGAGAACACCGATCTTGCCTTTACCGACCCTTTGACCGGGCTCGGCAATCACCGGCGCTTTTTCGACAAGGTCGACAGGCTCATCAGCGACCGCGCTGACGACCCCGCGCCTTTCACCGTAGGCATCATCGATCTGGACGGGTTCAAGCCGATCAACGATCTTTTCGGCCACAAGGCCGGCGACGATATCCTCATCCAGGTAGCCATGCGCCTGCGTGCCGCCATGGACGGGCATTCGGCGGTCACGCGCATCGGTGCCGACGAGTTCGCGTTCCTCTATCCCATGGTGTTTTCGGAGGACGCCGCCGCCGAAAGGGCGAGGATGCTGATCGAGGTTCTTTCGGCGCCCTACGATGTCGGGGAGCGAACCGCCAGGCTGTCGGCCTCGGTCGGCTGCTCGCTTTTCTATTCGGGTGACGAGACGACCGAGATACTGGTCAACAAGGCCGAGACTGCGCTCTATCACGCCAAGCGCTCGGGCCGGGGCCGCGTCGTCGTCTATACGCGCGAAATGGAGGAGGCGGCCAAGCGCGTCACCCGCATCGAGCAGGCCTTGCGCCGCGCCGTTTCGGCCGGCGAGGTCGAGCCGCATTTCCAGCCGATCGTCGACCTGAAGACGCGGCGCGTCGTCGGTTTCGAAACGCTCGCCCGCTGGACCGACCGCGATCTCGGTTTCGTCTCGCCGGTCGTCTTCATCCCGATCGCCGAGGAACGCGGCATCATCGGCCCACTGTCGCAGCTGGTCCTGCGCAAGGCAACCGAGGCCGCCCGCAACTGGCCCGAAGACCTGTTCCTGTCGTTCAACCTCTCGCCATCGCAGCTCGTTGACCAGAACACTGGCCTGCACATACTGGCCATTCTGGAGCGAACCGGCTTCGATCCGCGCCGCCTCGAGATCGAGATCACTGAGACCGGCCTGATGACGGACCCGGCTTCCGCCGAAAAGATCGTCAACGATCTGCGCCGTTGCGGCATCCGCGTCTCGCTTGACGATTTCGGCACCGGCCAGTCCTCGCTCGGCCGCCTGCGCGAGTTCCAGTTCGACAAGCTCAAGATCGATCGCGCCTTCGTGTCCTCGATACTGGAAGACAGGCCGTCCGAACACATCATCCGCGCCATCCTCGCCATGTGCGAGGGGCTGGGCATGGATGTGGTGGCCGAAGGCATCGAGCAGGAGGCGCAGGCCAGCCGTCTCATCGAATTCGGCTGCGGCGGCGGGCAGGGTTATCTCTTCGGCAAGCCGGCAGATGCCGACGCTACGCTCGGCTATCTGCGCGACGCCTTTCGTGGCGCGCGGCGGGTCGGTGCTTAAACGCCACAGCTGTCGCTCCCAAGCCCGTAGCGTCCTGCAGCCATAGAATTCTCCTCTTGGCCTTCGTCGCCTCTTGGTGCATTCCATACGCGGACCAGGAGAGGTCGAGGGGGAAGATGCCATGATGCCGTCCGCGCAGTTTACCGATCTTCAGGGAACGTCTGTCCTGATCACCGGCGGCGGTTCCGGCATAGGTGCGGCCCTCACCGAGGGATTTGCGCGTCAGGGCGCCAAGGTGACCTTTGTCGATATCGCTCAAGCCGCGAGCGAGGCGCTGTGCGAGCACGTCGAAAAGAGTGCCGGCGTGCGGCCCTTGTTCATCAAGGCGGATCTGCGCGACATCGATGCCCTGCGCGCTGCCGTCGCCCAGGCAATCGAGGCGCATGGGCCGATTACGACACTGATCAACAATGCCGCCTTCGACGAGCGTCACGCCGTCGAGGATGTCACGGTCGACTATTGGGACAACAACCAGTCGATCAATCTGCGCCCGCATTTCTTCAGCGCGCAGGCCGTCGTGCCGGGCATGAAGGCGGCGGGCGGTGGCTCCATCATCAATTTCACCTCGACCTCGTTCCTGATCAACCATCCCGACATGCCGTCCTACACGGCGGCCAAGGCGGGTATTATCGGCCTGACCAAGGGACTTGCCGGCCATCTCGGCCCGCACAACATCCGCGTCAACGCAGTGGCGCCGGGCTGGGTCATCACCGAGCGGCAGCGCGAATTGTGGGTGACCGATGAAGCGCTTGCCGCCCATGTCGCCAAGCAGAGCATCAAGCAGGTGATGCTGCCGGAAGACATGGTCGGCACCTGCCTGTTCCTGGCTTCGGATGCATCCCGCATGCTGACCGCGCAAACATTGATCGTCGACGGAGGTTATCTCTAATGCCAAACCCGGCAATCGCCGCAGCCGATTGGGGCACCTCGCATCTGCGCGTCTGGCTTTTGGATGCCGACGGCAACGCTCTGGCCGAGCGGCGAAGCGCCGAGGGACTGCTTTCGGTGAAGCCGGGCGGCTTCTCTGACGTGCTTGAAAGCCATCTCGACGCCATGGGTGCGCCGGCAACGCTCTCAGTGATCATCTGCGGCATGGCCGGCTCGCGACAGGGCTGGATCGAGGCGCCCTATGTCTTCGTCCCGGCATCCATTGGCGACATCCTTGCCGGCGCCGTAGCAGCGCCCGGCACGCGCCGCGACGTGCGCATCATTCCGGGCATCGCCCAGCGTGATGAAAGCGCGCCCGATGTCATGCGCGGCGAGGAGACCCAGCTTGCCGGCATCGCAGAGCTGTCGTCGGGAAGTCATCTCGTCTGCATGCCGGGTACGCATTCGAAATGGGTCGAGACGAATAACGGCGCAGTTTCCGGTTTCGGCAGCTGGCTGACCGGCGAGCTGTTTTCGCTTCTGTCGCGCCAGTCCATTCTCCGGCATTCGCTCGGTGAGAGCCCGGCTTCCGTCTCGCCCGACAACGCGACCTTCCGCCACTGGTGCGCGAATGCGCTGTCGGAGGGCGGCGATATCGGCGCGCATCTGTTTCGCATCCGCGCCTCGACGTTGCTTCTCGATCTGTCGCCGCCTGATGCGGCGGCCGCCCTTTCAGGCCTGCTGATCGGCGCCGAGATCGCCTCGGCGCGGAGGCGCTTTGCCGGCGCAGGCGGTCCGGTTACGCTGGTTGCGTCGAGCAGCCTGGCGAAACTCTACGAAGCCGCCTTGCATATGGCCGGCCGCGAGGTCCGCGTCGTCGACGGCGATGCGGTGGTACGCGCCGGCCTGTTTGCGGCGGCAAGACACAATGGCATGATTGGCAGCATCGGAACGCAGGCATGACGACACCCTTTCCAGAACTCCGCCGCGGCCTTGTAGCCATCCTCCGTGGCTTGAAGCCGCAAGAGGCGGTCGACATCGGCAGCGCGATTTTCGAAGCCGGCATCGAGGCCATCGAAGTGCCGCTCAATTCGCCGGAGCCTTTCACCTCCATCGAAAGCCTGGTCGCGAAACTCCCCAAGGCGTTGATCGGCGCCGGCACGGTGCTGACGCCGCAGGATGTTGACAGGCTGCATGATGCCGGCGGGCGGCTTCTGGTCAGCCCCAACATCGATGCCGGCGTCATGAACCGCGCCAACCACCACGGCATGGTCACCATGCCCGGCATCTTCACCCCGACGGAAGCCTTCCAGGCGATCGGCCTTGGCGCATCGGCGCTGAAATTCTTCCCGGCAAGCGTGCTCGGACCCGGCGGTATTGCCGCGATCAAGGCCGTCCTCCCGGCCGAGACCATTGTCGGTGTGGTCGGCGGCGTGTCGGAAACCGATTTCGCCGGCTACGCCAAGGTCGGGGTCCGCACCTTCGGGCTCGGCTCGAGCCTGTTCAAGCCGGGCATGAGCGTGGCCGAGGTTCGCGACCGTGCGCATGCGGCCGTCAGCGCCTATGATGCCGTTTTCGGAGGAAAGCTCGATGGATAAAACCGGCGTCTCGATCCTGTCCGAACATGTCTGCCATCTCGGCGAGGGCCCGACTTACGATCCGGCCACCGACACGCTGTTCTGGTTCGATATTCTGGGCAAAAAGCTGCTCGAAAAGCGCGTCGCCGGCGGCGAGACGATTGTCCACGACCTGCCCGAGATGACGAGCGCGCTGGCTGTCATCAATGACGGTCATCAACTGCTGATGACCGAAAGCGGCCTGAACATCCGCGATGTCAGGACCGGTGCGGTCACGCCGCATTTCGCCATTGAGGCGGACGATCCATCGACCCGCTCCAACGATTCGCGCGTGCACCCCTGCGGCGCGTTCTGGGTCGGTACGATGGGCAAAAAAGCCGAGCGCAAGGCCGGCTCGATCTACTGGTTCTTCAAGGGCGAGTTCCGCAAACTGTTTCCCGACATTTCGATCCCGAATTCTATCTGTTTTTCGCCTGACGGCGCGACCGCCTATTACACCGACACCAGGGAAAACATCCTCTACCGCGTCGGCTGCGATCCCGAGACCGGGCTGCCGGTCGGCGAGCCGAAAGTGTTCTTCGATCACAGTGGCAAGAAGGGTGGCCTCGACGGCTCTGTGGTCGACGCCGACGGCGTGTTGTGGAACGCACGCTGGGGCGCATCCTGCGTCGATGCCTATTCGCCCGACGGCAAGCGCATCCGCACCATCGAGGTGGGCACGCTGCAGCCGTCCTGCCCGGCTTTTGTCGGCGCGAATGCCGATCGCCTTGCCGTCACCACCGCTCAGGAAGGCATGGATGCGGCAGCGCGAAAGGCCGACCCGACGGCCGGCAAGACCTTGCTGCTGGACCTGCCGGTGAAAGGCCGTTTCGAGCCGCGCGTCCTGATCTGATCCGGGGTTACGCCGATGACCGTCCAGAAACTCGGCGTCTGCTACTATCCCGAACATTGGCCGGAGGAGCGGTGGGCGATCGACGCGCGCATGATGCGCGAAGCCGGCATCGGCCTTGTGCGCATCGGCGAATTCGCCTGGTCGCGGCTCGAACCGGAGCCCGGCCGCTACGATTTCGACTGGCTCCAGCGCGCCATCGAGACATTGCACGGCGAGGGCCTGGACATCGTGCTCGGGACGCCGACGGCGACGCCGCCCAAATGGCTGGTCGATTCCATGCCCGACATGCTGGCGGTCGATGCCGAAGGCCGCACACGCGGTTTTGGCTCGCGCCGGCACTACTGCTTCAGCCATCTTCCCTATCGCGCCGAATGCGCCCGCATCGTCACCGCGCTTGCCGAGCGCTTCGGCGGGCATCCCGGTATCGTCGCCTGGCAGACCGACAATGAATATGGCTGCCACGACACTGTGCTCAGCTATTCCAGCGCAGCCCTTGCCGGCTTTCGCGACTGGCTGTCGCGAAAATACCAGTCGCCGCAGGCGCTGAACCGGGCATGGGGCACCGTTTTCTGGTCGATGGAGTATCGTTCCTTCGACGAGATCGAACTGCCCAATCTCACTGTCACCGAAGCCGCTCCCGCACACCGGCTGGATTTTCGGCGCTATGCGTCGGAGCAGGTGGCGGCCTTCAACCGGCTCCAGACCGACATCATCAGAAAGCACTCGCCCGGCCGCACGATCCTGCACAATTTCATGGGCGGCTTCACCGGCTTCGATCATTTCGTGCTCTCCGCCGATCTCGATGCCGCTTCGTGGGATGCCTATCCGCTGGGCTTTCTCGAAAACAGTTCCGATCCAGAGCGCCGGCAGCGTTACATGCGCGTCGGCGATCCCGATTTCCAGGCCTTCAACCACGATCTCTATCGCGCCTGCGGGCGCGGTCGCTGGTGGGTCATGGAGCAGCAACCCGGCCCGGTGAACTGGGCCGCCCACAATCCCGCGCCCGCGCCCGGTGCCATCCGCCTGTGGGCGTGGGAGGCCTTCGCGGCGGGTGCGGAGGTGGTCAGCTATTTCCGCTGGCGCCAGGCGCCGTTCGGACAGGAGCAGATGCATGAGGGCCTGTTGCTGCCGAATGCTGCGCCCAACGAAGCCTTTCATGTCGTGCGCGCGGTTTCGCGCGAGCTGGAAAATCTGGGCGCCAGGGTCGAGACGACGCCGGCACGGGTCGCCATCGTCTTCGACTATGAAAGCGCCTGGGCGTGGTCGATCCAGCCGCAGGGAAGATCCTTTTCCTATGCGCGCCTGATCCTGATTTTCTACCGCGCCCTGCGCGCGCTCGGGATCTCGGTCGACATCGTGCCGGCCAGGCCGGAGGCGGTGCAAGGCTACAGGCTCGTTCTCCTGCCCGGCCTGTTCTCGGTGCCGGGAGAGCTTGCCGCAGCCCTCGGAGGCGACGGCCAGATCGTGCTTGCCGGCCCGCGAACCGGGTCACGCACGCCGGACTTCCGCATTCCCGATGCACTGCCGCCGGGCGAGGGCCTGCAGGGCCGCATTCCAGTGAAGGTCAGGCGCTCGGAAACGTTTGAACCACCTTTCGCCATCCCCATCGAGGAGCCTGCCAATGTTTCGGCCTTCGAGACCTGGCGCGAGTTCCTCGTCGCCGGCGAGGGCGTTCGCGTCATCGACCGGACGCAGGACCACGAGGCTGCTTTCTGCTGCGACGCTGGCGGTGCCTTCCACTATCTCGCCGGCCAGCCCAACGCCGCTTACGCCGCGCGCGTGGTCGAATATCTCTGCGGCAAGGCCGGCATCGCCATCCAGCGCCTGCCGCGCGACATCCGCATCCGCGACAACGGCCCGCTGCGCTACATCTTCAACTACGGCCCGGAGCCGATCGATATAGGCCAGTGGACGGAAGGAAAATCGCTGCTGCTCGGCAATGAGTTGCTGGAGCCATGCGGCGTGGCGGTGTTCAGGCGGGGCTGAGGCTGCGCCCTTCCTTCTCCCCTTGTGGGAGAAGGTGGATTGGCGCGCAGCGCCAAGACGGATGGGGGGTGCTGGACGGAGTGCCGTCTGTTCCGAACAGCCGTAGCAGGCATAGCTACCCGCCCCTCGTCGCATTTCTTCCAACACCCCTCATCCGACCTCCCCTTCGGGTCGGCCACCTTCTCCCACAAGGGGAGAAGGTGAGGCGCGCTTCATCATCGCCACGCCCGGTTTTCACCGTCTGGCCATTGTCAAAGATCGGGAAGCGGGGCGCTTGGCCGTGCCTTCCTAGTGTTTAGTACGTGGCGCGACTTCCGCGCCCCGCTCGGTGTCTGTCCCGAAGTCGGCCGGTCACAACGCCCGCTCCATGTACATTCCATGGACAAGACGCCGCGGGTTCTCCGCATGGTTTTGGGCAGAGGCATTTGCGCCGTGCTCGTTCCACGCCGGCCTGTGTCGGGCCCTCGGGTCCCTGGTTACCACACCAGGGCGGGAGGTCACCGCCACTCCCCCTTGATCCCGGTTCCAGACCCGGTCCCGCAGGAGCGATGCGGGGATTATGCGGGGGGTGTTTGAGGGTGGGGATAAATCGGGCGAGAAAAAATGTGTGGGGTGAATGGAAACAATGGGTTGAGGGGAAATTGGGTGAAAATATTTCCCCCGCTGCGTGAGCTTCGGGTTCGGCAGTTCTGCACCGCTGCGGCCTTCATCGATGGTCCGGCATGGATCCGTCGCAAGAGCGACCCCCGCATGCGCTTCGCTCATGCTGCGCCCGGGATGACGAACGGCATGTTAGGTCTTCGCTAATCGTCAACGCTGGCGCGCGGCAGTTACGTCTCCGGCGCGGTAGCCGCGCCTGCTGTGCGGCAGTCAACAACGTTTGCGATTAGCGGCGACACCCCCTCTCTTCGTCATCCCGGGCGGAGCGAAGCGGAGACCCGGGATCCATGCCGGAACGGAGAAGAGTTTCGGCGGTGCAGACTGCAACAGCGTCAGGACCGGGCCGCGCCCGACGATGCTGCGGCCAATAGGTCCCGGATAACCTCCGCTCCGCTCCGGTTTCCGGGATGACGAGCTTCAGGGTTGTCACTGCTAGTCGCCAAGGTTGATATTTGAAGTGCCGCTCCTCGCTCGTCATCACCCGAAACAAACAATCCCGGGCGGAGCATGAGCGAAGCGAATGCGCAAACTCGGGATCCATGCCGGAACGCTGAAGAGCCTCAACGGCGCAGAACGCGCGTCGACATCAGGACCCTGCCCGCAATGGATCGCGCACGACGTCACACACCACTGTCACGCCAGCGCCCCGCCGAGGTCGATTTCGCGCAAGCCGTTTTCCGGGGTGGTGCGATTCTTGGGCGGCAACACACCTTTGCGGGAACCATCAAAATGCCCGACCAGACGCCGACGCTGATCTTCATCTACGAGCCGGAAAAGGCCTGCTTCGACCGGCTGGTGGGCGACGGGTTTCCGGCCGCGCGGGCGGCGGAGATTTCGTCTTATCTGGCGCAGTCGACCGACATTGCGCCGGAGTTCGGCGCAATGGAAACGGCCTGCGCCCGCCGCGGTCTGCGCTTCGAGCCTGTCGCATTGGACGATGCTGCGACAGCTCTTGCCGGGCGCGATCCCAAAAACACGCTGGTGTGGACGATCAGCGATGGCATCGCCTATTTTCGCGGCAGCGCCGGCCCGGCTTTGGCGCGGTTGAACGGCCTGCGGACGCTGGGCTCGGACGATTCGCTGTTTGCGCTCTGCCAGGACAAGTTTCGCGCGGGCGCAGTGCTTGGCGCACTGGATATGCCGGTGCCGCAGGCGGGGCTGGCGCGCGACGGGCGCTGGCTGGTCGAGCCGCCGGCGTCGGTGACGGGCTATTTCGTCAAGCCGAACCGCCTGGGCGCCAAGATCGGCATCTATGCCGACTCACGCTGCGAGACTGCCGGCCATGCGCTGGAGCTCAGCCACCGCGTCTTTGCGGCTTATCGCGACGATGTCGTCGTCCAGCCCTATGTTTCGGGCCGCAATGTCCGCCTGAGTTTTCTGGGTGTGACGCCGGATGCCGGGGCGGAGGCGCTCGGCATTTTCTTTGTCGATTCAGGCGGCGATTTCCAGACCATGGAAGACAGTCTTGCGCTCTATGGCGAGACCGGCGCGGAGGCCAGGGCGACAGGCAGCTATGCCGAGCCGGAACTGGTGCCGGTAGCAGTGAGCCAGCCGGTTGCGGCAGGGCGCATTGGCGCCATCGCAACGCGGCTGATGCAGGCGCTCGGCCTGCGCGATGTGTTCTCGATGGATTTTCGCGTGGAAGCGGACGACACTGTCCACCTCATCGAATTCGAGGTCTGCCCCGGCCTGCCCTGTTTCGATTTCCGTGCCTATTGCAAGGCGCAATGGGGGCTCGAACTGGCCGAGGCGATCGCCGCGACTGCGGCGAATAGGTTTCAGGCCTTGGCCATGCAGACGGCGGTATGACCCGAGCCGATGAAGCCGAGGCTCCTTGCGGCAGCCTTCGAGACGTCGAGCACGCGGCCCTTGATGAACGGTCCGCGATCGTTGATGCGCACGATGACGCTGCGGCCGTTGTTCTTGTTGGTGACGCGCAGCTTGGTGCCGAAGGGCAGGCTGCGATGCGCGGCGGTCATGGCGGAGGGGTTCATGCGCTCACCGGAGGCGGTCTTGGAGGTGAGGGCGTACCAGGAAGCGCGGCCGCACTGGGCCGAGGCGGTTCCTGCGGAAGCGGCGACCATCAGGCCGGCCGTCATCGTTACCGCGCAGATCGCGGTTCTAGTGATCTTCATCTTTCGGGGAGGGCTCCAAGGTTGGACATGCCCCGAGCCGGTAGGAGCCAAATGTGGCATCAAATGCGGCAAACCTCCGGCAGCTTTGTGACGGAGGAACAACTTTGGAGTCCTTGGGTAATATATTGTCAGGATTTCAGGCGTGGTTTCGCTGCTCTGACGCGATTTCCGATAACCTTATCTTAAGCTTGTTGACTGGCCCAACTGCCCTTTCAGGGCAATGCTTCCTCTTCCCGCCGGCCTGCCTGACGCGCCACCGCCCAGCCCAAAATCGCCGCGCACAAGAGCACTGCCGCTGCGATCAGGAAGGACGCGCCGGGATAGGGCAGCCACGAGCCGTCGCGCAAAGTGAAGGCATAGACTGCGCCGAAGAACAGCGGCGAGGCGACGCCGGCAATGCTGGCGACGCTCATATTCGCACCCTGGAGCTGGCCTTGCTCCGACTCCGAAACACGCCGCGTCATCAATGATTGCAGTGTCGGCATGGCAAGGCCCCATAAGGCATTGGGGAACATCGCCAGCGTGAACAGCAGGCCGGTCGGCGCCAGCCCCATGCAGGCGATGCCGACGGCGCCGCCGAACAGGCCGAAGACCATGACGGCGCGGTCGCCGAAGCGCTTGACCGCCGGGCCGACGAGCACGCCCTGCACGATCATGTCGAGCACGCCGACCATCGCCAGCAGCACGCCGACCTCCCAGGCGTGCCAGCCATAGCGATAGGCGGCATAAAGCACGAAGACGGCGGAAAAGACGTGGTGGGCGAAATGCAGCAGGAAGCCGACCACGGCGAGCCCCGAGAGTTCGGGATGCGAGCGCAGCAGCATCATCGCGCCGAACGGATTGGCGCGCCTCCAGGAGAATTTCATGCGCTTGGCAGGCACCAGCGATTCCGGCAGCACGAACAGGCCGTAGAGGAAGGCGATGCCGCTCATGCCGGCGGCGAACCAGAAGGGCGCGCGCGGCGAAATCTCGCCGAGCACGCCGCCGAGCAGCGGGCCGGCGACGAAGCCGGCGCTGAAGGCCGCGCCGATCAGGCCGTAACCGCGGGCGCGATCTTCCGGCGCGGTGATGTCGGCCATATAGGCGAAGACCGTGGTAAAGCTCGACGAAGTGATGCCGGCAATGATGCGGCCGAGCGCCAGCCACCACAGGTTCGGCGCGACCGCCATCAGCACATAGTCGGCGGCGAGCCCGACGGTGGAGAGCAGGATCACCGGCCGCCGGCCGTAGCGGTCCGACAGCGAGCCGATGATCGGCGAGGCGACGAACTGCATGCCGGCCCACAGCGCCACGAAGACGCCGTTGATCCATCCGGCCTCGGCATTCGAACCGACGAATTCCTCGATCAGCGACGGCAGCACCGGAATGATGATGCCCATCGCCACGATGTCGAGCACCGCGGTGACGAGAATGAAGGCGATGGCCGCCTGGCGGCGCGATCCTGACAGGGCTGACATGGCGGTTGCTCGCTTGGGAGCGGATTTATAGGGGGCGCTTCAATCCTCGGCCATCCCGCAGGGTAAAATGTCCTGACAGGATGTGGCAGTTTGGTTGAACCTGTTGCAGGAAACGCGCGACGATTGTGGTTCGTGGCCGAAACCATTGGGCCACAGGCGGGACTCTTGAGCGCCACGGCGAGGTCTGTGATAGCCACGCCATTTGAACCTTGCTTTATGCGTCACTAGCTAAAATGCCGGTCGCACGAACCGCGAGAGTACGAGACGGCGCGACATGCGATGCCGTCGTCAAAAGGAGAGCCCGATGCTGCGCAAGACAGATTTCTTCATCGACGGAAAATGGACTGCCCCGGTCACGCCGAAGGAGCTGGAGGTCATCAACCCTGCCGACGAGCAGGCCTTTGCCGTGATCTCGCTGGGCTCGAGTGCCGATGTCGACAAGGCGGTCGCAGCCGCCCGCAAGGCGTTCGACAGCTGGAGCCGCACCAGCCGCGAAGAGCGCGTCGAATATCTCGAAAAGCTGCTCGAAGCCTACAAGAAGCGCCTGCCCGACATGGCCGGCGCCATCTCCTCGGAAATGGGCGCGCCGATCAAGCTTGCGACCGAATCCCAGGCGGCCGTCGGCGTCAGCCACATCAAGAGCTTCATCCGCACGCTGAAGAATTTCGACTTCGAGCACCGGCTGAGCGATGTTGCCCCCAATGACCGCATCGTCCATGAGCCGATCGGCGTCTGCGGCCTGATCACGCCGTGGAACTGGCCGATGAACCAGGTGACGCTGAAGGTCGTGCCGGCCATCGCCGCAGGCTGCACCGTGGTGCTGAAGCCGTCCGAAATCGCGCCGATGTCGTCGATCGTCTTTGCCGAGATGATGGAAGAGGCAGGCTTCCCCGCCGGCGTCTTCAATATGGTCAATGGCGACGGCCCGACGGTGGGCGAGGCGATGTCGCGCCATCCCGGCATCGACATGATGTCGTTCACCGGCTCGACCCGCGCCGGCATCGCCGTCACCAAGGCGGCTGCCGAGACGGTCAAGCGCGTGACGCTGGAGCTCGGCGGCAAGTCGCCCAACATCGTCTTCGCCGACAGTGACCTTCAGGCTGCCGTGCAGCGCGGTCTTGCCCACTGTTTCGAGAACACCGGCCAGTCCTGCAATGCGCCGACGCGCATGCTGGTCGAGCGCTCGGTCTATGATCGCGCCGTCGAAGTCGCCGCCGATTTTGCCAGGAACGCCAAGGTCGGCAACCCGACCGATGACGGCGATCATATCGGCCCGGTCGTCTCGGAAGCCCAGTTCGACAAGATCCAGGGCTTGATCGATGTCGGCATCAAGGAAGGCGCGCGCCTCGTCGCTGGCGGCCTCGGCCGTCCGGAAGGCTTCAACCGCGGCTATTTCGTGCGCCCGACCGTCTTTGCCGACGTCTCGAACGACATGCGCATCGCCCAGGAAGAGGTCTTCGGCCCGGTGCTGACGATGATCCCCTTCGACAGCGAGGAAGACGCCATCGCCATTGCCAATGACACGCCCTACGGCCTGTCGAGCTATATCCAGACGGGCGACGAGGAAAAGGCCCACCGCGTCGCACGCCGCCTGCGCGCCGGCATGGTGCAGATCAACGGCGCCTCGCGCGGCTCGGGCAGCCCGTTCGGCGGCTACAAGCAGTCAGGCCTTGGCCGCGAAGGCGGCAAGTGGGGCCTCGAGGATTTTCTCGAGGTCAAGGCCGTCGCCGGCTGGGGCGCCCAGGAAGCCTGATTGCGTTGATTGATTGAAATGAAAATGCCCCGCTTTGCGGGGCATTTTTGTTTTGAGGCTTGCGAAGGTGGTTGGGGCTTCTCACCACGCGGCGTTCCTATCCTTCCGCACCCCGCCGCAGATACGCCTCGATGATCTCGCGCATGCGCCGGGCATCGAAGCTTGGTCCGTGGCCGCCGTGGCCGATGCTGATCGGCAGGGTCTTCAGCCGCTCCATCGTCTGGCGATAGACGGTGCGGTCGGAGTTGGGCATGTCGTCGAGAAGCTGGGCGTCATAGATGGCGTCGCCGCCGAAGAAGAGGCCGCTTTTCTCGTCGATGAGGCCGATGCCGTCGGGTGAATGGCCGGGAAGCTCCAGCACGGTGAAGGAGCGGTCGCCGAGGTCGATCACGTCGCCCTCGGTGAGGATGCGGGTCAGCGGTGCGGGCGTCAGCTGGTAGTCGGCGGGCGTCCAGCCCGGCGCAGGCAGCGCGCTGACGGCGTCGTCCAGATGGCGGAACTCATGCGCATAGGTCAGCGCGTCCGGCATGGTGGCGAAGGCCGCAGCCGACTCGCGCGGGCCGAGGCGATGCTCGAACTCGCACAGCGCGCCGACATGATCGAGATGGATATGCGTCGCCAGCGCCAGGACCGGCTTGCCGGGCGTCAGGTCGAGCACAGGTTTGAGCGGCCGCAGGCCCATGCCGGCGTCGACCAGCAGGTCGGCGTCTCTGCCTTTAACGAGCCAGATGTTGGCGGCGAAATAGGAATGGACGAAAGGCTCCTCGAAGCGCGTGACGACGCTGTCGACCACGGTCTTCCTGAACCACTGTCCGGCCGGTGCAATCTCCATTCCAACCCCGCATTCTTTGAAATCAGGTCGTGGCCTGCGCTTCCTTTTGCGCTTCCATGAAAGCCGCTTTCAGGACGTCGGCTCCCGCTGCCACTGTCTCGGCATCCGGCGAGAAGCCGGCGCCGAGCATCTTGCGGCCGAGCATATGATCGGCAGGCCGGTTGACGGACTCGATCGCGATCAGCTGGCCGCCGGTATAGTGGTAGACCGAGAACTTGTTGTCGGCCAGATCGCCGACGACGAGATTGCGGTCGCTGGCCGAGGCCAGCCCGACCATCTGCAGCTTCATGTCGCCGATATCCGACCAGAACCACGGCACGCTCTGGTAATGGTCCGAATGGCCGGTGATGGTGCGCGCGGCGAGCCTTGCGTGGTCGGTGGCGTTCTGCACCGATTCCAGACGCACATCACTGCGGGAAAACCAGTGCCGGTAGCTGGCGGCATCGCCGATGGCGAGGATTTCGGGCTGCGAGGAGCGCAGCTGGCCGTCGACGCGTATGCCGTTGGCAATGGCGATGCCGGCGGCGTCGGCGAGTTCGACATTGGGCACGACGCCGACGCCGACGATGACCATGCGCGCCGGCAGGCGCTCGCCGGCGGAGGTGACGGCGGCGCTGACATGGCCGTTGTCGCCTTCAAGCCGGTCGATGGTCGTGTTGGTGAGGATGCGGATGCCGGAGGCTTCCAGCCGCTGCCGCACATGCGCCGAGATGGCCGGGGCCACGGCGCGGCCGAGCAGCCGGTCCTGCGCTTCCACCACGGTGACGCGCCGCCCGCCGAGCGCCAGCGTTGCAGCGATTTCGAGGCCGATGAAGCCGCCGCCAAGCACGACGACATCCTCGACGCCGGCGCTGCGTTCGCGAATAGCGCGGGCGTCGGCAATGGAGCGCAGCGACAGCACGCCGCCAAGGTCCGAGCCGTTGAGCTTCAGGATGCGCGGCCGCGAGCCGGTCGCCAGGATCGCATGGTCGAAGACAATCTTCTCTCCGCCGGCGAGATCGAGGCGCTTGGCCGCAAGGTCGATCCGCTCGACGCTCTTGCCGAGCCTGAGGTCGATCTTGCCATTGGCGTAGAAGATTTCGGCACGCAGCACTTGCGGCTGGGCCTGCGCGTCCTTGATGAAGGTCTTGGACAGCGGCGGCTTGTGATAGGGCAGCTCGTTTTCGTCGCCGATCAGCGTCACCGACCCATCATAGCCTTCGTCGCGCAGGCTTGCCGCCGCCTGCACCCCGCCATGACCCGCACCGATAATGACTACGCCGTTTTTCATGAATTTTGGTTTCCGGACACAGAATAGGCTTCCACCGCGCCCCCGATCCGTCCCGAACCGACCGGGAAAGCGGCTTCTGGGTCGCACCTGGAATATGGCGGTGTCAAGCGTCCCGCCCCACGACCTCTTGGCCCAGTCGCCATGTGCCCGCGAAGCCGTGTCCGGTATTAAACTTGATGCTGCTAGTTTAGAATAGTTCTAAGCTATTGATTTATAGTCGTTTTCGTCGAATTTTTATTGACTTTTCGCTTGGCTGGCGTTTTAAGGGCACCATGCCGATGGTGGCATATCCCTTTGATGTTTGGGCCTTGAACCCGTTCGATTGGAGGACTTTGGTGTCTGTTTCTTCTGGTCCGCGCGCTGGCGCGGCACGCCTACGACGGGCGGCAGCAATATGAGAAGCTGCTGATGTCGTTGCGGATTCCTGATTTTGACGCGAGTGGCGGCTGCTATTTCGAGCGCGTTCCCGAAAAGCTGGTGCTTGAGGGGTATCGCCGCTGGATGGCCGGCTTCGAGACCGGCTCGGTAGCCCCCTGGGAGCTGACCTTCGCGCTCTACACCGAGCTTCTCGGCGGCGTCGAAGGCCGTCGCGCGCTGGGCGAGCTTTCGCATTATGTGCGCACGCTGCGGCAGTGCGCTGCCTGCCCGCTGCGCAGCTTTCCCTTCGGCGCCCACCATATCTGCCGCGACGAATGCATGACGCTCGGCCTTATTGCTGCCATCCAGCACAACGATGACGGCGCCGCGCGCGCCTGTCTCGGTGCCATGGCATGCGCGCCGCTGCATGGGCCGATCGGCGAAGCGGCGGCCAGTTTTGCCGAGATACTGGCGGGGTTTCAGCAATATCTTCTGCCCATCCCGCAAGGCGCAATCGAAGACGTCCTGTCGCGTGCCGCACCCCGCGCCACCGTTCACTGAGGAGAATGAAATGAAAGCCACAATGGTGACGACGCGCAAAGGTGGGCGACTGGCGGCAATCGCGGCAACGGCAGCCCTGACGGCGGCGATCTTCGTACTGCCGGCCAAGGCAGACACCGACGCCAAGGCGGTGGTTTCCAGCTATGCCGACATCGCGCTGGCCAAATACGAGGATTCGCTGACGACGGCGAAGGCGCTCGACGAGGCAGTTTCCGCGCTCATCGCCAAGCCGTCGGCCGAGACGCTGGAGGCCGCCCGCACCGCCTGGAAGGCAGCGCGCATCCCCTACCAGCAGACCGAGGTCTATCGCTTCGGCAACACCATCGTCGACGACTGGGAAGGCCGCGTGAACTCCTGGCCGCTGGACGAAGGGCTGATCGACTATGTCGACAAGAGCTACGGCACCGAGTCGGACGAGAACACGCTCTACACGGCCAATGTGATCGCCAACAAGGAGATCGAGATCAACGGCCAGAAGGTCGATGCCACCAACATCACGCCGGAGTTCCTGTCGGGCACGCTGCAGGAAGCCGGCGACATCGAGGCCAATGTCGCCACCGGCTATCACGCCATCGAATTCCTGCTCTGGGGCCAGGACCTGAACGGCACCGGCCCCGGCGCCGGCAACCGCCCCTACACCGACTATGACACCGCCAACTGCACCGGCGGCAATTGCGACCGCCGCGCGCAGTATCTGTCGTCGGCCGCAAAACTGCTGGTCAGCGATCTCGAAGAAATGGTCGGCAACTGGGGACCGGAAGGCGAAGCCCGCAAGACGCTGGTCGATGGCGAAGCCAATACCGGCATCTCGGTCATCCTCACCGGCATGGGCTCGCTCTCCTACGGCGAACTGGCCGGCGAGCGCATGAAGCTCGGCCTCTTGCTGCACGATCCGGAAGAGGAGCATGACTGCTTCTCCGACAACACCCATATCTCGCATCTCTATGATGCCGTCGGCATCCGCGATGCCTATCTCGGCAAGTACAAGCGCATCGACGGCTCGGTCGTCGAGGGACCATCGGTTCAGGCGCTGGTGAAGGCTGCCGATCCGGCCATCGACACCGAGCTTTCCGGCAAGCTCGACGCGACGGTGGCCGACATGGAAGCCATCGCCAAGGCTGCCGAAGGCGGCGAGGCCTATGACCAGCAGATCGGCGAAGGCAACACCGAGGGCAATGCCCGCGTGCAGAAGGCGATCGACGCATTGGTCGACCAGACCAAGTCGATCGAGCGCGCCGTCTCGGCCCTCAAGCTGGACACGATCGCCTTCGAAGGTTCCGACAGCCTGGATTCGCCCGACAAGGTGTTCAAGTAAGCCCTGCGGGGTCCCGGCCATGATCCGGCAAAGCCGAAGCCGGCTTTGGGAAGATCATGGTCAAACGGAAGAAAGTTCAACAGCCAAACGGCGCGTGTAGCGCCGTCAGCCACCAGAGCAAAGCATGCTTGTATGCCACTGTAACCTGATTACCGAGAAGGAGATCGAGGAGGCGATCATCGCCCTTCTGGATGAAAACCCCTGGCACCTCATCGTGCCGGCGAAGGTCTATCATTCTCTGCAAAAGCGCGGACGCTGTTGCGGCTGCTTCCCAAATGTGGTGGAAACGATCATTCGGGTCACCGAGAACTACCATTCCCGTTCGGAGGCGAACGAAATGGACATCGTTTCACACCTGGACCGCGTGCGAGGTCTGCGCGGCCAATTTGGGAGCAGGAGCCATGAAGGGCGAAAAACAGGTCATCGAGCGGCTTAACGAGGCGCTTTTTCTAGAGCTGGGCGCCGTCAACCAGTACTGGCTGCATTATCGCCTGCTCGACGACTGGGGTTACAAGAAGCTCGCGAAGAAGGAACGCGAGGAATCGATCGAGGAAATGCACCACGCCGACAAGATCATCGAGCGTATCATCTTCCTCGAAGGCCACCCGAACCTTCAGTCGGTTGCGCCGCTGCGCATCGGGCAGAACGTCAAGGAAGTGCTGGAATCGGATCTTGCCGGCGAATATGACGCGCGGACGTCCTACAAGAAGTCTCGCGAAATCTGCCAGGAAATAGGCGACTACGTAACCATGAAACTGTTCGAGGAACTGCTGACGGACGAGGAAGGTCACATCGACTTCCTCGAGACGCAGCTCGACCTGCTCGCCAAGATCGGCGACGAGAAATACGGACAGCTCAACGCAGCGTCGGCGGACGACGCGGAATAGGCATGAGACAATGCGGCGCGCCTACAATTTGACGCGCCGCAGCGCGAGCTATTCCTTCTCCCCGTTTACGGGGAGAAGGTGGCCCGAAGGGCCGGATGAGGGGCGACGCCAACCATCCGACGTCTTATCCCGCCCCTCACCTGCCTGCCGGCATCGACCGGGGTCGAGCCACGGGTCTCAACCCGTCCTTCGGACCCCCGTAAACGGGGAGAGGGAGGACTGCCGCAATGACCGCGCTTTTCCCCAGAAGCGGGATCCACAAAAACGCGTGTTTTTTCGCGCGCTTCTGATTGTCTGTGCGGCCCTTCTCACCGCGCCCGCCCATGCTGGCGAGGCCGAACCCGCCGGCCTTGCCACCACGCGCAGCGATCTCAACCCCAATGACCTTGGCCGCGTCGAGGCGATCACCAAGCCGACGGGCGATTTTTCCAAGCCGGAAGAATTCGAGCAGATGCAGGGCGGCGCAGGCACGTCGCGCAAGCGCGTCAACCAGGACGCGTTCTCGCAGTTTTCCGCCAACATCACCTTCGAGGAAGAAGGCACCTTCAAGCTCGGCAATGCGCTGTTTCGCAAGCTGTGGGTGTCGTCGCCATCCTCGACGCAGGCCTCCGACGGGCTCGGTCCGCTGTTCAACGCCCGCGCCTGCCAGAGCTGCCACCTGAAGGACGGGCGCGGCCATCCGCCGGAAGGCAACCCGGACGCGACCTCGATGTTCCTGCGCCTGGCCCGTCAGGCCGAGACCGACGAGGAAAAGGCGGCCATAGCGCACAAGACGGCGCTGAATTTCCCCGATCCGGTCTATGGCGGGCAGTTGCAGGATCTTGCCGTTCCGGGTCTCGCCGGCGAAGGCAAGATGGCGATCTCCTACGAGGAACAGCCGGTGACGCTGGCCGACGGTACGGTCGTTTCGCTGCGCAAGCCGACCTATTCGGTGACAAATCTGGCGCAGGGGCCGATCGACCCGCGCGTCACGCTGTCGCCGCGCGTTACGCCCCAGATGATCGGCCTCGGCCTGCTCGAGCAGATCCACCCCGCCGATATCCTCGCCCGCGCCGATCCCGACGACAAGGACGGCGACGGCATATCGGGCAAAGCCTCGATCGTGCGCGACCACAAGACCGGCGAGCTGACGCTCGGCCGTTTCGGCTGGAAGGCATCGACCCCGTCGATAAGGCGCCAGTCGGCGGAAGCCTTCGCCGGCGATATCGGAATCTCCAATCCCGACGTGCCGAACCACTGGGGTGATTGCACGGTAGCGCAGGAAAAATGCCTAGCCATGCCGAACGGCGTGCAGGAGCGGCTGGGCGACACCGAAGCGCCGGACCCGATCCTCGACCTCGTCACCTTCTATTCGCAGAACCTCGCCGTGCCGGCCCGCCGCGATGTCGGCAAGGCCGACGTGCTGGCCGGCAAGAAGGTGTTTTACGAAAGCGGCTGCGCCTCCTGCCACACGCCGAAATTCGTCACCCGTCGCGATGCACCCAACAAGGCGCAGTCCTTCCAGCTGATATGGCCCTATACCGACCTTTTGCTGCACGACATGGGCGACGGGCTGGCGGACGGGCAGCAGGTGGGCGATGCGACGGGCAATGAATGGCGCACCGCGCCGCTGTGGGGCATCGGCCTGACCAAGCGCGTCAACGGTCACACCTTCTTCCTGCATGATGGTCGCGCCCGCAATCTGGTCGAGGCGATCCTGTGGCATGGCGGCGAGGGCCAGGCCGCGCGTGACCGCTTCGCCGCCCTGTCTAAAACCGAGCGCGATGCGCTGGTGAAATTTCTGGAGTCGCTGTGATGTTCAGGGTTTTGGTTGCTGCTGCATTTTTCGTGCTGGGCCAGTCTGCCGCGCACGCCGCGGAGCTGGACGCGCCGAAGATCGTCGGCAAGGTCATCGACGGTTTCGTGCGGCCCGTCTATCACGGCTTCCATCAGGCGACGTCGCAACTGTCGAGCGACGTCAAGGCATTGTGCTCGGCTCCCTCGCAAGCAGCACTCGATAGCGCGCGAAAGGCGTTTGGCGGCACCGTCGACGCCTGGTCGAAGGCAGAGATCATCCGGTTCGGTCCGGTAACGGAGCAGAACCGGCTCGACCGCATCCTGTTCTGGCCTGACCGCAAGAGCACCGGCCTGAAACAGGTACAGGCGGCGATACAGTCCAAGGACGAAACCGCTGCCGACCCGGCCAAGCTGGCGACCAAGAGCGTCGCCGTGCAGGGTCTCGGCGCGCTGGAATTCGTGCTGTTCGGCACGGACGCGGACACGCTCGCCGGCACCGACGGCGCCTATCGCTGCAGCTTCGGTGCATCGATCGCGATCAATCTCGATACGATGGCCGGCGAGCTCGAGAAGGCGTGGGACGCGCCCGACGGTTTCGCCGGCACGTGGGCGAAGCCGGGCGCGAACAATCCGCTCTACCGCAACAATGACGAGGCGGTGAGCGAACTGTTCGACGTCTTCGTCACCGGGCTGGAGATGGACCGCGACGTGCGGCTGGGCGGTTTCCTCGGCAAGATGTCGGCGGCGGAGGACAAGCCGAAACAGGCGGTGTTCTGGCGCTCGGAAAAGACGGTCGATTCGGTTGCCGGCAATCTGGCCGGCATGAAGGCTCTGTTCGAAACATCCGGTCTTGGCGATGCGCTTTCCGATGAGATGCGGTGGATCGAAAATTCCATCAACTTCGAATTCGCCAATGCCGCCAGGGCAGCGGCGGGCTCGGAAGGTCCGCTGACCGAGGTGCTGGCCGATCCGCAGCGGCGCGGCAGGCTCTCCTATCTCAGCGTGGTGACGTCGAGCCTGAGCGAACTTTTCGGCAAGCGGCTCGCCGGCGAACTCGGCCTGACCTCGGGTTTCTCCTCCCTCGACGGGGACTGACCATGATGCGCACGCCGCTCATCGATCGCCGCGACTTCCTGAAGGCTGCGGGTGCTGCCTTTGCAGCATCGCTGGCGCCTGCCGCCTGGGCGAAAACGCTGGATGCCGACGCGGTCTTTGCCACCGCCTACCAGAAGCGCGACGGTAGCTATGGCGCGGCGATCCTGTCGGAAGCCGGCAAGCTGCTGCATCAGGTCGACCTGCCCGACCGCGGCCACGACGTGACCTTCGATCCGATATCGGGAAAGTCCGTGGTGTTCGCGCGCCAGCCGGGAACCTTCTTCGTCGCCTTCGACCCCACCGGCAAGGCCGCGCCGCAGACCGTCGCCAGCCTGCCGGACCGTCATTTCTTCGGCCATGGCGTCTTTTCGCCGGACGGCGCGCTGCTCTATGCGACCGAGAATGATTTCGACAACGCCGCCGGCATGGTCGGCATCTATGATGCGCGCGACGGTTTTCGGCGGCTGGGCGAATTTCCGACTCATGGCGTCGGGCCACATGAGCTGCTGTTGCTCGATGATGGCAGGACGCTGGCCATCGCCAATGGCGGCATCGAGACCCATCCGGATTTCGGCCGTGCCGAGATGAACCTGTCGACGATGAAGCCGTCGCTGGTGTTCGTCGATCGCGTCTCGGGCGACCTGATCGAAAGCCATGAATTGCCCCCAGCGCTACACCAGCTTTCGATTCGCCACATGGATACGGACGCAACGGGCGCAATCTGGTTCGGCTGCCAGCACAGAGGCCCGGCAACCGAAAAGCCTTCGCTCGTCGGCAAGGCCGAGCGCGGCAAGGGGCTTCAGCTTCTCGACATGCCGGAAGACGTGCTCGGCGGCTTCCGCAACTATATCGGCTCGGTCGCCGCCAACCGCGATGCCGGTATGGTCGCGGTATCGTCGCCGCAGGGCAATTCCTTCGCCGTTTTCGAGGCGGCGAGCGGCAGGATCGTCTCGGACCAATCGCTGCGCGAGGTCTGCGGGCTTGCGCCCGACCATGCCGGCTTCCGCGCCACCACCGGCACGGGCGAAATCGTGGATGCCGACGGTGGGACGGTCGAGGAAGCTGACTATGTCTGGGATAATCATCTCCTCAGAATCGGCTAGATCGTTTCAGGTCTTTGGTGCGAAAATGCCCCTCACCCTTACCCTCTCCCCGTGAAGGACGGGGAGAGGGGGTCGTCAGCGTTGCGGCCAGCCTCCTTCTCCCAGTTTATGGCAGGGCAATCGCCTACGGTACGGTCGACCCCCACTCCGTCACGCTTCGCGTGACACCTCTCCCCCCTGCGAACGGGGAAGAGGTGGCTCGGCGAAGCCGAGACGGAGTGGGGGTCGAGTTTGGTCCGGCGCTCTGTCAGGTGCTTTGCCGGCTTTGCAACAGCGCGAGCATGCCCAGCGTGACCAGCGCCATGACCATGCAATAGCCGGCCAGCGGCCATGCCGTGTCGCCGCCGAGCAGCACGACCAATAGCGTGCCGATGATACCGACGATCAGGCTCTGGACGCAGAAATAAAGCGCGACCGCAGTACCTGCGACATCGCCGAACGCCTGCAGCGCGCCGTTTGCGCTAACTGAGCCGGCGAAGACGATGCCAACCGAGATGACCCACATCGGCAGGACAAAGGTCCAGAAGGACGGTTCGAACAAGCACTGTCCCGCCACCAGCAGCGCCGCACCGAGAAGCAGCATCGCCATGCCGCGAGCAAGGCTGCCGGCAATGCCCCAACGCGCGACGAAGCGTTTGGCGAAGCGCGTGGTGGCGATCATCACAAGTGCCGCGGTGGCGAAGGCGATGCTGAATCCCATCTCGGAGAAGCCGGCACGGCCGATAAGCACGCGCGGCGCCGTCGAGAAGAAGACGAAGAACGCGCCCATCGCCGCACTGAAGCCGAGCGTGTAGGTCCAGAACGTAAAACTCTTCAGGATCGGCCTGAAAGCCGGCCGCTTTGCCGACGTGCCTGCAGGCCGCGTTTCATGCCATCGCGGCATCGCATTCAGCGAAGCCAAGACTGCCAGCACGCCGAGCGTGACGAAGATGAAACGCCAGCCGAGATGATCGGCAATCACTGCGCCGGCGATCGGGCCGAGCGCCGGCACGAAAGCCAGCATGGAGCTGAACAGGCTGTAGATGACAGCACCTTCCGGCCGCTCGGCATAGACATCGCGAACCGTGGCAAAGGTGGCGACCAGTGCCGCCGACGCGCCCGCCGCCTGCAGCAGGCGCAGCACGACGAAGATCGCAGCCGACGAGGTGCCGGCAAGCAGGAACGAACTCGCCGCAAAGAGCAGCGCCCCGCCGATCAGCACCGGACGGCGGCCGATGCGATCGGAGATAGGCCCGAAGACGATCTGGCCGAGCCCGAGCATGATCATGTAGAGGCTCAGCGTCAGTTGCACGACCGCCGGCGTGGTGCCGAGGATGCCGGGCATCGCCGGAACGAAC
Organism: Mesorhizobium sp. DCY119; assembly: GCF_003590645.1. NCBI lineage: Bacteria > Pseudomonadati > Pseudomonadota > Alphaproteobacteria > Hyphomicrobiales > Phyllobacteriaceae > Mesorhizobium > Mesorhizobium sp. DCY119. The sequence continues at coordinate 502,630 of NZ_CP031834.1, read as the reverse complement.
GGGAGGTAAATATCCATGGCCAGCGAGGCCAGGATGTCGAAGGGCGCCATCAGCAGCAGGGCTGAGGGCAGGGCGTAGTTCCACGCCTTCGGCGTGGGAGAAGGGGAGTTTTGATAAGGCACGATTATGCATCCGCTCAAATGGGTAAGATCTGGCGGCGATCTGCCTTCCCTTTAGGGTCGGTATTTCAAACCGGGAATGACGGGACAGACGCCGCAACAACAGTCGAGTTGCTGCGGCTTACTTGTCTGCTGACTTGGTGGGTCCCATGGTCTTGCCCCGTGAATGAATGCGCCGTGCTTTATCAGCCTCGGGCCGATCCGGCAACGGCCAGCACCTGAATGACCTCGGGCGCCGTGCCGTAAGTCTCCTTGCTGCGGCGATGATAGGCGATGAATTCGGCGGCAGGCAGCGCCCTGGAGAACAGCCATCCCTGCCCGAAATCGACGCCCTGCGCTTTGAGGTAGTCCGCCTGTCCTGCGGTCTCGATGCCCTCCGCCACCGTATAGAGGCCGAGCGCCTTCGCCATGTCGATGATGTGGGACGTCACCGAGCTTGTGGCCGTGTTCTTGCCGACCGTGTCGACGAAGGACTTGTCGATTTTCAGCGCATCCATCGGCAGGCCCTGGAGATATTGCAGGCTGGAATAGCCGGTGCCGAAATCGTCGATCGCCACCGAATGACCGAACGCGCGCGCCCGGCCGAGCGTCACGCGCGCGGCGTCGATGTCGATGAAGCCGCGCTCGGTCGCCTCCAGCCATATCTGCGTCGGCCTGATGCCGGTGTGGCGCAGCCTGTCTTCTATGAAATCGAGAATTCGGCCGGACTTGATGTCGGCGGCGCAGATGTTGATGGCGATGTGGAGCGTACGGTCCTCGACCAGCATCCGGTTCAGGTCGAAGACGATGGCCTCGAAAACCTGATCGGTGATCGGCATGATCAGGCCGCTCTCTTCCGCCAGCGGAATGAACAGATCGGGGCGGACGATGCTGCCATCGGGGCGCTTCCAGCGCACCAGCGCCTCCGCGCCGACGCATATGCCGGACTTGAGTTCGACGATAGGCTGGTAGTGCACGATGAATTCGCGATTGCGCACGGCGATCGCAAGCTCACCCAGCGGCGAAAGCTGTTTTCGCGACAGCCAGACGACGACGCCGACGATGAAGGCCGCGATGAATGCCCCGATGGGCAGGAGAAACATTTGCTCCTGTCGAAGTTTGCCGGCGAGTTTCGCTTTCGGTTCGGTGACGACCGCGACAAGGCCGGTGTCGCGCGCCACGGCGTACAGTGCGTCGTCGGTCATGCCGTCCTGCGGATTGCCGATCGCGGATTTGACGAGCGCTGCGTCCGGGGCGTTGAGCGTATCGATCAGCGTGCCCTGGTCGTTGGTCAGCGCCAGCGACATGCTGTCGTCGACCAGGACATCGACAAAGCGTGAGGGCACGACGAGAACATTGTGCCTGCCACGACGCAGAGCCATCATCGGGTTGCCTCGGGTGACCCGCGGCGCTATCCGCAATTTCACGTCCAGCCCGTCCGGCGTCACATAGTCTGCAGGCGTCAGCGCGATTTTACCTGCCGTCTGTCCCCAGGACGTGCATTTGAGGAAACCGTTTTCGAAATACCCCATTTCCTCAATGGCAGGTGTATTGACCGTGAGGAGCCGCATGCGCGCGATGTGCTCTTCCGAACAGGGGATGAACGGCGTGGCTTCGACGGCATCGAGCGCGTCTTTCGCTTCGCGGAAGGTGTTGTTCGCCCGCACGATCGTGCGATCGGCAAACAGCGTCAGGAGGGCTTGCTCCTTCTGCACCGCAATCGCCCACGACATATAGGCCATCGCGGCAATGGGGATTGCAGCGCCGAGCAAAGCCAGCAGGACACCTGTCGCGATAATGCGGGAGCGTCGCATTTCCATCTCCGCAACTTCGCGGTTCTACGCGGGCCATGATGCGCCGGCCGGCGTTAAGAAATTCCCTTTCGTGTCTATCGGATTGTCTGAAAGCTCGAGAGCCGGGCCGCGTAGCTATTTGTACATGCCTTCGCGCAGGTTGATGCCGTGCTCGAGCCAGATTTTCAGCGCGCACAGCATCTGCGACCAGCCCTGGCAATTGCCGTAGGAGGCCTTCAGGCCGGTCGGCGTCTCGCGCCAGCCTTCCTCGGCGATGGAGACCAGCGTGCGGTTACCCTCTAGCGACTCAAACGTCATCGTCACCGTGGTCATGTAGCCGGTGGATGCGGTGACCGCCGCCTCGCCGTCCGACGGCGCGCCCTCATTGGCCTCCCATTGCAGGACGATCTTGCGGTCCTTCTCGACCTCGACGACATGGACCGGAAAGGCGCCGGGAAAGTCATGAAAGTCCCAGGTGACGGTGGCGCCCGTCTCAAGCCGCCCCTTGGCGCCGCCGGTGGTGAAATAGCGCGACAGCTGGGCGGGATCGACCACTGCTTCGAAGACTTCAGCAACAGGTTTCGAGACCCGTGCACTGACATTGAACTTCAGTTCCATGATCTTTTCTCCTTGTTCTTGCGGCAATTATGTTATAAAAACATAACATGTCAAGCGATGGTGAAAACGACATGATTTTCAAGGCGTTGGCGGCGTCGACCCGACGCTCGATCCTCGATGTGCTCAAGGATGATCCCCAGACGACTGGCGAGCTTTGCACCCGCTTTCCCGCACTCGATCGCTGCACGGTGATGCAGCATCTGAAGGTGCTGGAGGAGGCGGACCTGATCATCGTGCGCCGCGAGGGGCGTGAGCGCTGGAACCATCTCAACCCCCTGCCGATCAAGCACATCCACGATCGCTGGATCGGGCCTTACGCGGCCTACGCAACCGAGGTGCTGGACCGGCTGAAGACCGATCTGGAGGAGACGCTGTGAGTGTGGCGGGCGGGAAACGCAGCTTCACCGAGTGATGCCGGAGCCCAGACCATAGACGATGGCCGCTCCGGCCAGGAACATGATCAGTATCGCCTGGCAAACCGTGACGATCACCATGAACGCCGCGCGTCCGGTCGACAGTTTGAGATGGGACGCGAACCAGCGCGTCTCGATCACCACGTACCAGATCAGGGAGATGGCGAAGATAACCATCCCCGATGCGACCACGGTGGGGTTGTGCATGCGCGACAGGGACCCGAGCAGGCTGAACGAAAAGGCGAAAGGTGCGGCGACATAGCACTGGCTGTAAAAGGGCGGCTTGAGCGTATGGCGGTCGAGCCGGATGCCGCGGTGGCGCAGCATCTTCAGGGACATCAGCAGCGGAAAGATGCTGAACGCGACACCGCGAAAGATCAGCAGGTTGGAATCGCTGGCCAGGATCGCAGGCAGCACCCATGGGGCGGCATCGCGCAGGCTGAGCTCTATTCCGTGCGCAAGCAGCAAGGTGATGAGCAGGAACAGCGGCGGGCTCAGCGTGTCGATATATTGCTCGGCCTGTGTATCGGCGAGCTCCACGTCGGCGTAGCGCATCATCGCTGTCGGACGGCGCAACGTTCGCCACATGGTCAGCGGATAGAACAGCAGCCATGACGCCAGCTCATAGAGGAGTTCCTCGAGCGACTTCAGCAATCGCATGAAATCCATTGCGAGCTCTCCTGCTCATGGCTGGCCGCCTGCGCCATTAAACACGAGCGTGGGGATCGGGCAAACTGCCCGTTGAGATGCCGCGAATGCCGGCTGCAAAAACAGTTGCCTGATCGGGAAGTTTGCGACACCAATCGGGGAAAACGGGGCGGGCACAGAAATGACATCACGGCGATCAAGCGTCGTTATCGTGGGAGCCGGGATTGTCGGCGCTTCCATCGCCTATCATCTGGCCAGGCTGAATGTGGCGGTTACGCTTGTCGACAGGGCAAAGCCTGCCGGCGGCGTGACGCATCGGTCGTTCGCATGGATCAACGTGTCCCACGGCCTGCCCGAGACCTATCCGGAACTGCGCAAGCGGGGCATCGGCGAGTGGCACAGGCTGGAAAGCGAGCTGAGCGGGCGGCTTCGGGTCGACTGGTCAGGTGCATTGACCTGGCACGCCAATTCCATCGATACCGAACGCCTTGCTCACGACAGCGCCGCCATGGGGCATGACGTGCGGCTCATTCGGCGCGACGAGATAGCCGCCCTTGAACCGAACCTGAAGAACCTGCCCGACAGTGCCGCCTTCGCAGCAGGCGAAGGCGCTATCGATCCCGTGGCTGTAACGGAGCTTCTCGTTCAGGCGGCAAGGGAGGCAGGCGCCGATATCCGGCTCGATACCGAAGTCCTGTCCCTGGCTACGCAGGATTCGGGGGTGACCGGCGTTGTGACTTCCGCCGGCAAGATCGAGGCGGACGCCGTCGTGCTGGCGGCAGGCGTTGGGACAAAGACCTTGTCCCAACCGCTCGGCCTCACGCTGCCGCTGGACGCCTCGCCCTGCATCCTGATGCGCTTTCGCACGCCTCGCCGCCTGGTCAGCCGGGTGGTGTGCAACCAGCACATGGAGATACGGCCCCAGACCGATACGACCATGGTCGGCGCGGAAGATTATATCGACGCCTCCGCGGAGAACGGACCTGAGGCCGTGGCGCAGCGCGCGCTGGCCGCAATCAGGCAGCAGCTCGTCGGTGGCGAGGAAGTCGAACTGATGGATGTCCAGGTCGGTATAAGGCCCGTTCCAGCAGATGGTTTACCCATTGTCGGATGGGTTCCCAGGATCGCCGGCTTGTATCTGTCCGTCATGCATGTCGGAGTGATGCTGGCCCCGTTGATCGGGCGGCTCGCATCATCGGAAATAGCTCATGGCGTGGAAGATCCGCTGCTTGCGCCATACAGGTCGAGCCGGTTCTGACTGCGATCTCGTCCGCTGCGCGCAGCGCTGATTTCAATGCCCGGAGAGGACGAGCGTCTTCACGGGGAGCAGCAGCGCCTGCAATCTCAGTATGATGGCGTGGACCACCCCGACCGTGTCGATGACATGGAGAAACACCCATTTGGAGGTGCTCAGATCCTTTGCCGCGAGAAGGTCGTGATTGTTGGTGTAGGCATTGACGATGCAGCTGCTGCCGGGCGGGACGCCGTCGAGCCCGCCTTCGAAAAGCGGTTCCATGAAGACGGTGATCGTGCCGGGCTTTATCACCTGCTGAGGGTCGATCAACTGGTCCGATGCCCGGACCTGGCCGGCTGCGATAAGATCCTGCACCTCGGTTATGACCATCGGTATGATGGTCATCGGCTTCGAGATGCAGGTGGCTTCGGTGACCATGCCGATCTTCATGACCTGCGCCTCGAGCTGGCCGAAGCCCGCGACGAGCGCCTCCCTGCCGGCTTCTGTCGGTATCAGCACGCCCGCCGGCCGCATCACGGGATTGACGATATCTCCCTTGCGCAAAGTGAACTGCTCAAGCGTTCCGTCCACGCCCGCATAGACGACCGTCTTGTCCAGCTCGACCTGCGCCTGGGCAAGCGTGGCTTCGGCCGTGGCCTTTTGCGCCGGCAGCACTGAAGAAATCTGGGCCTCCACGGACTGCTTGCCTGCCAGCACGGCAGACACCCCGGCCTGGCGGCCTTCGACGATGTTCCGAAGCTTCTCGATCTCCCGCTGCGCAACCGCGTTGGCATTTCGCTTCTGCAGCTCGGTCTTGGTGTCGAGCTCGTCGACGGCTTGCTGATATGCGCTCTGCGCCTCCTGGATCTTGGCGTCGGCGCCGGCCAGATCGGTTTTCGCCAGCTCCAATGTCGCGTCGATCTCGGACACGCGCCGCCGTGCGGTTTCCAACGCGGCCTCCTGCTCCGAACTGTCGAGTTTGAAGATGGGCTGGCCGGCTTTCACCTTTTCCCTGAAGCCGGCATAGACCTCCTCGACGCGGCCAACGCCCTCGGGAATGATGGGTACGGTGCGATAGAAGGAAACGGCGCTGTTCGTCGATGGGTGAAAGTAAAGAATGAGCGTCAGAAGCGATATGGTGAGCATGATGCAGGCGGTTATTCCATAGCGAAGCTCGTACCAAACCGAATACAGCGTGAGCTCGCGTCCGATCCGTTTTCCCTGCACGAAACGGCGATAGAGAAAATCGGGAAGGATGGTGACGATCGAGCACAGCAGGACTTCGATCATGGTTCGCGCCCTTCCGCCGGCAAGACGTGGGGACGGCTGTCGGAAGAACTCTCCGGCAGAGATTGCCCCTGTGTGCCGGAAGCTGGCGCTCTGCTATCCGGTCCTATTGACGGCGCGGGTGATGGTGTCTCGCTGCCCCGCCTGGCCGTTACATCAGCGGCAGCTTCCTGCGATAGCGGGTGACCGGCCAAGGCCGGCGAGCTGATTGCGGTTCCCTCGGTTGCAGACATGGGAGGCGCATCCGAGGCGTGCGCTCTCCGGTTAGCCATGCGCGCGAGAGACTCGGCCATGTTGGCCAGGGGTGTCCAGAAGTCGGGAATGGGAATGAAGGCAAGCAACAGCGCTGCGACCCAGAACGCGTTGTTGTGTGTGAACAACGCAAGCAACGACAGAACCCCAACCAACTGAAACTGCAGATTGCTGGCGCCGTGGGCCATTCGCTCCGGCAATGCATGAAGCCAGAAATACAGGCTCCCGATCATGAGTACTATGATGATGAGGGCTATTACCGAGCCCACGAACAGAACGTCCGTTTCCCCGGGAGGTGTTATGAACCCCGGCAGATAGTGAGGTGCCAGGGGGTGCATTGCCTCGGACATCACCGATAATCCTATGGCTGTATATGCCGGATCTTCTTTTTTACTCGTTTATCGAGTAGTTCCCCAAACAAAGAACAATAGCTCGGACCACATTAGCACCGAAGAATAACTTTATCTCATCTTTTTTTGATGCGTGTATTCGCGATAGATTTAAGTATATTTTGTGGAATATTGTCTCTTGCGACTGATGTGAAAATGCCAAGGCACGGCCCGCCGCCGGAACGCGCCTGCGGTCGCAGCTCGAACAAAGTCCGAAAAGAATTAGGCGCTGGCTGGGTTATGGATCGGCTCGAGGCCGACCCCAATCAGCAAAGGGGCTTGCCCTAAAACCGCCCGACATCGGCGAAGGCGATAGCCTTGCGGATGATGGCGACGAGCTGCTCGCCGGCGATCTCCTTGGGACCGCTGTTGTCTATGGTCGAGATGCCGGGGCCGGTGAGTTCGACCTTCACCGTGCGTGCCAGCCGCGCCATCACCTCGCCGCGCGATTCGCGGCCGCGTGCGGCCAGCCGCTCGGCCAGTATCTCCGGGGCCGCGGTGATTTCGACCACGGCGACATTCTCGTAGCGTTCGCGCAGCGCCGGAATGGCATTGCGCGAGCCGTTGGCCACCGCGATGTGGCCGTTGGCGATCGCCTCGTCGACGCTTGCCGGGATGCCGTATTTCAGCCCATGCGCTTCCCAGGAAAGCGCGAAGGCGCCCTCAGTCGCGGCTTCAACGAATGCCGCATCTTCCAGCGTGTCATGGTCTTCGGTTGCGCCGTCGGAAGGACGGGTGATGACACGGCGGACAAACTCCACCGTATCGTCCTCGGCGAAATGCTGGCGCGCATAGGCGATGACGGTGTCCTTGCCGGCGCCGCTTGGGCCGACCACGGCGATGAAGACGCCGTTGCGGACCGGGAATTCAGCGCTTGCCTGCTCGCGCTCGATGAGGGCCGAGACCATCATGCGACGCGGCGCCCTTCGCGCCATACGGTGCGAACCACCGGCACATGCTCGTCGACGCGCACGCGCACCAGATCGGCGCGGCGGCCGGTCTCGATGACGCCGCGGTCGGTGAGGCCGACGGCTTCGGCCGGCGTCTTCGACACCATGGCGACGGCCTGCGGCAGCGAGATCGCGTCGACCACTTCGCCAAGGAAGAAGGCCGACTGGATCAGGCTGAACGGAATGTAGTCGGACGACAGGATGTCGAGCAGCCCGTCCTCGGCCAGCGCGCGGGCCGAAACATTGCCCGAATGCGAGCCGCCGCGCATGACGTTGGGCGCGCCCATCAGAACGCCGAGCCCGGCACCTTTGGAGGCTTTCGCCGCTTCCATCGTGGTCGGGAATTCGGCCACCCGAATGCCTTGCGATATCGCCTCGTCGACATGGGCAATTGTCGCGTCGTCATGGCTGGCGAGGATGATGCCGCGCGCCTGGCAGGCCTCGGCGATCGCGGCGCGGTTGGGCGCGGAATTTTCGGCCGACTGCGCCATGCGCTTCTGGCAATAGGCGCGAAACTGCTCTTCGCTCATCTTCAGCTTGCCCATGTAGTAGACGGCATAGGCGTCGAAGCTGGCGAACTGGCGCTGGCCCGGCGCATGGTCCATCAGCGAGGCGAGCTTCACGCGCTCGTCGCCGTCGAAAAGCGCGAACGCCTCGCGGCAGTCAGGCGCCGAAACCTCGCAGCGCAGGTGGATGAAGTGGTCGGCGCGCAGCCGGTCGTTGACGACGCTGTCTTCGATGGCGTCGGCGAGCTTGCGCATGTCGGCGGCGGTGATGTCGGAGTCGGTGTCCATGCCAACCCGAAGCGCGTCGAACACGGTGGTGATGCCGGCGGTGGCGACCTGCGCGTCATGGGCAAGCACCGAGGCGATCGGGTTCCAGCGCACTTTCGGGCGCGGCGCATAGTGGCCTTCGAGATGGTCCGTGTGGAGTTCCACCAGACCCGGAATGATGTAGTCGCCCTGCATGTCGTCGCCGGTCTTGCCGGCGCCTGCGGAAATGTCGGCGATCTTGCCGTCGCGGATCAGGATCGAGCCGTTGACGATTTCGTCGGCAAGCACGATGCGGGCATTTGTCAGTGTCGTCTCGGTGGTCATTTCAAGCAGTCTTTCTTTCGCGTCTTTGTCCAAGCGCGTGATAGGAATGCACCATGAAGGGTGCGCCAGGCTCGCGTTCGACGAACAGGGCCAGCCCGTCTATGGCAAAGGGTTCGGCAACGGCGTTGCCGAACAGGCGTTCGATGGTTGCACGCAATTTTGGGCTTTCTTCGGCGCTGACGCGGCCCGTCAGCGTCATGTGGAAACGGAACGTGTCGAACACGTAAGGGTAACCCCATTGGCACAGGTTGCGGAACTCGATCTGGCTCAGTGCATCCGGGTTGCGGCGCTCGATTTCGGCATCGGTCAAGGGCGCGCGAAAGCGATCGAACTTTTCAACCACATCGCCGGCGAAGCGATTGAGTTCGGGTGACACCTCGCCCGGGATAAGCGCGAAGAAGCGGTCGATCTGGCCCAGCACGAGATGCGGGATGATCACCGGCTCGACCGATGCGGCGTAGGCGGCTAGCGCCTTGTCGAGCGAGGCTTCGCTCTCACCCTCGGCCAGCCGGAACGGCGCCTTCAGCGTGGCGTGGAAGCCGTAGCGCCGGGCGGCAGCGGTGTGGAAGGCGATCTCCGTCGGCGTCAGCAGCGATGTTGCCGGCGCAGTGCTGGTCGCACCCGTAAAAGGGTTGCGGCCGAGCCAATTGGCAGCGATGCGGGTCAGCGCGTCGTCGGGTCCGGGGGTGAAGTAAATGGCGTATCGCATCGTGTGGTCCTGGTCAGCCTCGCTGCCATAGGCGATTTGCATGACGGATTGACGAAGCTTTTTGATTTGTCGGTAATATCAGACAAGTTTCTTTGCGTCATCAGCCAGAAGCGGTGGGCGGCTGGTGCTGTGGTGGTGGGTTTTCGGCCATCTGTCACAGCGAAGTGACCGTCGGCCGGGCGAGCGTGCATTGACCCGGTTTGGCCTTGGATGCTCAATCGCTGCAACGAAAAGACAAGGGAAGACGGGGTTTCCATGAAAAGATTTTTGCTTGCTGCGGCCGCGCTCGCGGCCATGACCTTTCAGGTTTTCGCGCAGAATCCCGATCCGGCGAAGTGGGACGATGTGCTCAGGCAAGCGCGCGGCGAGACGGTCTATTTCAACGCCTGGGGTGGCGCCGAAAACATCAACGCCTATCTCGAATGGGCCGGCAGCGAGCTTGAGAAGCGCTACGGCGTCAAGCTGGTGCATGTGAAGCTCGACGATACCGCCAATGCTGTGGCCAAGGTGGTGGCCGAAAAGGCCGCCGGCCGCAACGACACCGGCACGGTCGATCTCATCTGGATCAACGGCGAGAACTTTTCGTCGATGAAGCGGCAGGATCTTCTGATGTCGCCGGGCTGGGCCGAAAAGCTGCCCAACTGGAAATATGTCGACGCCGACGACAAGCCGACCATCCGCACCGATTTCACCATTCCCGTCGAGGGGCTGGAAAGCCCATGGGGCATGGCCAAGCTGGTGTTCTTCTACGACCAGGCCAAAACCGATGCCGCGAGCCTGCCGAAATCGGCGAAGGAGCTGCTGGAATGGGCCAGGAAAAACCCTGGCCGCTTCTCCTATCCGCAACCACCGGATTTCATCGGCTCGTCCTTCCTCAAGCAGATATTGTCTGAACTCGTCACCGAGCGCGCTGTGCTGCAGAAGCCGGTGGACGAGGCTTCCTTCGATGAGGTGACGAAGCCGCTGTTTGCCTATCTCGATGAACTCAACCCACTGCTGTGGCGCGGCGGCAAGGCCTTTCCGCAGAACTATCCGGCGATGAAGCAGCTTCTCGCCGATGGCGAGGTCGACATCATCTTCGCCTTCAACCCGTCGGAAGCCTCCGGCGCCATCGCCAATGGCGAACTGCCGGGCACCGTGCGCTCCTTCACCTTCCCGGCGGGCACGCTCGCCAACACCCATTTCGTCGCCATCCCCTACAACGCCGCCGCCAAGGCCGGCGCGCTGGTGCTGGCCGATTTCCTGATCTCGCCGGAAGCGCAGGCGCGCAAGCAGGACCCCAAGATTTGGGGCGACCCGACCGTACTTGCGGTGTCGAAACTCGATGCGGAGGACAAGGCGCGTTTCGACGCGCTCGATCTTGGTGTTGCGACGCTGAAGCCGGATGAGCTCGGCCCTGCCATCGACGAGCCGCACCCAAGCTGGATGGAGCGGCTGGAACTGGAATGGAAGAAGCGCTACGGCGCGGCCAATTGAACGAAGGGATGAGGTTGGTGGTGACTGCGATTTGCAGGAATGGCGCTGGCCTGTTCGGTGATGCTTACGCTATCGCCCCCTCTCCGTCGCGCTTCGCGCGCCACCTCTCCCCCATTTCATGGGGGCGAGGAACCTGGGTTCTGAGAAGCCGCGACATTTCAGGACTTGGGTTCCTCGCCCCTGCGAAGCGGGGGAGAGGTGGCTCGGCGAAGCCGAGACGGAGAGGGGGTCGCGTCCAAAGCGAAACCCTCCGCATTCCAGACTGCGATAGTCCCGCGAAGCAGAGCAAAATACCATCACCTCAACCTATCCAATGCTCCCCCGCCTAGGCCCGCCGCTGGCGGTTATCCTCCTCACCGGGCCGATCCTCGCCGGGCTTCTCGGCACGCTGCTGCCCGCCTTCGGCTATCTGCCGGCGCTCGGTGGAACCGGCTTCACCCTCGACCACATCGGCGAACTGCTTGCCCGCCCCGGCATCATGATGTCGGCGCTGATCAGCCTTGCCGCAGGGCTCGTCACTGCCGCCATTTCGCTCGGCATCGTCGCGCTGTTCATCGCCGGCTGGGCCGGCACGAAGATTTTCTCGCGCATCCAGCATCTGATTTCGCCGCTGCTTTCGGTGCCGCATGCGGCGGCGGCGTTCGGTTTCGCTTTCCTCATCGCCCCGTCCGGCATGATATCGCGGCTGATCTCGCCTGGATTGACCGGCTGGCAGCGCCCGCCCGATCTGCTCATCGTCAACGATCCGATGGGCCTGTCGATGATGGTGGGGCTGATCGTCAAGGAAATACCCTTTCTTCTCCTGATCGCGCTGGCGGCACTTCCGCAGATCGACCTTGCCCGCACGCGGGCGCTATCAGCCTCGCTCGGCTATGGCCGCATTGCGGGGTTTATCCATGGCGTATGGCCGCCGCTCTACCGCCAGATCCGACTTGCCGTCTTCGCGGTCATCGCATTCTCGTCGTCGGTGGTCGATGTCGCGGCGATCCTCGGCCCGACCACGCCGGCGCCGCTGGCCGTGCGGCTGGTCGGCTGGATGAGCGACCCGGAACTGTCGATGCGGTTCTTTGCGTCTGCCGGCGCGCTGCTGCAGCTTTGCATCACGGCACTGGCGATCATCATCTGGATCGGGCTTGAGCATATCGGCGCGGCCATGCGCGATCATCTGTGTGATCGCGGACTGCGTTTGCGGCGCGATGCGTGGCTGGCGCGAGCGGCCCTCGTCGCCATGGTTGTCTCGGCGCTGACGATCTTCGCCGGGCTTGCGACGCTCGCCCTCTGGTCCTTCGCCGGGCTGTGGCAGTTCCCCAACGCGCTGCCCGACAGTTTTATCGCCAACGCCTGGATGAAGACTGCGCCGCGCATTGCCGCATCGCTGGCGACGACGCTGCTGGTCGCGACGCTTTCGACGCTGCTTGCCGTGGCGCTGACCCTGCTCTGCCTGATCCGCGAGGACGAGACCGGGAAAAGGGCGGGCCGGCGCGCGCTGTTCCTGATTTACCTGCCGCTGCTGGTGCCCCAGGCGGCGTTCCTGTTCGGGCTGCAGCTGATCTTCGTCGGTACCGGCACGGTGGCCAGCCTGCCGGCGCTGGTTCTGGCGCATCTGGTCTTCGTCATGCCCTATGTCTTCCTGTCGCTGGGCGACCCGTGGCGCGCCTTCGACCGGCGCTACGAGGCGGTGGCGGCGGGGCTTGGCAAATCCCGCGCAGCGACGCTTCTACGCGTCCGCCTGCCGATGATGCTCCGCGCCATCCTGGTTGCGGCGGCGGTCGGCTTTGCAGTCTCGATCGGCCAGTATCTGCCCACCGTGCTGATCGGCGCGGGGCGGCTCGAAACCATCACCACCGAGGCGGTGGCGCTGGCCTCCGGCGGCAACCGCCGCATCATCGGCGTCTATGCCTTTCTCCAGATGCTGCTGCCGGTGATCGGCTTTGCGGTTGCCACGCTCGTGCCGGCGCTGATATTCCGGCATCGCCGCGCCATGCGCGTATGAGCGCACGGCGCTGAAACTTAAGACCGGTTGGGTGATGGCCGAGAACGGGCTCTTTCTGGACGATGTGTCGATCGCGCTGAACGGGCACAGGCTCGTGGCGCTGACGCATCGCGTCGCGCCGGGCGAAGTGCTGACGGTGATGGGACCGTCCGGTTCAGGCAAGTCGACATTGCTTGCTTATATCGGCGGCTTTCTTGCGCCGGCTTTCGAAGCGTCCGGCAAGGTGTTTTCAGACGGGTTGGAGCTTACCGCTCTGCCGGCTGAGGACCGGCACGTCGGCATATTGTTTCAGGACCCGCTGCTGTTTCCGCATATGTCGGTGGGTGGCAATCTGGTCTTTGCCATTCCGGCATCGGTAAAGGGCAAGGCCGCTCGCCACGCGCTTGCCGAAGCAGCGCTCGAAGGTGTCGGCCTCGCCGGCATGGCGCCGCGCGATCCCGACACGCTGTCGGGCGGCCAGAAGGCGCGGGTGGCGCTGGCGCGTGCGCTTTTGTCGGCGCCGCGCATGCTGCTGCTGGACGAACCCTTTTCCAAGCTCGACGCCGAACTGCGCGGCCAGATGCGCGAACTGGTTTTCGCCAAGGCGCGCGACGGTGCGCTGCCGGTGGTGCTGGTCACCCATGACGAGGCCGATGCCGACGCCGCAAGCGGACCCATCGTCCGCATCGGGAACGCGCAATGACCGCCTTGCCTGAACTTCCCGTGACGGCAGTGCTGCCGGCGCTGCTCGAAGCTCTGGCGGCAGGCTCGAGCGCCGTGCTCGTCGCGCCGCCCGGTGCCGGCAAGACGACGCTGGTGCCGCTGGCACTCCTCGATGCGCCGTGGCTGGGGAGCGGAAAAATATTGCTGCTGGAGCCGCGCCGACTGGCCGCCCGCGCCGCCGCACGGCGCATGGCACAGCTGCTTGGCGAGGAGCCGGGCGGCACCGTCGGCTACGCCATGCGCATGGAAAGCCGGCAAACGGCGGGCACAAGAATTCTCGTCGTCACCGAGGGCATCCTGGCGCGTATGATCCTCGACGATCCGGAATTGCCCGGCGTTTCGGCTGTCATCTTCGACGAGTTCCACGAACGCTCGCTCGATGGCGATTTCGGGCTGGCGCTGGCGCTCGACGTGCAGGGCGCGCTGCGCCCGGAATTGCGGCTGCTGGTGATGTCGGCGACGCTGGACGGCGCGCGGGTCGCGCGGCTGCTCAGCAGGGCTCCGGTGATCGAGAGCGAGGGTCGCAGCTTTCCCGTCGATGTCCGCTATCAGGAGCGGCCAGCCGGCACGCCGGTCGAGGACGCCATGGCGAAAGCGATCCGCGAGGCGCTGGTGGACGAGCCCGGCAGCGTGCTCGCCTTCCTGCCCGGCCAGCGCGAGATCGAGCGCACCCGCGAACGGCTGGAGGGGCGCGTCGGAGCCGACACCGATATCGTGCCGCTCTACGGCATGCTCGACGGCAAGGCGCAGGATGCTGCGATCAAGCCGGCCCCGGCGGGACGCCGCAAGGTGGTGCTGGCGACGGCGATTGCCGAGACTTCCATCACCATCGACGGCGTGCGCGTGGTGATCGATTCCGGCCTGTCGCGCCTGCCGAAATTCGAGCCGGCAAGCGGCCTGACGCGGCTGGAAACGGTGCGCGTTTCCCGCGCCTCGGCCGATCAGCGCGCCGGCCGCGCCGGCCGCACCCAGCCGGGCGTCGCGATAAGGCTGTGGCGCGCCGAGCAGACGGCGGCATTGCCTGCCTTCACGCCGCCGGAAATCCTGGAGGCCGATCTGTCCGGCCTCGTGCTTGATTGTGCTGCCTTCGGCGTCGCCGACCCGGCAAGCCTCGGCTTTCTCGATCCGCCGCCCGCACCCGCCCTGGCCGAGGCCAAGGCGCTGCTCGGCGCACTCGACGCCATCGACGCCGACGGTCGCCTGACGCCGTCCGGCGAGGCCATGCGCAAGCTGGCCCTGCCGGTGCGGCTGGCGCATATGGTGGCGGAAGCGGCGGGCGACGGTCATGCCGGCGAGGCGGCGCAGCTTGCCGTTCTCCTGACCGAGCGCGGCCTTGGTGGGGATGGTGCCGATCTTGAGCGGCGGCTGTCGCGGTTTCGCGGCGAAAGATCGCCGCGGGCGACTGCGGCGCGGCAGTTGGCGGAGAGGCTGGCGCGGGCCTTACCCTCCCCCTTGCGGGGAGGGTCGGGCCATAGGCCCGGGGTGGGGGTGGCCGGGGACGGGCTCTCAGCTGACATACCCTCATCCCGATCCGCTGTGCAGACCGACCCGTCCCAAAAGAAAAAGGGCAAAGTTGGCGTGCTGCCTCTACCGACCCCCTCCGCCGCCTTCGGCGGCACCTCCCCCTCAAGGGGGGAGGGGAATGCCGGCGCGCTTCTACTCCACGCCTGGCCCGACCGCGTCGCCAAGGCACGCGGCGAGCGCGGGCGTTTTGTCCTTGCCAATGGCAGCGGCGCGGCACTCGATGCTGCCGATCCGCTCGCCGGCGAAACCTTCCTTGTCGTCGCCGACCTGCAGGGCAAGGCGCAGAATGCGCGCATTTCCGCCGCCGCTCCTGTCTCGGAAGCCGATATCCGCGCTGCCCTTGGCCACCGCATCGAGAAGAGACTGGAGACGGCCTTCGACCGCGACAAACGCGCCGTGCGGGTGCGCGAGATCGTGCGGCTCGGCGCGATTCTTCTTTCGGAACGCATGCTGCCGCCGCCGACGGGCACTGACGCCGACCGCGCCATCATCGACGCGCTGCGCGAGCATGGGCTGTCGCTGCTGAACTGGGGCAAGGAAGCGGAAATCCTGCGCCATCGCCTGCAATGGCTGCATCAGGGCCTCGGCGCGCCATGGCCCGATGTTTCCGACGAAGCGCTGATTGCCGCGCTGGACGACTGGCTGCTGCCCTTCCTGACCGGAGAGGCGAATTTCGCGCGCATTCCGTCGAGCGTGCTTCAGGCCGGGCTGATGTCGCTCGTGCCGCACGACCTGCAACGCAAGATTTCCGCACTGGCCCCGACGCATTTCGATGCGCCGTCAGGCAGCCATGTGCCGATCGACTATGAGGGCGAATGGCCGGTTCTGGCGATCCGCGTGCAGGAACTGTTCGGGCTGGATGTCCATCCCTCGATCGCCAACGGCACGGTGCCGCTGACGCTGGAACTGCTGTCGCCGGCGCACCGGCCGATCCAGACGACGCGCGACCTGCCCGGCTTCTGGCGCGGCTCCTGGGCCGATGTCCGCTCCGACATGCGCGGGCGCTATCCCAAGCACGTCTGGCCCGACGATCCGCTGACCACGGCAGCCACCGCGCGGGCAAAACCCCGCGTCAAATAGCGCTTGGCGCACAACGCCTCTCCAGCGCATAAAGCCGGCATGATCAAGAAGCTGCAAACGCCCGATTTCCAGCAGACCCACCGCCTGAGGCTGAACACGCTGATCCGCCTGCGCTGGCTGGCGATCATCGGCCAGAGCGTCACGGTGATGTTCGTCGCCTACTGGCTCGATTACCCGCTGCCGGTGAGCCTGTGCTTTGCGCTGATCGCGTGCTCGGCCTGGCTGAACCTGCTGCTGACCTTCCGCTTTCCCTCCGCGCACCGCCTGCAGCCGCTGGCTGCACTTGGCATCCTCACTTTCGACGCGCTCCAGCTTGCCGGCCTGCTCTACATGACCGGCGGGTTGACCAATCCGTTTTCGCTGCTGATGACCGTGCCGGTGGTGATTTCCGCGACCTCTCTGCCGCTGCGCATGACCGCACTGCTCGGCGGCTTCGTCATGGCGATGGCGACGCTGCTGGTCTTCGTGCATCTGCCGCTGCCATGGACGGCAGGTGCGGAGCTCGCCATGCCCTTCGTCTATGTCGCCGGCATGTGGACGGCGGTGATGTCGAGCATCGCCTTCACCGCCATCTATGCCTGGCGCGTCGCCGAGGAGGCGCGGCTGCTGGCCAACGCGCTCGCCGCCACCGAACTGGTGCTGCAGCGCGAGCAGCATCTGTCGGCGCTGGACGGTCTTGCCGCTGCCGCCGCGCACGAACTCGGCACGCCGCTGGCAACCATCGCGCTGGTGGCCAAGGAGATGGAACGCGCGCTCGGCAAGGACACCAAGTTCCATGAGGATGTGACGCTGCTGCGCTCGCAGAGCGAACGCTGCCGCCAGATCCTGAAGCGGCTCACCAGCCTGTCGTCGGAAAGCGAGGAGCATCTGGCGCGGCTGCCGCTGACCTCGCTGGTCGAGGAGGTGATCGCGCCGCATCGCGATTTCGGCATCTCGATAAAGCTGGAGCCGGGCGAGCGCATCGGCGCGGAGCCGGTCGGGCGGCGCAATCCGGGCGTCATCTACGGGCTCGGCAATCTGGTCGAGAACGCCGTCGATTTCGCCGCCAGCGCCGTCACCATACGCTGGCGCTGGGACGACCGCAGCGTCGTCTTCGAGATCGTCGATGACGGGCCGGGCTTCCCGCCCGAAATCATCGACCGCATCGGCGAACCCTATATGTCGACGCGGCAGGGGCCGGAGTCGGGCGGTGGCCTCGGGCTCGGCCTGTTCATCGCCAAGACGTTGCTGGAACGCTCCGGCGCCACGCTTGCCTTCTACAACGCCAATGAGCGCGGCAAGGGAGCAGTGGTGCAGATCGACTGGCCGCGCGAGGTGTTCCTGAACCCCGGCTCGGCATCGTCCTCGATGTTCGATACGGCATAGAGACCGTGAAAATAAAGGCTGTTTCGCCTGAAAGGACGGCGTTTAACCCTGCGCAGTGGCAAAACAGGCGTTACACGCTTATATTCGCTTAAAAATTAGACAGATGGATGGACGATGATGATCGTGGAAGAAACAGTTGATGGCAGCATTACCGGCGGCGACACCTCGCTGCTGATCGTGGATGACGACAAGCCGTTTCTGACCCGACTGGCCCGCGCCATGGAAACGCGCGGTTTCCAGGTCGAGACCGCCGAGAGCGTCGAGGAAGCCGTCGCCAAGGCGCGCGCACATGCGCCGGCCTATGCCGTGGTCGACATGCGGCTGGCCGATGGCAACGGCCTCGACGTGGTCGCTGCGATCCGCGAGAAGCGCGACGACGCCCGCACCATCATCCTCACCGGCTACGGCAACATCGCCACCGCCGTGACCGCGGTGAAGCTCGGCGCCATCGACTATCTGTCGAAGCCAGCCGATGCCGA
Source organism: Mesorhizobium sp. DCY119 (assembly GCF_003590645.1). Classification (NCBI taxonomy): domain Bacteria; kingdom Pseudomonadati; phylum Pseudomonadota; class Alphaproteobacteria; order Hyphomicrobiales; family Phyllobacteriaceae; genus Mesorhizobium; species Mesorhizobium sp. DCY119. Next base: position 484,523 of record NZ_CP031834.1, on the reverse strand, counting down.
CGACGTCTTTGCCGCCCTCACCCGCACCGGCGGCGAGCGCGCCGCCCCGCCGGAAAACCCGATGTCGGCCGACCGCGTGCGCTGGGAGCATATCCAGCGCGTCTACGAAATGTGCGAGCGCAACGTGTCTGAGACCGCACGCCGGCTCAACATGCACCGGCGGACGTTGCAGCGGATATTGGCCAAGCGCGCGCCGAGGTAGGGGTTTTTTCGCACGCTTTCGGTTGAGTTGCGGCCTCAAGACCCCTCTCCGTCTCGGCTTCGCCGAGCCACCTCTCCCCATTTCATGGGGCGAGGAACCCAAGTCCTGGAAAGTCGCGACCTCGGCGAGTGCCGGTTCCTCGCCCCCGCAAAGCGGGGGTCCGAAGGACGGCGAGACCCGCGGCTCGCCCCGGCAAGGTGGCGCGCGTAGCGCGACGGAGAGGGGGCACTTTGCCGGAAAGACGCTACTCGCTCTCACCCTCCAGCGCAGGCACCGAAACCCCGGCAAGCTCCGCCGCCAGCAGCCGCGCCGCCCCGGCGCGCGCAATGCGCAGCATCAGCGCCTTGCGCGTTGCCGCCGCCATGCGGTGCTCGGGCGCGTCGCGCATGATCTCCGCGCCATAGCCGTCGGAGAGAATGAACCCGCATTCCTCCGGAAAGATTTCCGCCGGCACGTCCGGGTGCGTGGCAAAGAAGAACCGGTCCGAATGCAGCCGATAGTCCGGCCATTTGCGGTCGACGCGGAAATCCTCGATCGACGATTTGATCTCGATGATCCAGATGTCGCCCTGCCGCGTCAGCGCAACGAGGTCGGCGCGCCGCCCGGTTGCCAGCGACAGTTCGGGCAGCACATGCATGCCCATCTGCATCAACAGCCGCTGCACCCCACGCCGCACAATCATCGCGCGCTCGGACTGGCGGCCATCGACAAGCGGGTTGACGGGAATCGGCAGGACAATAGGCATGGCGACAGCATGCCACCGAATGTTCTCGTTTTGAACCTGTTTTTGGGAGGCGCTTAGGCGTTTGAAGAACGCGATGGCAAATCAAGCATCGTCTGTTATGAATTTCGCATGGGGATTAGAGAGCATCCGTTGCAAGGGAGCCTTGTGACGGTCGACTACTCAAAGGGTGGGTTTCAGGAACCGGAGATGATGAAGCGGCGGCTGGCCGTAATCATCTCGCCGAAGATTGCGGCGCGTCCTCATCTATGTACGGTTGTTCCGCTTAGCCTGACCGAACCAAGCAAGGAGATGCCTTATCACAAGCGCATCAGGATTCCGTTCGAACTTCCGAAGGAATGGGGCGATCATGAGCGCTGGATAAAGGGTGACATGGTCAACGCGGTCGGTTTTCATCGTGTCGATCTCCTTCGCTTGGGAAAAGACAAAGGCGGAAAACGAACCTATCAGTATAGTGTTTTGCCGGACGAGCTCATGAAGATAGTGAGGCAATGTGTGCTGCATGGGATGGGTCTCTCAGCGTTGACAAAACATCTGTAGCTCCCCATATTCGATGCGCTAGCGGCTCTGCTCATGTCATCCGCGTCTAAGACCCTACCAAGGGCCACTGGCCAGATTGAGCGAAGGCAAGCTCTAAGGTCAGTGCCGATATATAGCTCAAAACCCCGCTTTGGCGGGGTTTTGTCTTTTTCCATCGGCTTCGCCTAATCTTCTACTCCGCACCTGAAACCCCGCCAATTCTGTTGCAAAAGCGCCACAGCCTCAACTTACCCGTGCGTCAAGCCCGCGCTGGCGGGGCCGTGCTCTTGGCAATGGTTAAAAACGCCCGTTAAGAATGAAGGCGAAAATGCGGCCCGAATCGGGCCGGCGTGGTCGGGTTGGAGCAGCGGATTTATTCATGCGCATGAAACCACTTTTCGTTGCGGCAGCCCTGGCGCTGACTACAGCCCTGGCAGGCTGCACTTTCGACGGCGGGCTCAGGACTTTCTCGGGCGACTACGGCACGCGCACCGACGCAGGCTACCAGCTTCCGACGATCCCGATCTACAAGGTGCCCAAGCAGTTCCATCGCCAGGTCGTGCGCTATGACACGGCGGAAGCGCCGGGCACGATCATCGTCGATACGAGCAACAAGTTCCTCTATTTCGTGCTGCCGGAAGGCAAGGCCATGCGCTACGGCATCGGCGTCGGCCGTGAAGGGTTCGAATGGAAGGGCTCGGCGCGCGTCGCACTGAAGCGCGAATGGCCGGTCTGGACGCCGCCCTCGCAGATGATCGGCCGCCAGCCGGAGCTCGCCAAATGGCGCCAGGGCATGCCGCCCGGCCTGACCAACCCGCTCGGCGCGCGCGCGCTCTATCTGTTCAACAAGGGTGGCGACACCGGTTACCGGCTGCACGGCACGCCGGAATGGTTCTCCATCGGCAAGGCAATGTCGTCAGGCTGCATTCGCCTGATGAACCAGGACATCATCGACCTCTACAATCGTGCCGAAGTCGGCGCGAAGGTGGTGGTGCTCTAAGTATTTGTTTTACGCAGTTCCGGACGGAAAGCCGTTTCACACTTTTCCTGGAATTGCTCTGACGAATTAGGGGGCCGTCCGGAAAGTTGCAGGCTTTTCGGATGGTGAAAGTGGCGACAGACTGCACACGGACCGTCTCGGCAACACGGACGTCCAAAACAGGAAACCGGGCTTTTGGCCCGGTTTTTTGTTTTTTAGAGGTTTCTTGTGCGGCCAAAAATCAGCTGATCTGTTCGACCTGCTGAACCTCGGGCACGAAATGGCGCAGCAGGTTCTGGATGCCGTGTTTCAGCGTCGCGGTGGACGACGGGCAGCCGGCGCAGGCGCCCTTCATGTGCAGGAACACGGTGCCGTTCTCATAGCCGCGGAAGGTGATGTCGCCGCCGTCCTGCGCCACCGCCGGGCGAACCCGGGTGTCGAGCAGTTCCTTGATGGTGGCGACGATCTCGGTGTCTTCCTCGCCAAAAAACTCGCCACTCTGGTCGGCCTTGTCGGTTGCCGCCTGGCCGCCGACGGCCATCACCGGCGCGCCGGACATGAAATGCTCCATGATCGCGCCGAGGATTGCCGGCTTCAGATGCTGCCAGTCCGGGCCGTCCTTGGTGACGGTGACGAAGTCATAGCCGAAGAACACGCCGGTCACGCCCGGAATGTCGAACAGGCGGCCGGCCAACGGCGAGGCTTCGCGCGCAGCGTCTGCATCGCGGAAATCGGCCGTGCCTTCGAGCAGGACTTCCTTGCCGGGCAGGAATTTCAGCGTGGCGGGATTGGGGGTCGCCTCGGTCTGGATGAACATGGCCGCATCTCCGTGCGTATAGTTTGGAATAATTCTAAATAGGCTTTATGCCGGCGACATTCAAGCGAAACCGGTCGTCGGCAACCCTGCCGGACAGATGATTTGCTTAGGCCAGGCTTTCAAGGTCTTCGTCGGAAAGATTCTGCGGCACGACGGTGACGGGAATGGGGAAGGCGGCACCCTTGCCGGCAATCGAGGCAACCAGCGGTCCCGGACCTTCCTTGGCAGCACCCGCCGCAAGCACCAGGATGGCGATATCCTGGTCCTCTTCGATCAAAAGATGGATCTGTTCGGCCGGCTTGCCCTCGCGCACCACCAGTTCCGGCTCGATGCCCAGCGTCTCGCGCACCTTCACCGCATAGGTGTCCAGTGCTGCCTTGGCGGTGGCCGTCGCCTCCTCGCGCATGATCTTTTCGACGCCGAGCCAGTGCTGGAAATCGCCGGGCTCGATGACATAGAGCAGCACGACCACGCCGCCGGTGCTTTTCGCGCGGCGCGAGGCGTAGGCCACGGCGCGCTCGCATTCCGGCGTGTCGTCGATGATCGCGAGGAATTTGCGCCGGTGTCCGGCTTCCCGGCTGAGACGTTTAGAGACCATTTTCCAACCCTATCGCGGGAAAGCCTGTTTCGGCGCAATCTGCCATTGGCGCCCGCCATCGGCAAGCGCCAGCATATGGCCCCGAAATGCTGCTGACATTTCGGGGGTCACTAGGCGGTTTGGAAGCAAGGCGCAGGCGGCTCGTCAGTTGCTGACGAGCCCGATGATGTCGCGCACCGTCTTCATGGTGGTCTCGGCAAGCTTGCCGGCGCGCTCGCCGCCGTCCTTCAGCACGCTGTCGATATAGGCGGTGTCGGCCGAAATGCGGCGCATCTCGGTGGCGATCGGCGCGAGCTTGGCCACGGCAAGATCGGCAAGTGCCGGCTTGAAGGCGGAGAATTGCTGGCCGCCGAACTCGGCGAGCACCTGGTCCTTGCTGGTTTCGGCAAGGGCGGCATAGAGCACGACGAGGTTTTCGGCTTCCGGCCGGCCTTTCAGCCCGTCCGCCTCGGACGGCAGGCCGTCCGGGTCGGTCTTGGCCTTGCGGATCTTCTTGGAGATCGTCTCAGCGTCGTCCGTCAGGTTGATACGCGACAGGTCGGAAGGGTCGGATTTCGACATCTTCTTCAAGCCGTCACGCAGTGACATCACGCGCGGCGCCGGGCCCTCGATCAGCGGCTCGGTCAGCGGGAAGAAGCCGTTCACCTTCTCCTCGCCCGACATCATCTCCACGCCGACGCCGAGATCGGCGATGCGGCTGGAATAGTCGTTGTTGAATTTCTGGGCGATGTCGCGGGTCAGCTCAAGATGCTGCTTCTGGTCGTCGCCGACCGGCACATGGGTGGCGCGGTAGACGAGGATGTCGGCAGCCATCAGGCTCGGATAGACGAACAGGCCCGCCGAAGCGTTCTCGCGGTCCTTGCCGGCCTTTTCCTTGAACTGGGTCATGCGGTTCAGCCAGCCCATGCGGGCGACGCAGTTGAACACCCAGGCCAGCTCGGCATGCTGCATCACCCGGCTCTGGTTGAAGACGATGTGCTTCTTCGGGTCGATGCCGGCGGCCAGGAACGCCGCGGTCACTTCGCGCGTCGCCTTCATCAGCTCGACCGGGTCGGGCGCGATGGTCAGCGCGTGCAGGTCGACGACGCAGTAGATGCAGTCATGGCTGTCCTGCAGCATGACGAAGCGGCGGATGGCGCCGAGATAATTGCCGAGATGGAGATTGCCCGTCGGCTGGACACCGGAAAAGACGAGCGGCTTGAAGGCGGTCATTTGTGTTCCTCGTGGCTTGTGGAGGGCCGTTTCGCGCGCGGCGAAAATCGATGCGCGCTTATGAACGAAGGCGCGGGCGCGATCAAGTGGCTTCAAATGTCTTCCGTTGCACCTTATAACGTTATGCGTTATATATTGAGTAATGATTGCAAGCTTCGCTGATCCCGAGACGGAGAAGATATGGAATGGTCTGCGAAGCCGCAGGTTGCCGCCCGACATCCAGAACAAGGCGCTGATCAAGCTCAGGCTCATCAATCAGGCGCGGCAACTGGACGATCTGCGCGTGCCGCCTGGCAACAGGCTTGAGGCCCTGAAAGGAGATCGCAAAGGGCAATTCTCGATCAGGATAAACGATCAGTGGCGCATATGTTTCCAATGGAAGGAAGGGCAGCCGAGCGATGTCGAAATCACCGATTACCACTGACGAGCATCTGCACAATCCGCATGCCGGCGAGATCCTGCTGTCCGAGTTCCTGGAGCCTATGCATCTGAGCCAGAATGCGCTGGCGCGCGCCATCGGCGTTTCGCCGCGTCGGATAAACGAGATCGTCTTGGGCAAACGGGCGGTGACCGCCGATACCGATCTGCGGCTGGCCCGCTATTTCGGCATATCGGAAGGGTTTTTCCTCGGTCTTCAGCATGATTTCGAGCTCATGGAGCAAAAGCGCCGGCTCGGTGACGAACTTGCCAAGATCCAACCGCGCGCCGCGTAGGCGTCACTCCGGTTCCGGCGCGGGCGGCTTTCCTCTCCCCCGCTTGATACTCCGCCGCAGCATGCCGATATCGGCGCCGCCGGTGCCGAAGGCGACGATGAAGTAGATGAGCGTGCCGGCGCCGACCAGAATGGCCAGCGTCGCGGCCTGCGTGTAGACCGGCGAGGACGAGGCGAGGTAGGGCGCGAGCCACTGGATGGCGAAATAGAGCGCAAGGCCCATCACCGCTGCCGCCAGCACCAGCCGCGGGATGCGGGTCAGCAGCGGAAGATCGGTGCCCCAGTGGCCGCGCCTGATCAGCACGCCGAAGAGCATGGCCGCATTGACCCAGCCGGCGATAGCGGAAGCAACCGCGATGCCCGGCGCGCCCATTTCGGGAAACAGCGTCAGCGCGACGGCGATGTTCACCGCCACGGAGATCGCGGCGAAGATCATCGGCGTGCGCGTGTCCTCGCGGGCGAAATAGCCGGGCGTGAAGGCCTTGATCAGCACGAAGGCCGGCAGGCCGAGGCCGAAGATGGCGAGGATCGCGGCGACCGTCGGCGTGCTGTTGGTGGCGGCGAACTGGCCGCGCTCGTAGAGCACGCGCACGATCGGTTCCGACATGACCAGCAGGGCGGCGGTTGCCGGCAAGGTCAGGAACAGCGTGAACTCGACCGAGCGGTTCTGCAGATTGGCGGCCTCTTTCAGATTGCCGGATTTCAGCGCGCGCGCCAGTTCGGGCAGGAGCACGATGGCGACCGCCACGCCGACGACGCCGAGCGGCAGCTGGTAGACGCGGTCAGCCAGCGCCAGCGAGGAGACGGCGCTGTTCTGGCCCGACGCGATGGCTGTGCCGATGAGCTGGTTGATCTGGGTGATGCCGCCGGTGATGGCGGCGGGCAGTGCGAGGATCAGCAGGCGCTTGACGTTGGGCGTCAGGCGCGGGCGGCGAAAGCCGATCGAGATCCCGGCATGGCGCACAGCGATCCAGACGATGGCGAGCTGCACCAGCCCCGCCGCCAGCACGCCCCAGGACAGCGCATAGCCGACGGTCAGGCCGTCATGACCCTTGTGCCAGGTGTTGGCTAGCACGCCGATGAGGATGAAATTGAGGAATACCGGGGCGATTGCCGCAGCGAAATAGCGGCGCAGCGAATTCAGCATGCCGCTCATCATCGCCGCCAGCGACATGCAGATGAGATAGGGGAACATGATGGTGGCCAGCGCCACGGTGAGATCGTATTTCTGCGCGTCGTCGGCAAAGCCCGGCGCGATGACGAAGCGCACCAGCAGCGGCATCGCCAGTTCCATGACGATGGTCAGCGCCAGAAGTGCGGTGAACAGGACGCCGAAGACTTCTTCGGAAAAGCGCTTGGCGCCATCGGTGCCGTGGGCCTCGATCTCCTTGGCGAAGAGCGGCACGAAGGCGGCATTGAAGGCGCCTTCGGCAAACAGCCGGCGAAACGTGTTGGGAAACTGGAAGGCGGCGTAGAAGGCATCCGCAATCGGCCCGGTGCCGATCGCCGCTGCCATCAGCATCTCGCGGATGAAGCCGAAGGCGCGGCTCATCAGCGTTCCCGACGCGACGGTGGCGAATTTCTTGATCAGGCTCATGGAGTGGTCTCCCTCCCCCTCGAGGGGGAGGCGATTGCATGTGAAATTCGACCCCCACTCCGTCTCGGCTTCGCCGAGCCACCTCTCCCCCGATCGACGGGGGAGAGGAACCACACGGCCGCGAGGCTGGCTCCCTTCCTCTCCCCTTTTGAGGGGGAGAGGTGGCGCGCGAAGCGCGACGGAGTGGGGGTAGGCCGTGCCATATCCAATTGCCCTGCCGTCGAGCGGCCGGGTGGGGTCGGTGCGGCAGTGCTCGACGTTCCTTTGCGTCGAGTGCGGCGTCTGCCGACCCCCTCTGTCGCCTTTGGCGACATCTCCCCCTCGAGGGGGAGAATAGCGGCGCGGCGCTCATTCCGCTGCCGCCTTGGCCTTGGCTGCGCGCTGGACGGCAGCCTCGCCGCCGAGCGTGGCGATCAGCCTGGTGCGGATGGTCTGGAGCCGGGTCGGGTTGTCGATCTTCTGGCCGGTCAGGTCGGTCACATAGAAAGTGTCGATCACCTTTTCGCCGAAGGTGGTGATGTGCGCGGACGCAATGTCCAGCGACAGGTCGGACAGCGCGCCGGTGATTTCCGACAGCAGGCCCGGCCGGTCGAGGCCGGACACGTCTATGACGGTGAAGCGGTTCGACAGCGTGTTGCGGATATCGACGCGCGGCTCGCGGCGGAAGGCCTTGGCGCCGCGCTTCGGCTTGGTCCGCTTCTCGATCATCTCCGGCAGCCAGCTCTTGCCGGACAGCACGTCCTCGATCAGCCGGCCGACGCGCTCGGCGCGGCGGCGCTCGTCCTCGTCGCGGTCGAATTCGCGGGAAATAAGGATCGTGTCCAGCGCCCGCCCGTCGGAGGTGGTGAAGATCTGCGCGTCGACGATGTTGCCGCCGGCTGCCGCGCAGGCGCCCGCAATCACGGAAAGCAGGCGCGGATGGTCCTGCGCCAGCACGGTGATTTCGGTCACCGCCTCGAATTCATGGGTTTTCACCATGGTCGAGAGCTTTTTCTGTGCCGCATCGGCCTCGCGGATGAACTGGGCATGCCGGATCTGGTCCTTGAGATCGACCGCCAGAAGGTAGTTCTCATAGGGCAGCCCGACGATGCGCTTGCGCTCATTATCCGGCCAATCGGCAAGGGCCTCCGCCAGTCTTTCGCGTGCCTGTCCGGCACGCTGCGCCCGCGACACTTCGGAGAAGCCGCCGGTCAGCAGAAGTTCGGTCTCGTAATAGAGCGTGCGCAGCAACTGTCCCTTCCAGCCGTTCCACACGCCAGGACCGACGCCGCGAATGTCGCAGACGGTCAGGATCAGCAGCAGCTTCATGCGCTCGACCGACTGCACCAGATCGGCGAAATCGGCGATCGTCTTGCGGTCGTTGAGGTCGCGCGTCTGTGCCGTCATCGACATGACGAGGTGGTTTTCCACCAGCCATGCCACGGTCTCGGTGTCGGCCGCCGACAACCCCATATGCGGGCAGAGACGACGGGCGATCCGTGCGCCGGCCTCCGAATGGTCCTCGGGACGGCCCTTGGCGATGTCGTGCAGCAGCACGGCGACGTAGAGCGCCTCACGCTTGTTCTTCAGCCCCGCCATCAACGAATGCGACAGCGGGTGGATTTTCTCGCCGTCGCCGCGTTCGATTTCCGACAGCACGCCGATGCAGCGCAGCAGATGCTCGTCGACCGTGTAGTGATGATACATGTTGAACTGCATCATCGCGACGATGCGGCCGAAATCCGGGATCAGCTTGCCGAGCAGGCCGGCCTCGTTCATGCGGCGCAGATTGAGCTCGGGGTTGCGGTCCGACGTCAGGATATCCAGGAACAGCCGGTTGGCTTCCTTGTTGCGGCGCAGGTTCTTGTCGACCAGCGACAGCGAGCGCGTCAAAAGCTTCAGCGCGTCCGGGTGGAACTCCAGCCCGTGCCGGTCGGCGAACCAGAACAGGCGCAGCATGTTGACCGGGTCACGCTCGAAGACATGGTCGTCGGCGACGTTGATGCGGTGATTGTCGACGATGAAGTCGGTGGTGCCGGCCAGCTTGCGGCGGCGACGCGAGAAGGTGAGGAAGATGCGGTTGAAGCCCGGCACATGCTTGGCCTGCTCCTCCTCCAGCCCGGCGCAGAAGATGCGGGTCAGGTCGCCGACGGTCTTGGCGATGAGGAAGTAGTGCTTCATGAAGCGCTCGACCGCCGACAGGCCGGGATGGCTGGTATAGCCGAGCCGTTCGGCGATATCGCGCTGGATGTCGAAATGCAGCCTTTCCTCGGCCTTGCCGGTGAGGAAATGCATGTGGCAGCGCACCGCCCAGAGAAAATCCTCGGCCTTGAGGAACTGGTTGTATTCGGCGCGGGTGAAAACGCCCTGGTCGATCAGCTCGTCGCCGGTGCGGACGCGATAGAAATATTTGCCGATCCAGAACAGCGTCTGCAGGTCGCGCAGGCCGCCCTTGCCGTCCTTGACGTTGGGCTCGACGAGATAGCGGCTTTCGCCGGCCTTGGCGTGGCGGTCATCGCGTTCGGCCAGCTTGGCCTGGACGAATTCAGGGCCGGTGTCCTTCACCACTTCCTTGTCGAAACGCGAAAGCAGTTCGTTGAAGAGCTTTTCCTCGCCCCAGATGAAACGGGCCTCGAGGATGGCGGTGCGGATGGTGATGTCGCCGCGCGACAGGCGCAGGCATTCCTCGATGTTGCGGGTGGCGTGGCCGACCTTCAGGCCGAGGTCCCACAGCATGTAGAGCATGTATTCGACGATCTGCTCGCCCCACGGCGTTTGCTTGTAGGGGAGGAGGAACAGGAGGTCGATGTCGGAACCGGGCGCCAGCGTGCCGCGGCCATAGCCGCCGACCGCCACCACCGCCATGCGCTCGGCCGATGACGGGTTCTTGGCGCGATAGACATGGGTGACGGCGAAATCGTAGAGCGCGCGGATGATCTCGTCCATGAGATGGGAAATCCGCGCCGCACAGGCGGTGCCGCCGCCATCCTCCATCAGCATTCTTTCGGCGACCGCGCGGCCGGCAACGCTGGTCTCTTTCAGCAGCTGCAGCACCTTGCCGCGCACGGCCAGCGACGAGCCATCGCCGCCGGTCTCGGCTGTGAGTGCCGTCAGTTCGCGGCGCAGGATTTCGCCGTCGACCATCTCTTCGAGCTTGAGGGGAATCTTTGCCATGCCTGAGTAGAAGACTCGCTTTCCGGGCGGCGTCTATACCGCGTTTTTCCTTATGTGGGTATGGGGTGCGAAATCGTGGCGGGGCAAGCAAAAAAACCGGCCTGCAGCCTCGACATTGTCGCCCGCCTTGTGTAACCGCCTGTCTCCCCGCGCCGCGGCCGCAATCAAAGACAAGGAAGCACCCCATGAAACCGATCAGCGGTGGCATCGACTTTGGCACGTCCAACTCGACGGTGGGCGTCATGGATCAGGGCCGGCCACGGCTCGTGCGGCTGGAGAACGAGCATGTCACCATGCCGAGCGCGGTCTTCTACAATTTCGAGGACAACGGCACCTATTTCGGCCGGCGCGCCATCGAAGACTATACCGAACATGCCGAAGGCCGCCTGTTGCGCGCGCTGAAAAGCGTGCTTGGCTCCTCGCTTATCCATGAAAAGACCCGCATCAAGGCGCGCTACCTGGCGTTCTCCGACATTATCGGCACCTTTGTCGGTTATCTGAAGCAGCGGCTGGAGCACGCCGCCGACGGCGAAGTCGCCAGCGTCGTGCTCGGACGCCCGGTGCATTTCGTCGATGACGACGAGGCAGCCGACCGCGACGCGCAGGGCCAACTTGAAAAGGCCGCCCGTGCGCAAGGTTTCCAGCACATCGCCTTCCAGTTCGAACCGATTGCGGCTGCCCTCGATTACGAGCAGAGCGTGCGGCGCGAGGAGCTGGCGCTGATCATCGATATCGGCGGCGGCACGTCGGACTTTTCCATCGTGCGCGTCTCGCCAGAGCGGGCACGCGCCGTCGACCGCAAGGACGACATCCTGGCCAACACCGGCGTCCATATCGGCGGCACCGATTTCGACCGGCTCTTGTCTATGGCGCATCTGATGCCCGAGCTCGGCTACAAGACGCAGACCAAGGACGGCAAGCGCAACTTGCCAGCCGGCTATTTCTTCGACCTCGCTACCTGGCAGCGCATTAACCAGCTCTATACCGCCAAGGCGGCGACCGACCTGCGCCAGATCCGCTACGAGGCGGCGCGGCCGGAACTGGTCGAGCGCATGATCGACATCGTCAGCCACCGGCAGGGCCATGCGCTGGCCGGCAAGGTCGAGCGCGCCAAGATCGAACTGACCGACAGCGCCGAGGCGTTGATGGACATTCGCCTGACCCACGAGACGCTGAGCGTGCCGATGACGCGCGCCGGGCTGGATGCGGCGATCGAGGAAGCCGTGGGCCGCGTCACCGCCACGGTGTCCAGGACGCTCGAGGATGCCGGCCTGAAGGCGGGGCAGATTACGACGCTGTTCCTCACCGGTGGCTCGACGGCGATACCGCTGCTCAAGCAGAGCGTGCTTGCGCTTTTTCCGGGTGCAACGGTGGTGGAAGGCGATATGTTCGGCTCGGTCGGGCTCGGCCTCGCGCTCGACGCGTCACGGAAATTCGGCAGCGCCTAAAGCATGATCCCAAAAAGTTGCAGACTTTTTGGGGCAAGATCATGCTTCAGGAATAAGAAGGTCGTCCCGCCCCAAGAGGGAAACTAACAGGTATGGAACTTCCCGCGCCGCTGCGGCAGGCGGTTGATCAGGTTCTGGAAGGCATCCCGCTGCCGAAGCTGAAGCAGGCGGCGGATACGTTGTCACGCCGCTATCGCGCCGAGACGCGCGACGGCCGGCTGCATCTCTCCGACGATCTCGCGGCGAAAGCCTATCTGGCGACGCGGCTGCCGGCGACCTTTGCGGCGGTTCGCGCCAGCATGGAGATGGTGGCGGAAAGCCTGCCGGACTTTTCGCCCAGGACCTTGCTCGATGTCGGCGCCGGTCCCGGCACGGCGTTCTGGGCGGCGCGCGATTGCTGGGACGGTCTGGAGGAGGCGGTGCTGGTCGAGACCAGCCCGTCCATCCGCGCGGTTGGAGCGGGGCTAGCCGGTCATGCTACGCCGACAATTGCGCGCTATGTCGCCGCCGATGTGAGCGGCGGTCTTCGCGATCTGCAACCTGCCGATCTGGTGACGCTCGCCTATGTGCTGGACGAGCTCGACCCGGCGAGGATCGATGCGCTGGTCGACCGGCTGTGGAGCCTGACGACGGGCACGCTGGTCATCGTCGAGCCCGGCACGCCGGCCGGCTGGCAGCGCATATTGCGCGTGCGTTCGCGGCTGATCGAAGCCGGCGCGCATCTTGCGGCGCCTTGCCCGCATCAGGCAGCTTGCCCGCTGGTTACACCCGACTGGTGCCACTTCTCCCGCCGCGTCGCCCGCTCGCGCCTGCATAGGCTGGCCAAGGGCGGCGAGGTGCCGTGGGAGGACGAGAAGTATATTTTTGTCGCGGCGTCGCGTGTGCCGGCGGATGGGCAGCAGGCGCGCGTGCTGGCACCGCCGCAGGCGAGTAGCGGCATGGTTCGGCTGAAGCTGTGCGAGGCGGATGGCGCAGTTGCCGAAAGGCTGATTACTCGCCGAGAGGGGGCTGCGTTCAAGTCTGCGCGCAAGTTGGACTGGGGCGATGGGATGTGGGTGGAGTAGGCTTGATGGCTGCTACGCTATGGTGGCAACCCAAACCACGTCTGCCGCATTCCTTCGCGCTCCCCTCTGGCCTGCCGGCCATCTCCCCCACAGGTGGGGAGATTAGCAGCTTTGCTCGCGCCGCCGTCATGAAGGCTGATCTCCCCACCTGTGGGGGAGATGGCCGGCAGGCCAGAGGGGGGCAACGTCGAGCGGCAGCTTGAACAATAAAACTGCAATCGAACGCGACGTTCCTCACCCCTTCCCCAGCATCTCCTTCAGCCGATACAACGCCTCCTGCGCCTGGCGCGGGGTCATTTCATCGAGATTAAGCGCGGCAAGCGCACCGCCCAGCGCGTCGTTCTTTGCCGGGGCAGGCGTTTCCTTTTTCACCACCGCAGAAAACAGCGGCAGGTCGTCGACGAGGCGGTCGGCCTTCCCTGATGTCTCGCCGGCCTCGAGCTGGTGCAGCACGTCCTTGGCCCGTTGCACCACGGCGTCCGGCAGGCCGGCAAGACGGGCCACCTGCACGCCGTAGGAACGGTCGGCGGCACCCTTGCCGACTTCATGCAGGAAGACGACGTCGCCTTCCCATTCCTTGACCCGCATGGTGACGTTGTGCAGCCGCTCCAGCTTGCCGGCGAGTGCGGTCATCTCGTGGAAATGCGTGGCGAAGATCGCGCGGCAGCGGTTCTTCTCGTGCAGATATTCGACCGCCGCCCATGCGATCGACAGGCCGTCGAAGGTCGCGGTGCCGCGCCCGATTTCGTCGAGGATCACCAGCGCGCGCTCGCCGGCCTGGTTGAGGATGGCTGCGGTCTCGACCATCTCGACCATGAAGGTCGAGCGCCCGCGCGCCAGATCGTCGGAGGCGCCGACGCGGGAAAACAGCCGGTCGACCACGCCGATGCTGGCCGATTTCGCCGGCACGTAGGAGCCCATCTGGGCGAGGATGGCTATCAGCGCGTTCTGGCGCAGGAAGGTCGATTTACCGCCCATGTTCGGGCCAGTCAGCAGCCAGATCGCGCCGGCCTTGGCGCCGCCTTCCGGCGACAGGTCGCAGTCATTGGCGACGAATTCATTTGCCGCCGCGCGCCGCAGCGCCTGCTCGACCACCGGATGACGCCCGCCGACGATCTCGAAGGCAAGGCTGGCATCCACCACCGGCCGGCACCAGGCTTCAGCAAGCGCCAGCACGGCGAGTGCTGCCGACACGTCGAGCACGGCGAGAGCCGCCGCACCTGAACGGATCACGTCGGCATGGCCGACCGATTCCGCCACCAGCGTGTCGAACACGCCAAGCTCGATCGACAGCGCGCGCTCGGCGGCGTTGGCGATCTTGGTTTCCATCTCGGCAAGTTCGGTGGTGGTGAAGCGCATGGCGTTGGCCATGGTCTGGCGATGGATGAAGCGGCCCTTGGCCTCGTCCGTGCCCATCATGATCGCCTGATGGTTGGCGGTCACCTCGATGTAATAGCCAAGCACATTGTTGTGCCGGATCTTCAGCGAGCGGATGCCGGTTTCTTCGATCAGGTCCCGCTCCATGCCGGCGATCACCCGGCGCGATTCGTCGCGCAGCGCCCGCATCTCGTCGAGTTCGGCATGGTAGCCCGAGCGGACGAAACCGCCGTCGCGCTTGAGCAAGGGCAGTTCGTCGCCAAGCGCTGCCGTAAGATGGTCGGCAAAGCGGATCGGCAGAGCCGAGATCGCCTCGAGCGCTGCCGTTACCTCGGCGGGAGCGATGACGTCGGTGAACAGCGTGCGCAGCGCAAGGGCTGCCTCGAAGCCCGAACGTAGCGCGCCGAGATCGCGCGGACCGCCGCGGTTCAGCGCCAGCCGTGTCAGCGCGCGCGGCATGTCGGCCACGCCCTTCAGGCAGGCGCGCAGGCTTTCGGAAAGCCGCCGCTCGGAAAGGAAGAAGGCGATGGAATCGAAGCGCTGGTTGATCGTCTTGGGGTCGGTCAGCGGCGACATCAGCCGGTCGGCAAGCATCCGCGCGCCGGCACCGGTCACGGTGCGGTCGATCGCCTTGAACAGCGAGCCCTCGCGGCTGCCGCCCATGGTGCGCAGCAGCTCCAGATTGGCCCGCGTCGCCGGGTCGATGAACAGCGTCGAGCCCGACTGCTCGCGTTCGGGCCGTGACAGCGGCGGGCGCTCGGCCTTCTGCGTCTTCTCGACATAGGCGACGATGCCCGAAACCGCCGAAAGCTCGGCGCGGGAAAATGTGCCGAAACTGTCCGGCGTCGCCACCTCGAAGAAACGGGCGATGCGCGCAGGTGCGGAGGCCGAATCGAAGAGGCTCGGCGGCTGCGGGCTGGCGACGCGGCCGACGAGATCGAAGACCGGCTTCAGCTCCTCGTCATAGAACACCGGCTCGGCAATGATCAGCTCGCGCGGGTCGACGCGAAAGATGTCGGCAAGCAGATTGTCGGCGGTGGTTTCCGCCACGCGAAAAATGCCGGTCGAAAGCTCGATCCAGGCCAGCGCATAGGTGTTGTCGGCCCCGCCCTTCACCCGCCCCAGCGCCATCAGGAAACTCGATTCCGACGGCGCCAGCAGCTTTTCCTCGGTAATCGTGCCGGGCGTGACGAGGCGGACGACGTCGCGCTTGACCACGGATTTCGAGCCGCGCTTCTTGGCCTCGGCCGGGTCCTCGATCTGCTCGCAGACAGCAACACGAAAGCCGAGCGCGATCAGCTTTTGCAGATAGTCGTCGGCCGCATGCACCGGCACGCCGCACATCGGAATGTCGTGGCCCTGATGTTTGCCGCGCTTGGTCAGCACGATGCCGAGCGCGCGGGAGGCAGCTTCCGCGTCATCGAAGAACAGCTCGTAGAAATCGCCCATGCGATAAAACAGCAGCGAATCCGGGTTCGCCGCCTTTATCTCGATAAATTGCTCCATCATCGGCGTGGCGGCTGCCGCGTTCAAAGCGGGCGAACTGCCTTCGATGCGGATCGGCGTTTCGTCGTTCACTGTCTCATCCAAAAAAGAGCTTTGTCCTGCTTGGCGGTTTACAGAGCGGAAGTGTAGCCTTAATCCCGAACACTCCACAAAAAGAAGCACGTTAGGGAAGGGACTGCGCTTAATCATGGCATCCGGCAAGAAATCCGACAACGCAGGCCCCTCCGTCAGCGCCGAGGAGGCGCTCGATTTCCACGCATCCGGCCGACCCGGCAAGCTGGAGATCAACCCGACCAAGCCGATGGCGACGCAGCGCGACCTGTCGCTCGCCTATTCGCCGGGCGTCGCCGTGCCGGTTCTGGCCATCGCCGAAGACCCGAGCCGCGCCTTCGACTACACGACGCGCGGCAACATGGTCGCCGTCATCTCCAACGGCACGGCCATCCTCGGCCTCGGCAATCTCGGCGCGCTGGCCTCCAAGCCGGTGATGGAAGGCAAGGCGGTGCTGTTCAAGCGCTTCGCCGATGTCGATTCCATCGATCTCGAGGTCGATACCGAGAATGTTGACGAATTCATCAACTGCGTCCGCTTCCTCGGGCCGTCCTTCGGCGGCATCAATCTGGAAGACATCAAGGCGCCTGACTGCTTCATCATCGAGCAGCGCCTGCGCGAGCTGATGGATATCCCGGTCTTCCACGACGACCAGCACGGCACCGCGATTATCGCCGCGGCCGGCCTCATCAACGCGCTGGAGATCACCGGCCGCGACATGAAGACGGCCAAGCTCGTCTGCAACGGCGCCGGCTCGGCCGGAATCGCCTGCATCGAATTGATCAAGTCGATGGGCTTTACGCCGGAAAACGTCATCCTGTGCGACACCAAGGGCGTGGTCTATCAGGGCCGCACCGAAGGCATGAACCAGTGGAAGTCGGCCCACGCCGCCAAGACCGATGCGCGCACGCTGGCCGACGCGCTCGACGGCGCCGACATCGTCTTCGGCCTGTCGGCCAAGGGCGCGCTGACCACGCCGATGATCCAGTCGATGGCGAAAAACCCGATCATCTTCGCCATGGCCAATCCCGATCCGGAAATCACGCCGGAGGAAGTGGCGGAAATCCGCACCGATGCGATCATGGCGACCGGGCGCTCGGACTATCCGAACCAGGTCAACAATGTGCTGGGCTTCCCCTATATCTTCCGCGGTGCGCTCGATGTGCGGGCAACCACCATCAATGACGAGATGAAGGTCGCCGCCGCGCAGGCGCTTGCCGCGCTGGCACGGCAGGACGTGCCGGACGATGTCGCCGCCGCCTATCAGGGCATGCGGCCGAAATTCGGTCCCAACTACATCATTCCGGTGCCGTTCGACCCGCGCCTGATCTCGGCCATCCCGGTGGCAGTGGCCAAGGCTGCGATGGAAAGCGGCGTCGCGCGCCGGCCGATCCTCGATCTCGGCAAATATGCCAACGAGCTTTCGGCCCGCCGCGACCCGATCGCCTCGACGCTGCAGCGCATCTACGACCGTGTGCGCCGCCAGCCCAAGCGCGTCGTCTTCGCCGAGGGCGAGGAGGAGCAGGTCATGCGCGCGGCGGTGTCCTACGCCAACCAGAAGCTCGGCACGGCGATCCTTGTCGGCCGCGACGATGTCATCAAGGAAAACGCCCGCCATGCCGGCGTCGATCTCGACAAGCCGGGCATCGAGATCATCAATGCGCGGCTGTCGCGCCGCAACGCCGTCTATGCCGACTATCTCTATGAACGCCTGCAGCGCAAAGGCTTCCTGTTCCGCGACTGCCAGCGCCTGATCAACAACGACCGCAATCACTTCGCCGCGACCATGGTGGCGCTGGGCGACGCGGACGCGGTGGTGACGGGCGTCACGCGCAACTATTCGACGGTGCTGGACGATATCCGCCACGTCATCGACGCCAAGCCGGGCCACCGCGTCATCGGCGTGTCGATCGCGCTGTGCCGTGGCCGCACGGTGATCGTCGCCGACACTGCCGTCCACGACATGCCCAATGCCGAGCAGATCGCCGATATCGCCGAGGAAGCTGCCGGCTTCGCGCGGCGCATGGGCTATGAGCCCCGCGTCGCCATGCTTGCCTATTCCACCTTCGGCCACCCGCAGGGTGAGCGCTCGGAGCGGGTGCAGGAGGCAGTAAAAATCCTCGACAAGCGCCGCGTCGATTTCGAATATGACGGCGAAATGGCCGCCGACGTCGCGCTGAACCACCGGCTGATGCAGCAGCAATATCCGTTCTGCCGCCTGTCGGGTGCTGCCAACGTTCTGGTCATGCCGGCGTTCCACTCGGCCTCGATCTCGACCAAGATGCTACAGGAACTCGGCGGCTCCACCGTCATCGGCCCGCTGCTGGTCGGGTTGAACAAGCCGGTGCAGATCGTGCAGCTCAACGCCAAGGATTCAGACATCGTCAACATGGCGGCAATCGCGGCGTATAGCGCGGGGGCGTGAGAGGCCGAAAACCGCTCGACCGCGTCGCTCCACGGATAGCGCGGCGAACCGGGGCAGGCTGTTAATCCGCAGCAGATGTTGCTGCGGAGAATTGCCTGCATGAAAGCCTCCTTGTCCCTCGACCCAATAAAGGCGGCACTTCTCTGCATCGACCTGCAGGAGGAGCATCGCGGCGATCCGCGCCTGCTCGCCATGGATTACGACCGGGTGCTGGCCAATGTGGTGCGGTTGCAGGAGGCCGCACGCGCCGCCGGCGTGCCGGTGCTGCATTTCGCCTATGTCGTCGATGCGGCGGCGAGGAGGCCGTTTCATCCGGTTCTTGCCGACGGCCGTTCCTATTTCAGCGACAAGGATGATCCGCTCACCGCAATCTGCCCCGAGGTTGCGCCGCTGGGCGACGAGCCGCTGCTGATAAAATCCGAGGCGAGCGCTTTTGGCGATGGCCGGCTGGCGGCACTGCTGCGCGAGCGCGGCGTCGAATGGGTTTTTGTCGCCGGCGTCTGGACGGAAGCCTGCATCGACGCCACCGTCAAGCATGCGGTGGCAACCGGCCTGCGTGTCGTGCTGGTCAAGGATGCCTGCGGCAGCGGCAGCGTCGCCATGCACCAGACCGGCATTCTCAACCTTGCCAACCGGCTCTATGGCGGTGCGGTTGCCGATACCGGCAGCGCCTCCCGGCTGATGGCAGGTGAGACGGTTCAGGCGTGGATGGTCGAGGGCGCGGTGCCGCTGCGCTTCACCTACGAGAATGCGGCGGAGCTTTACGCCGGCCTTTGAAGCCGGCGAGGGGATGTTCCCTCTAAACCACCCGGCGCGTAGGCTCTCCGGCGTCTGCCTTGCGGCGGACGCCATCCTTTGTCCGGCGCTTCTTCAATCCGAAGTAGCGACAATGTGAACGCCGTAGCCGCCGCAACTGGCGGTGCAGGCAGTTGATTTCCGTCACGCAGCGCTCAAAAATTGGGGAGGGCCGTGAAACCGGCTTAATAATCGGCGATGGCTTTGCTGATCGAAACAGGACGCGCTCCTCATGAAGATGGACCGCCGGGCTTTTCTCTCCCATGCAGCCGCTGCCGGGTTGCTTCTTCCTGCAACCGCCGCCAGGGCCCAAGGTGAGCCGAAGCTCGTTCGCGAGGACTATGCGGTGGCGCGCGAGCGGTTTCGCACGCATCTGACCCAGACCGGCCCTTCGCCCGATCCGCCGCAGCCGCTTTCGCCGCCGCATGGCGCCCGCCGGCTGGACTACAGGTCCGGCCCGCTCAAGCTTGCCGCGTGGGTATCGGAGAACGCCGATGCGTCGAGGCCTCGGCCGGGCGTGCTCGTGTTGCATGGCGGCAACGCATTGTGGCCGGGCCATTGGGACGATCTTGCGCATCCCTTCGTGAAAGCGGGCTATGTGGCGATGATCCCCGCCATGCGCGGCGAGAACGGCTTGCCGGGGAGCTTTTCGGGCTTTTATGACGAGACGGCCGACGTTCTTGCCGCAGCCGACGTCCTGCGGGCCTATCCGGGGGTCGATCCGGCCCGCCTTTACATTGCGGGGCATAGCGTCGGCGGAACGCTGACCTTGCTTGCGGCCATGAGCAGGCATCCCTTCCGTGCAGCCGCCGCTTATGCGGGCAACCCGGACGCGCGGGCTTTCTTCCGCCATTTTCCCGAGGACATCCGCTTCGATGCCGACGATCCGCAGGAGTTCGACATGCGCTCGCCGGTCTGTTTTGCCGGCAGCTTCAAATGCCCGGTGCTGATGCTCCATGGCAGCAAGGAGATGAACAGCGATCACACCGTCCGCCTGACGGTATCGCGGGCGCGTGCGGCCGGCCTGGATGTGCGCCGTGCCATCGTCGAAGGCGATCACTCCTCGGCCATACCCGGCGAAAGCGCGGAGGCGCTTCGCTTTTTCGAGACCATCTGACAATCCTGGCGACAGAACTGCAGGGCTCTGCGCAGCCAGTTTTGCGGTGCCGGGTTTCAACCCGCGTTCGACTTGTGTAATCCTGCCGCCATCATTCATGAGCGGGAATATCAATGGCCTTTTCGGACATCTTTGCGCGGCTGGTTGCAATGGTTGGCGCAGGCGTGATCCTGTTGCGTCATCGGGGTGACCAGGCCTTGCCGCAGGCGGTCGGGGACACACCGGCGATTCCGCCAGCCAGGCCACAGGGCATTCCGACGCTGAAGATGCCGACGGCACGGGGCTGGCATGAGGGGCGGACGCCGGTTGCCGCGCCCGGCCTCAAGGTCAACGCCTTCGCGCGCGGATTGCAGCATCCCCGCTGGATCGAGGTTCTGCCGAATGGCGACGTGCTGATCGCCGAGGCACTGAGCACGCCCGGCGGCATACGCTCGGCGTTCGACTATGCGATGTACAGCACCATGAAGCGGGCCGCCGCCGTCGGCGTCAGCGCGAACCGCATCACGCTGCTGCGCGACGCGGATGGCGACGGTGTGGCCGAAACGCGGGAAATCTTTCTCGCTGGGCTCAATCAGCCCTTCGGCATGGCGCTGGTCGGCGACACTTTCTACGTCGGCAACACCGACGGCCTCTTGGCCTTTCCCTATAAAACCGGCGAGACACAGATTTCGGCTACCGGCCAAAAAATATTCGACTTCAAGCCGGGTGGCCATTGGACGCGCAGCATCCTTTCCAGCCGCGACGGCACCAAGCTCTATGTCGGCGTCGGATCGCAGAGCAATATCGGCGATGAGGGCATGGAGGCCGAGGAAGGCCGCGCGGCGATCTACGAATATGACATCGCCTCCGGTCAGGGCCGCATCTTCGGCGCGGGCCTGCGCAATCCGGTCGGGCTCGCCTGGGAGCCGCAGACGAACGTGCTCTGGACGGTCGTCAACGAGCGTGACGGCCTCGGCGACGAGACGCCGCCCGACTATCTCACCTCGGTGCAGGATGGTGGCTTTTACGGCTGGCCTTACTGCTACTGGGGCCAGACGGTGGACGACCGCGTGCCGCAGGACGCAGCTTTGGTTGCCCGCGCCATCCAGCCGGATTTCGCGCTCGGCGGTCATACGGCATCGCTCGGCCTGTGCTGGATGCCGGCGGGCACGCTGCCGGGATTCCCGGACGGCATGGCAATCGGCCAGCACGGCTCGTGGAATCGCAGCAAACTCTCAGGCTACCGCGTCGTCTTCGTGCCGTTCGAGGGGGGAAAGCCGTCCGGCCCGGCGCGGGACATACTGACCGGCTTCCTCGCCCCGGACGAAAAGGTTTCCTACGGCCGTCCCGTGGGCGTCGCCATCGGGCCGGATGGTTCGCTTCTGGTGGCCGACGATGCCGGTGATGCCATCTGGCGCGTGACGGGAGCCTGAGAGACCGTTTTGGAAACTCGCTTTGGCGGCCATCTGATGGCGTTTTCTGCGCTTACTAGAGCGCCGCGCGTCCGGTTGGACGCGCAAAGGACGCTCTAGAACTTTGCTTGGCGCATGACCCCGAAATCGATTCCGATTTCGGGGTCATGCGTTGCTCACGGACCCGAATGTCCGCTGCGCTACGGTTCTCGAAACCACCACCACATGACTCGCCAAAGCGAGTTTCGAAACGGTCTCTGAGAACGGCCGGAACGGGCTGGCGTTAGATCAGCCCGACCTGCTCGGCTGCTTCGCGCAGATTCTTGCGTGGGCGCGGGCCGATCTGCTGGATGACCAGCCCGGCCGCCAGCGAGCCGAGCTTGCCGCAATCGGCGAGGCTTCGGCCTGATGTGTAGCCGAACAGGAAGCCGGCGGCGTAGAGATCGCCGGCGCCGGTCGTGTCGACGAGTTTCTCGATCTCGATCGCATCGACGGTGACGGTTTCATCGCCGCGCACGATCACCGAGCCGAGCTCGGAGCGGGTGACGGCTGCGATCTTGCAATCCTTGCGGATCAGCTCCAGCGCCTGCTCGAAGGATTCGGTCTGGTAGAGCGATTTCGCCTCGCTCTCATTGGCAAACACGATGTCGACCGTGCCGGTCCGCATCAGGTCGAGGAATTCGTCGCGGTAGCGGTCGACGCAGAACGGGTCGGACAGCGTCATCGACACTTCGCGGCCGGCGGCGTGCGCGTGGCCGGCGGTGAGGCGGATCGCTTCCTTGGCCAGCGGCGGGTCCCACAGATAGCCCTCGAAATAGGTGACCTTTGCACCGCTCGCCTTGTCGGCCTCGACATCGTCCGGGCCGAGTTCGACGCAGGCGCCGAGATAGGTGTTCATCGAGCGTTCGCCATCGGGCGTGACGAAGATCATCGAGCGCGCCGTCGGCGGTGTGCCGGTCAACGGGCTGGTGTCGAAGGCGACGCCCTGGGCGTGGATGTCGTGGGTGAAGATCTGGCCGAGATGGTCCCGGGATACCTTGCCGAAATAGGCCGAGCGCCCGCCGAAGCTTGCCACGCCCGCCGCCGTGTTGCCGGCGCTGCCGCCCGAAGCCTCGATCGCCGGGCCCATGCGGCTGTAGAGCAGCTCGGCGCGCTCGGCGTCGATCAGGTTCATCGCCCCCTTGATGATGCGGTTTTCCGTGAGAAAGGCGTCGTCGCATTGGGCAATGATGTCAACAATGGCATTGCCGATGCAAAGCACGTCATACTGGCTCATGAAAATCTCCGCAGAACCGCGCAGGAAAGATGAATTCCTTTGGCACACCGGCCGCGCGTGGGTCTAGACCATGATCTTGAAAAGTGGAACCGGATTTTCACAAAAGATCATGGTCGACCGGAAATGCGGGGCGGTTTTGCAAAGCCTGCCGGCTGCGCATTCTTGCGGTCGGCAGAAAGCCTGCCTATCTCTCGGCGGTTGCAAGCGCCCTCTGGACGCGAAAGGAACTGTTGCCGATGATCCTCGACGCCGCCCGCGCCGCTGCCGGCAAACTCTTCACCGCTGAATTCCGCACGGTGTTTTTCAAGACTATCGGCATCACGCTGCTGGCGCTGGCCGCATTGTGGTTCGGCCTGCATCAGGCCTTCGATGCGCTGGCCCTGCCATGGATCGATGCGCTGCTGCCGGGATTTCCATCCTGGGCCGGCTGGCTCAGCCTGATCGCCGCGATCCTCGCCGGCATCGGGCTGGCGCTGGGGTTGGCCCTGCTGATCGCTCCGGTGACGGCCGTGGTAGCCGGCCTGTTTCTGGATGATGTCGCCGAGGTGGTCGAAAGAAACGATTATCCGCAGGACAAACCCGGCCGCGCGGTGCCTGCCGTTCGGGCGCTGATCCTGTCGCTGAAGTTCTTCGGTATCGTCGTCCTGGGCAATCTGTTCGCCCTGCTTTTGCTGCTGGTGCCGGGGGTCAATATCGGCGCCTTCTTCGTCGTAAATGGCTATCTGCTCGGTCGGGAATTCTTCGAATTCGCCGCCATGCGCTTCCGGCCGGAAGCCGAGGCCAAGGCGCTGCGGCGCAAATATGCCGGCACGGTGTTCATGGCCGGCCTGGTGATAGCGGCGTTCCTGGCCGTGCCCCTGCTCAACCTGCTGACGCCGCTCTTTGCCGCCGCCATGATGGTGCATCTGCACAAGATGGTCTCAGTGCGGGAACGTGTAGAGGCTTAGCATCAAATTGCCCCTCACCCTTACCCTCTCCCCGTGAAGAACGGGGAGAGGGAGATCGCCAGCGTTGCGGCCAGCCTCCTTCTCTCTCCGCCCTTACTAGGGGAACCGCATATGGCAGGGCAGACCCCACTCCGCCGAGCTTCGCTCGGCACCTCTCCCCCTCAAAAGGGGAGAGGAAGGGAGCCAAGCTTACGAACGGCGTTTCCTCTCCCCCGTCGATCGGGGGAGAGGTGGCTCGGCGAAGCCGAGACGGAGTGGGGGTCGAATTTCACGCGACAGGCCTGCCGTCCTTACGGCGTAAAGGTTGTGGCCCGAAACCTGCGTCAGGCAATTACCTCACCAGAAACCCACGACCCAATTCGTCATCCTCCTCGCGGAAGAACTCGGCTTTACCGGAGTAGAAGGCCCTGCCGCCGACACGCGCGATGATGGCGTCATGCGCTCCAGCCGTCGTCGTCCGTGCCACTGAGCCCTTGAATTGCGAGCCGACGATGCTTTCGAACAGGCGCGTCTCGCCGACTGCCAGCGCCCCCTTTGCATGCATGGCCGCCAGCCTCGCGGTGACGCCGGATCCGGTCGGCGAGCGGTCGACCTCGGCCTCGGCGAAGACACAGATGTTTTTGGTCGCTTGGCCGTTGGTGCCGTCGCCGCCA
Source organism: Mesorhizobium sp. DCY119 (assembly GCF_003590645.1). NCBI lineage: Bacteria > Pseudomonadati > Pseudomonadota > Alphaproteobacteria > Hyphomicrobiales > Phyllobacteriaceae > Mesorhizobium > Mesorhizobium sp. DCY119. The sequence continues at coordinate 459,942 of NZ_CP031834.1, read as the reverse complement.
TCGGTCAGGATCGTGCCGTAGAGAAAAGCGAGATCGTCATGGTCGGGATGCGACAGCGGGAAATCCCGCTTCAGCGTTTCGGTCAGCGCGGTTGCGGCATCGACGAAGTCGCGGGCGCGGTTTTTGCCAAATTCCAGCCCGAACTGGCGGCAGTCGGCCAGCGCGTAAAAAGCGCCGCCATAGGCAATGTCGAAGGCGATGCTGCCATGGCCCGGCAAGTCAAGGCTCTGGTCGCGCGCAAACAGAAATGCCGGCACGCTTTCGAATGAGACGGCACCCGACTTGCCGTCCTTCAACTCAACCGAGGCGACGACCATGCCGCAGGGGCATTCGATGTTGACCGTGGTTACCGGTTCCTGCGCCGCAACGATGCCCTGATCGATCGCATGGCGGCCGAGCGCGATGATGGCGTGGCCGCACATGGTCGAATAGCCCTCATTGTGCATGAACAGCACGGCGAGATCGGCTCCCGGCAGGTCGGGTTCGACCAGCAGCGCGCCATACATGTCGTAATGGCCGCGCGGCTCGAACATCAGCAGTTTGCGCAGATGATCGAGATTGTCCCGCACATAGGCCCGCTTCTCAAGGATCGTGCCGGCGGGAATCTTGGGATAGCCTCCGGTGACGATCCGAAGCGGCTCGCCACCGGTGTGCATGTCAACGACGGTGACGCTTTCGGTCATGCGTCGGCGGTCGAGAACATGGTCTGCAATGCGCCGAAGGCCATGCCGTCGCGCGAGAACTCAAATGTGCCGTTGTCCAGCATTTCGCGCGATGCCTTCTGCAGCATGCCGAAGGCGTAGGTCGTCAGCTTCGAGCCGAGCGAGATGCGTTTCGCGCCGGCCTGGGCGAGCCCGTCCACGGTGAAACCCGGCACGACCAGCACATTGACCGGTTTGGACACTGCCGAGCAGATCTTGCGGACCGTCTCAATGTCGGTGATGCCCGGCGCATAGAGAACGTCAGCGCCGGCCCGCTCAAAGGCTTGCAGCCGCGCGATCGTGTCGTCGAGATCGGGGTTGTCGCGCAGGAAATTCTCCGCCCGTGCGGTGAAGACGAAATCGTGCCGCAGCGCGCGCGCTGCCTCCACCGCGGCGGTGACGCGCTCGACCGCATGTGAGAACTCGTAGACCGGCTTGGCCGGATCGCCCGAAAAATCCTCGATCGAGCAGCCGGCAAGGCCTGCCGCTTCGGCGGCGAAGATGGTTTCGGCAGCACTTTCCGGGCTGTCGCCCTTGCCCTTTTCCAGGTCGGCCGAAACCGGCAGGTCCGTTGCGCCGGACAATTCCTTGCAATGGGCGATCATGACGTCGAAAGGCACGCCGCCGTCGGGCAGGCCGCGCGAAAAGGCAAAGCCGGCGCTGGTCGTGGCCAGCGCCTTGAAGCCCGAGGCTGCCAGCAGCTTGGCGGTGCCGATATCCCATGGGTTGGGGATGACGAAGGCGCCCGGCGCCTCATGGAGCTTGCGAAAAACCGCGCCCTTGTCCATTGCAGATGACCTCGATCAGGGTGAATTGAAGCCAAGTCTACGCTGGAGATTGTGGCACGGCAAACCCGATTCAGGCGATCGGAATCAATCCTGACAGCGCGCGCATGTCGTCGAACAGAATACCGCCCGACGCCGCCATTCCATCCCGGTCCGAGTGCGGATCGCCGTGATAGGCAAAGACGCGCATACCGGCTGACACGCCCGCCGTGACGCCCGCGACGGTGTCCTCGATGACGATGCAATCAGCAGGCGAAAGGCCCATCTGTCGGGCGGCGTGAAGGAACAGGTCGGGGAATGGCTTGCCGCGTTCTACCATCGTCGCGCTGAACATGGCATGCTCGAAATAGGGCAGAAGCCCGGTGCCGCCGAGCGTCATCTTCATCTTTTCCGGCTTGCCGGAGGAGGCGACGCAGAAGGGGATGCCTGCTGCCTTAACAGTCTGGATGAAAGTCTCGACATGGGGAATGGCCTGCACGCCATCGAGAATGCGCGGCAGCTCGGCATAGATGTCGTCGACGAAATTGCCGATCGTAATGCCCGTCGCCTCGATCTCCTGCTGGACCGAGACGAGCGAGCGGCCAACGAAGCGCCGCCGGCATTCCTCATAGGTGACCGGAAAGCCCCGCTGCGTGAGCACGGACGCCATGAACTCGTTGGCCGGCCGCTCGGTGTCGACCAGGATGCCGTCGCAATCGAAGATGACGAGCTTTGGCGTCGTCACGCGCTGCCCGTCGAGCCGAAGCCACCGGCGCCGCGCTCGGTCGAGCCGGCAAGGCTGCGTTCCTCGATCGAGGCGCGCGTCACCGGAGCAAAGATGATCTGGGCGATGCGCATGCCGCGCGTGACGGCAAAGTCCTCGTCGCCGAGATTGACCAGCAGAACCTTGACCTCGCCGCGATAGTCGCTGTCGATCGTGCCCGGCGTGTTGAGGCAGGTGATGCCGTGCTTGAAGGCAAGGCCGGAGCGTGGCCGTATCTGCCCTTCGAAACCTTCCGGGATTTCGAGGATCAGCCCGGTCGGCACCAGAGCGCGCTTGCCCGGCAGGATCAGCAGCGGCCGGTCTTCAGGCACCGCCGCGCGCAGGTCCATGCCGGCCGCCCCCGCCGTCTCATAGGCCGGCAGGTCGAGGCCATTGCTGTGGGAAAGCCGGACGACGCCGACGACAGGAGAATTTTGGGAAGCCGTTTTCATGGCGCGATCTATCGTCCGGCTTGAGGGTTTCGTCAATTCCAGTGGCCGTTCCTTCAACGGATTTCGACAGGAACGACCGTCGTCTCCTTGATCTCTTCCATGACGAAGGAGGCGGAAACGTCCGACAGCGGCACCCTGGCGATCAGCCGCTGGTAGAGGCGGTCATAGGCTTTCACGTCCGACACGCGGGCGCGCAGCACATAATCGAGGTCGCCCGACATGCGGTAGACGCCGGTGATTTCCGGAAATGCGGTGACCGCGCTGCGGAATTTTATCAGCCATTCGGGGTCGTGGTTGGAGGTGCGCACGATGATGAAGACCGAGAGGCCGAGGCCGAGCTTTTCGGCATCGACCAGCGCCACGCGCCCGGTGATGAAGCCGTCATCCTCCAGCCGCTTGACCCGCCGCCAGCAGGCATTGCGCGAAAGGGCGACGCGCTCGGACAACTGATCGACGGAAAGCGTGCCGTCCCGCTGCAGTTCGGCGAGGATTCTTCGATCGATCGTATCGATTTTTTCGCTCATTTGGGATGAATGTCCCAAAATTATCCTTCGGACAAGGAAAAATTGGGACGAATCACCATGTCGGGCGGGTTAATCTTCACGCACGGTCAAAAATGGGAGACAGCAATGAACCGCGTCGCAAGGATTTTCACCGATCACCCGGCTTCGGTCGACGAGAGCTATCTCGAGCACATGGCCTTTGCCGGAAAATTCTCGGGGAGGCTGTTCCTGGCTGCCTTCGCCGCCCTCATTCACGCTTTGTTACCCTTCCTGTTCGAATCTACGGCGAGCGGAATCATTCGCCAGCTCTACGAGCGGACGCATAATCGCGCGAAAAACGCATGACCTTCGTCCGAAAAGTCTGCAACTTTTCGGGGTCAAGCTTGAGGGGCAAGTAAATCGATGTGCCGATGGGCGGCCTATCTCGGACCTGAAGTCTTTCTCGAAGACATCGTTGCCGCCCCCTGCCATTCGCTGATCGCCCAGAGCCACCATGCGCTCGAAGCCAAGTCGCCGACCAATGGCGACGGTTTTGGCGTTGCCTGGTATGGCGCGCGGCCTGAGCCCGGCCTCTACCGCGACATCCTTCCGGCATGGTCGGACCCGAATTTGAAAAGCCTGTGCCGGCAAATCCGGTCCGGCCTGTTCCTGGCCCATGTCCGCGCCGCGACCGGCGGCGCGACCAGCCGCATGAACTGCCATCCCTTCGTGTCGGGCCGCTGGGCCTTCATGCATAACGGCCAGATCGGCGGCTTCGAGCGCGTGCGCCGCGGCCTCGAAAATTCGATCAGCGATACGCTCTACGACCAGCGCGAAGGCACGACCGATTCCGAATTGTTTTTCCTGATGATGCTTCAGGAGGGGCTGGCCGAAGATCCGCAGGGTGCTGCGTCCCGCGCGACGGTGCGCGTGCTTGAAGCCTGCCGCCGTGCCGAGCTGGAACCGGCGCTGAAACTCACCGCCGCCTTTTCAGACGGCGAGACGCTCTACGCGATCCGCTATTCCACCGACGCTCATGCGCCGACGCTTTATGCGGGCTCGTTCCGCGAGTCCGGCGGCCGCTGCCTCGTCTCCGAACCGTTCGACCGCGAAGGCCCGAACTGGCAGCCGATCCCGCCTTCGAGTTTCGTCACCATGACGGCAGACGCGATGACGATTCGGCCGTTCGAGCCGGAGGCAGCGGCTGTTGCCTCTGCCACTCGCCAGCGCATCCCGGCCTAATTCACCGGATAGGGGCCGTCGGCAAAAACCTCGTCGTGATAGCCCTTGGAGCCTATCGCCTGCGCCAGCGGGCTGCGCGGATCGTGCCCGGCCTTGAGGCGCTCGAGGATCGAGCCGAAATCGTAGCGCGGCTGCCAGCCGAGTTCGCGCCGCGCACGCGCGTTGACATAGACGCGTCCGATGCTCGGAAACATCGTCCAGCCCAGACGCCGGTATTCGACCTCGTAGCCCGGCACGCGTCGCCGCACCACGCTTGGCGCATCGGTGCGCAGTTCGGCCAGGTCCTCCGGCAGGAAGGGCGTGGTGGCGCTGATGATGTATTTGCCGAAGCCGATCGCCGGCGCGCGCTCGATGGCAAGCAGATGCGCGTCGACGATATCGCTGATGTCGACGCGACGGTTCAGGAACTCGTTGACCTTGACGTTGGCATCGTCGGGATAGGTTTTTCGCACATCGCTGTCGTCGTCCTCCTCGGGGAAGAAGCGCGAGGTGCGCAGCACGATCGCCGGCAGCTTCTGGTTTCTCGAAAACAGCTGGCACAAATCTTCCGCTGCCGCCTTGGTCACACCATAGATGTTCTTGGGAACGGGCATGACGTCCTCGGTGATCCAGGCGGCGGGAGCACCGGCCGGCGGCACCAGCGCGTCGCCGAAGACGCTCGTCGTGCTGGTATAGACGAAAGCGCTGACGCCCGCAGTGGCAGCCTCTTCCAGCAGGTTGAGCGTGCCGCTGATATTGGTATCGACGAAATCCTGCCGGCTGTGGGTGGCGACATGCGGCTTGTGCAGCGTGGCGGCATGGAGCACCGCCTGCATGCCCTGCATGTGACGCCGCACGAAGGCACGGTCGGTTATCGAGCCGACACCGGCCGTGGAGGGCGAAGCCAGAACATCGAGCCCGATGGCCTCGTGCCCTTGCTCACGCAGGCTGCGCATCAACGCTTCGCCGAGATGGCCGGCACTTCCCGTCACCAGAACTTTCATCGCGATTCGGTTCCCTTCAGCATGCCGTCGATAGTGCCGAAGCAGGGCTCGGTCGGCCATAGAAAATACCGGGATGTTCGCTCGTAGTTACCTCTTTTGGAAAGGATGGCGCTGCCCGGAAAGCATGCATATAGTTGGTCCAAGAGGAACTGAAGACGGGTTTTCATGCGGGGTTTCGATCTTGGATATTCAGCGGGGCGCTGGGCGTATATAGTTTTCTGGATTGTTCTTGCGCTCGGCGCAGGCATCGCGCTGGCCTATTTCAAACTGCACGTCATGATCGGCGCCATCACCGATGCTATGTGCGGCGCTGTCGATACTTGCGAGCCCGCCTCGGATAAGCAGGGAGCCGGTGTCTTCTACGCCTTCTTTGGCTAGCTGAATGCCGTTCTTTACCCGATCTCGCTTGCGGCCGCATTGTTTCTGCCACGGCACCGGTCGGTCATGATCGCGATGGCAGCGGTTCTTGTCATCTGCGGCTTCGCGATCGACGCTCTCGGCTTCATCTTCAATGCCGCGCTGACGATGCTGGTGTCCACGGCAGCATGGTCGCCTTTCTTCTGGCTTTCCGTAGGCTTCGCGGCCGCGCATCTCCTGCTCATGTTCGTCTTTCTTGGCAGGGCGTCATCAGGCAGGGACGCTCCCGATCCTCGGCTGCCGTCTTCCAGGGAGCCGTGAGAGATGGGCGCGACAACCAATTGGTTTTTGCCTGCCGCGGTGATGGCCATATCAGCGCTCCTGGCGCAGCCATTGCGTGTCGAAGCGGCAGCCGACGGAGCCTGCAACTTCGAAGGCTGGTCCGTCGCGGGCACGGACGCGCTTGCGAACATTCACGAAAAACCCGATGCCGCCTCGCCGGTTCTGGGCGTGCTGCCTGCCTATGTCGATAGCGACGACCATCGTTACGGCATCGCGCTTTCCATTGTCGGATCACATGAAAAATGGCTGCTTGTCGAAAATGCACGCGACGATCCGAACCGCACCGGATTGCCGTCGCGACCGACCTTTTCTGGTCGCGGCTGGATAAGCGGGGAGGCGGTGCGGTTCCAGGTGCAGTCCGCGCGTGGCTATGAGCGGCCCGACGCATCGAGCAATCGCGTTTTCGATCTAGGCGACAATTGGCTGACCGATGTCGCCGATATCCGGTCCGTCGAAGGCTGTGCCGGAGACTGGGCGCTTGTCAGTTTCGCCGCCGATGCGGAAGCCGTGAGCCGGCTGAAGAGCGAGCCGCAGGAAGGCCGCGCATGGTTCCGCCGAATCTGCGCCAATCAGGAAACGACCTGCGACGGCGTCACCGATTGAACTCGTCCGCCACGAGACAGGAGGAAGGAACATGATGCGAATGCGTTCCCTTGCCGGCGCCCTGATCGGCCTGATGCTTGCCATGGGCAGCGGCCATTCGCAGGATTTTGGCATGGTCATGTTCAACGATTCGATCGACCTTACGAACAGCTACGTCGCGCAGTCGGCAATGGCCAGCGTCGCCAACGCCAATGCGAAAGCCAACGCCAGGCGGCCGGGTTCGACGGCCGGCAAGAAAGCCCTGCGCACCCTCGGCTTTCGCAGCGATCCCGCCGTGTCAGCCAAGGTAAAGGCGCGCTTCAGGTCGCAGCTGGTGCAATCCAATCCTGCCCAGGCAGCAATCGTCGACGCCGCGCTGAAGGCCGACTGGCTGAAAGGCTACGGCGCCGAGATCGCCCGGCCCAACGGGCTGGATGCGCGCAATCTTGCCGATGCCTACACCGCCTATCTCGTCGCGAGCTGGGCGCTCGTCAACAATGTCGAGACCCTCAGCGCCCGGTCCATCAAGGCGGTGCGCGACACGATGCGCGCCGCGATGATCGCCGACCCCAAGATCAGCCGTATGACCGACGGGCAGAAACAGGAGGTGGCGGAAGACCTCATCTACAACACCGTGCTTGTGATGGCGAACCGCATTCACATCAGCAAGTCCGGCGATGCATCGCTTCAGCGCAACGCCGCGAAGAATTACAGTGACCTGTTCCAAAAACAGGGCATCGATCTAGCCGCGCTCACGCTTACAGAGGGCGGCTTCGTCCGCCGTTGATCATATCTATCCCGCCTATTGAGAATAGGGGTCTTTACAAAACCGAAGCGCAGGCGTTCCGTAGAAAAAGTTGTTTGAGGGGACAAGGCAATGCTGCTTGGAATGTCGCTTTCCACATTCACTCTTCTTCATGTCATCACCAGTCTTATCGGCATCGTCACGGGACTGGTCGTTCTCTACGGGCTTTTGAAGTCTCAGCGCATGGATGGCTGGACGCTCATCTTCCTGCTCACCACGGTGCTGACCAGCGTCACCGGCTTTCTTTTTCCATTCAACGGGTTCACGCCGGCAATCGCTTTCGGCATCCTGTCGATGATCCTGCTGATTGCGGCAATCGCGGCGCGCTATAGCTATCATCTCGCCGGCTCGTGGCGATGGATCTATGTCGTGACGGCGGTGATCGCGCTCTATCTCAACTGCTTCGTGCTGGTGGTGCAGTCGTTCCTGAAGATCCCGGCGTTCAACGCGCTGGCGCCCACCGGTTCCGAGCCGCCTTTCGCCATCGTGCAGGGCATCGTGCTGCTGTCCTTCATCGTGACGGGGTTCCTTGCCGTCAGGCGCTTCCATCCGGTCGGCACCTGAGCGTACGTCTCCCGCCATTTCGTATTCGACAGCCTGCCGATGTGCTGCTAGAAGCCCGCGCATCAACAGGATCATCGTAAATGGCTGAAGACATAGCCAAGGCGGTTGCCAGGCGCCGCACATTCGCGATCATCGCGCACCCGGATGCCGGCAAGACGACGCTGACCGAAAAGCTGCTGCTGTTCGGTGGCGCCATCCAGCTTGCCGGTGAGGTCAAGGCCAAGAAGGACCGCATCCAGACCCGTTCGGACTGGATGAAGATCGAGCGCGAGCGCGGCATCTCGGTCGTCACCTCGGTGATGACCTTCGAATATGGCGACAACGTCTTCAACCTGCTCGACACGCCCGGCCACGAAGACTTCGCCGACGACACCTATCGCACGCTGTCGGCGGTCGACAGTGCCGTCATGGTCATCGACGCCGCGAAAGGCATCGAGCCGCGCACGCTGAAACTGTTCGAGGTTTGCCGCATGCGCGACATCCCGATCGTCACCTTCGTCAACAAGATGGACCGCGAGGCGCGCGACACCTACGAGATCCTCGACGAGATCGAGCAGAAGCTGGCGCTCGACACCGCGCCGATCACCTGGCCGATCGGCCAGGGCAAGACCTTTGCCGGCACCTATCATCTCGCCCAGAACGCGGTGCGCCGTGGCGACGACGAGAAGGAGCGCACGCCGGTCAACGGCCCCGATTCCAACCGCGCCGCCGGCCTGCTGCCCGACAATGACCGGCCGGCTTTCATCGAGGAACTGGACCTGGCGCGCGAGGCCTGCCGGCCGTTCGACCTGAAGGCTTTTCGCGAAGGGCACCTGACGCCGGTCTATTTCGGCTCGGCATTGCGCAATTTCGGCGTGCGCGACCTGATCGAAGCGCTGGGCGATTACGGTCCCGCGCCGCGCGCGCAGGAGGCCGACACGCGCAAGGTCGAGGCGACGGAGGAGAAGATGACCTCCTTCGTCTTCAAGATCCAGGCCAATATGGACCCCAACCACCGCGACCGCATCGCCTTCGTGCGCGTCTGTTCCGGCACGCTCCAGCGCGGCATGAAGGCCAAGCTGGTGCGCACCGGCAAGCAGATGAGCCTGTCTGCGCCGCAGTTCTTCTTCGCCCGTTCGCGCATCACTGCCGACGAGGCCTATGCCGGCGACGTCGTCGGCATTCCCAATCACGGCACGCTGCGCATTGGCGACACGCTGACCGAGGGTGAGGACATTCTGTTCCGTGGCGTGCCGAACTTCGCGCCGGAAATCCTGCGCCGCGTCAGGCTCGGCGATGCCATGAAGGCGAAGAAGCTGAAGGAAGCGCTCCAGCAGATGGCCGAGGAAGGCGTCGTCCAGCTTTTCCAGCCGGAGGACGGCTCGCCGGCCATCGTCGGCGTCGTCGGCGCGCTGCAGATCGACGTTCTGAAGGAGCGGCTGTCGGCGGAATACACGCTGCCGGTCGATTTCGAAATGGCGCGGTTCTCGGTCTGCCGCTGGATCGATGCCGACGACAAGGAAGATCTGCTGCGCTTCATCGAATCGCATCGCGGCGACATTGCCCGCGATCTTGACGGCGATCCGGTGTTCCTGGCCCAGCACGAGTTCTCGCTGAACTACGAGGCCGAGCGCTGGAAGGCGATCCGCTTCGCTGCGATCAAGGATTATCAGGTCCGCGACAAGGCGGCTTGACGATCAGAAACGGCCAAAGGTGAAGGCGGCTACCACGTCTCCACCGCCTCCGGCACGCTCAGGCTCTGAAGCGAAGTCACCGCCGTGCGGTCGATCGCCCCGATAACGGAGCGCGCGAGTTCGCGGCCGGCGAGCCGGATGTCTTCGTTGACGACGTAGATATTCGACCGCAGCAGATGCAGCAGCTTTGACGACTGTTTCGAGACGATGGCGACATCGGCGCCGACCGAAAGCCCGACATCTTCCGTGCCTGCGACCAGCGCGAATGTCGCCGAGCCGCTGCCGCTGACGATGCCGTCAGGCGGCGTGCGTCGGCGCATCAATTCCCTGGTGTGCTCGCGGATTTCGTCGATCGACTGGTCCAGATTGGCCGTGCTGAAGGAAATCTCGTCCAGTTCGCATTCGGCCAAAGCCGCGAGAAAGCCTTCGCGCATGTGCCGGTAATAGCTGAGGTTCGGCGTCGGCGCGAGCAGGGCGATGCGCTTGCGCCCCAACGCCTTCAGCTTGCGTACCGCCTGAACCGCATAGGCGCGGTTGTCGAAATCGTGGAACGGATGCTCGATCCCCATATGGGTGCGGCCATGGGTGGTGAAGGGAAAGCCGTGCTCGACCATGTAGCGCACGCGGGCGTCGTTCGGCTCGGTGCGCGAGATGATGATGCCGTCGGCCGAGCCCGTCTCGACCACGTAGCGCACCGGCTCCAGCGGATCGTTGGTGCGCGAATAGGGCGTGACGATGAAGTGATAGGGCGTCTGCGCCAGATGTTCTGAAATGCCGTAGATCATATCGGAGACGAAGCCGCCGACCTGCTCCTCGGTGTTGAGCACCAGGCTGATGACATTGGTCTTGCCGGTGCGCAGCCTGACGCCGGCGCGGTTCGGGCGGTAGCCGACCTGGCGGGCGACGAGCTGGACGCGCTTGCGCGTCTCCACGCCGATTTCCGGCGCATCCTTCAAGGCGCGCGAAACCGTGGTGACCCCAAGCCCGGTCATAAAGGCGATCGTCTTCAGCGTCGGCCGCTCGTCCGTTCTGGAAGAGGCCGGGCCTGTCGGATTGTCGGATTGTGGTCTGTCATTCATTGCCGTTGCCTGCGGCTCCCCGGAGTGCCCGCATATCGCACTCTAACCTTGGACCTTGCAAGTGTTTCCCGCAATACCTGTAACGTTTCAGAAAATGGTGCGGTGCGGAATCGATCGGCCTTCAAGCATGGTTAAGGCTGGCGCGGTCGCGGAACGGCTGGTTAGCCGGCAAGGCGTGATGAAACATGTCGCAGCTTTGATTCGAAAAGCAAATTTCTGCCGATTTATTGCGATGCAGCAAGGATTTTTGCATTTGCGGTTCTGGCAGGTGGTTGCGTTATATTTATTCGGAGCACGAAAAAATCACGCCGGCAGGCCACTCTTCTGTTGCGAAGTCATTTTTCTTCGCATAGCGTGCCGGGCTGTAACGTTTCAGATTTCAGGGAGGAGTGACGATGCGTTATTGTCTCACGACCGCTGCGCTTGCAGCGGGGGTTGCATTCATGACTGCCGGCGCCGCTTCGGCGACCGATCTCGAAGTGACGCATTGGTGGACCTCCGGTGGCGAGGCCGCTGCGGTTGCCGAGCTTGCCAAGGCCTTCGATGCGACGGGAAATCATTGGGTCGACGGCGCCATCGCCGGTTCCGGCGGCACCGCCCGCCCGATCATGATCAGCCGCATCACCGGCGGCGACCCGATGGGCGCCACCCAGTTCAACCACGGCCGCCAGGCCGAGGAACTCGTGCAGGCCGGGCTGATGCGCGACCTCACCGATATCGCCACCAAGGAAAAGTGGACGGAGATCGTTCGGCCGAAGAGTTTGCTCGACAGCTGCACCATCGACGGCAAGATCTACTGCGTGCCGGTCAATATCCATTCATGGCAATGGCTGTGGCTGTCCAACGAAGCGTTCGAGAAGGCTGGCGTGGCCGTGCCGAAGGACTGGAACGAGTTCGTGGCTGCTGCTCCGGCACTCGAAAAGGCCGGCATCGTGCCGCTGGCGGTCGGCGGCCAGCCATGGCAGGCATCGGGCGCGTTCGACGTTCTGCTCGCCGCAGTTGGCGGCAAGGACACCTTCCTGAAGGTCTATCAGGACAAGGATGCGGAATTTGCCGCCGGGCCCGAGATCGGCAAGGTCTTCAAGGCCGCCGACGATGCCCGCAAGATGTCGAAGGGCACCAATGTGCAGGACTGGAACCAGGCGACCAACATGGTCATCACCGGCAAGGCCGGCGGCCAGATCATGGGCGACTGGGCGCAGGGCGAATTCCAGGTTGCCGGAAAGGTGGCCGGCAAGGATTATTCCTGCCTGCCGGGGCTCGGCCTCAACCCCATGATCGCGACCGGCGGCGACGCTTTCTATTTCCCGCTGCTGAAGGACGAGGCGAAAGCCAAGGCGCAGGAAGCGCTGGCGACGACGCTTCTCGACCCCAAGACGCAGGTTGCGTTCAACCTCAAGAAAGGCTCGCTGCCGGTGCGCGGCGACGTCGACCTGAACACCGCCAACGACTGCATGAAGAAGGGCCTCGACATCCTGGCCAAGGGCGATGTCATGCCCTGGACCGACCAGCTCATGTCGCAGGACACCCAGAAGCAGAAGGAGGATCTCTTCTCCGAGTTCTTCTCCAATCAGGGCCTGACTGTCGAAGACGCCCAGAAGCGTTTTGCCGACATCATCTCGAGCGCCGACTGATCTCGCTGACGACAATACGCACCAGCCCGTCTGAAGCGGGCCGGTGCGTTCTGGCCTCATATCCGAAAGGATTGCTGTGAGCGAAACCTATCCGAAGCGCCCCAGCCAGTTGTTCAGGAACCTGAGCGCCAAGATCGCCTCCGTGCCGATGATCCTCACGGCGGTCGTGGTCTTCGCCGGCGGCACCGCCTGGACCGTGCTCTATTCCTTCACCAATTCGAAGCTTCTGCCGCGCTTCAATTTCGTCGGGCTCGACCAGTATTACCGGCTCTGGGCAGCACCGCGCTGGACCGTGGCCGTCGAGAACCTTGCAATCTACGGCGTGCTGTCGCTTATCTTCTCCCTGGCGATCGGCTTTCTGCTTGCCGCACTTCTCGACCAGAAGATCCGCTTTGAAGATACGTTCCGCACCATCTTCCTCTACCCGTTCGCTTTGTCCTTCATCGTCACCGGGCTGGTCTGGCAATGGCTGCTCAACCCGGATTTCGGCGTGCAGGCCGTGGTGCGCGGGCTGGGATGGGAAAGCTTCACCTTCAACCCGCTCTACGATGCCAGCATCGTCATCTACGGCATTCTGATCGCAGCACTCTGGCAAGGCACCGGTCTTGTCATGTGCCTGATGCTGGCGGGCCTGCGCGGCATCGACGAGGACATCTGGAAGGCGGCGCGCGTCGACGGCATCCCGATGTGGAAGACGTACCTCTTCATCGTCATTCCGATGATGCGGCCCGTCTTCATCACCACCATCGTCATCATCGCCTCGGGCATCATCAAGGTCTACGATCTCGTCGTCGCCCAGACCAGCGGCGGCCCCGGCATCGCTTCCGAAGTGCCAGCGAAATATGTCTACGACTATATGTTCTTCGCCCAGAACCTCGGCCAGGGCTTTGCCGCCTCGACCATGATGCTGCTCAGCGTGATCATCGTGGTCGTGCCATGGGCCTATCTTGAATTCGGGAGGGCGCGGCGTGGCTGATACCGCTGTCCTCGACATGGCGCCCGCTGACTCGCCGGCCGCATCGCAGATTGTGTCCGGCCCTCGCGGCGCGCGGCCGCGAAAAACCTTTTCCCGCCGCAACATCTTTCTCTACGGCACGCTTATAGTCGTCGCCGTCTATTACCTGCTGCCGCTCTATGTGATGGTCGTCACGTCGCTGAAGGGCATGCCCGAAATCCGCCTCGGCAACATCTTCTCGCCGCCGGTCGAGATCACCTTCGAGCCCTGGGTCAAAGCCTGGTCGCAGGCCTGCACGGGCCTGAACTGCGACGGCCTTTCGCGCGGCTTCTGGAATTCGGTGCGCATCACCGTGCCGTCGGTGATCCTGTCGATCGCGCTCGCTTCCATCAACGGCTACGCGCTCGCCAACTGGCGCTTCAAGGGCGCCGATCTCTTCTTCACCATCCTCATCGTCGGCGCCTTCATTCCCTATCAGGTGATGATCTACCCGATCGTCATCCTGCTGCGGGAAATCGGCCTTTACGGCAGCCTGTGGGGCCTCGTCATCGTGCATTCCATCTTCGGCATGCCCATCCTGACATTGCTTTTCCGCAACTATTTTACCTCGGTTCCCGAAGAGCTGTTCAAAGCCGCCCGCGTCGATGGCGCCGGCTTCTGGGGCATCTATTTCCGCATCATGCTGCCGATGTCGCTGCCGATCTTCGTCGTCGCGGTCATCCTGCAGGTCACCGGTATCTGGAACGACTTCCTCTTCGGCGTCGTCTACACGCGGCCCGACACCTACCCGATGACCGTGCAGCTCAACAACATCGTCAATTCAGTGCAAGGCGTGAAGGAGTACAACGTCAACATGGCCGCAACCATCCTGACCGGCCTCGTGCCGCTGATCGTCTACTTCGCTTCCGGCAAGCTGTTCGTGCGCGGCATCGCCGCCGGCGCGGTCAAGGGTTGATGGTCATGGCGGCAGGCAAGCCCAGCGTCTCGATCAAGGATCTGTCGCTCAATTTCGGCAATGTGCAGGTGCTTCAGGCGCTGAACCTCGATATCGCCGAAGGCGAGTTTCTGGTGCTGCTCGGGCCGTCCGGTTGCGGCAAGTCGACCTTGCTCAACTGCATTGCCGGCCTGCTCGATATTTCCGACGGACAGATCTTCATCAACGGCAAGAACGTTACCTGGGAAGAGCCGAAGGACCGCGGCATCGGCATGGTGTTCCAGTCCTACGCGCTCTACCCGCAGATGAGTGTCGAGGGAAACCTGTCCTTCGGCCTGAAGACGGCGGGGCTGCCGAAGGAAGAGATTGCCAAGCGCATCGCGCGCGCGTCCGAGATATTGCAGATCGAGCCGTTGCTGAAGCGAAAGCCTGCCGCGCTCTCCGGCGGCCAGCGCCAGCGTGTCGCCATCGGCCGGGCGCTGGTGCGTGACGTCGACGTGTTCCTGTTCGACGAACCCCTGTCCAATCTCGACGCCAAGCTGCGCTCGGAACTGCGCGTCGAAATCAAGCGCCTTCACCAGCGGCTCGCCAACACCATGATCTATGTCACCCACGACCAGATCGAGGCGCTGACGCTCGCCGACCGCATCGCCGTAATGAAGGGCGGCGTCATCCAGCAACTCGACGCGCCGCAGGCGATCTACAATCGCCCGGTCAATCGCTTCGTCGCCGACTTCCTCGGCTCTCCGAGCATGAACTTCATAAGCGGTCAGCTCGAAGGCGGCGAGAAGCCGCATTTCAAGGCCGATGGCGTTTCGGTGCCGCTCGATCGCTATGCTTTCGACAAGTCCGCCGGCGCCGGCGCTTGCATATTCGGCATCAGGCCCGAACATATCGCCCATGGCGAGCAGGCGACCGCCTTGCCGTTCTCGCGCGAAATCCAGGTCGACATCATCGAGCCGATGGGCTCCGACATGCTCGTCTGGACCAAGCTTGGCGGCAGCAATCTCACCTTCCGCGCCGAGGCGGAAAAGCCCCTGAAAGTCGGCGACCGCGTGATCGTCGGCTTCGATCCGGCGCGCGCCTCGTTGTTCGACGCTCCCACCGGAAACCGCATCTGAACTCCCAACATCAAACACGGACAATCGGCATGAACTGGTCATTTCAACTTTACAGCGCCCGCAATTTTCAGCCCTGGAACGATGTCGTCAAAACGCTTGGCTGGCTCGGTTACCGGGAAGTCGAAGGCTTTGGCGGCGTCTATGACGATCCCGCCGGCCTGCGCGCCGAACTCGACAAGAACGGCCTTGTCATGCCGACCGGGCATTTTTCCATCGACATGCTGGAGAACGACTTTGCCAGCGCGGAAAAAATCGCGAATACGCTCGGCATGAAGGTTCTGGTCTGCCCCTATCTGGTGGCCGAGCAGCGCCCGACCGATACGGCAGGATGGCAGGCTTTCGGCAAGCGCCTGGCCGCGGTGGGCGACAAGGCCAAGAAGGCCGGCTTCGGTTTCGCCTGGCACAATCACGATTTCGAATTCGCGGCACTTCCGGACGGCTCCGTGCCCCTGACGCACATTCTCGAAACGGCTCCCGATATCGGTTGGGAAGCCGACATTGCCTGGATCGTTCGCGGCGGTGCCGATCCCATGGCGTGGATCGACAAATACGGCTCGCGCATCGTTGCTGTGCATGTGAAGGATATTGCCCGCAGCGGCGAAGGACTGGACGAGGATGGCTGGTCCGATGTCGGCCACGGCACGATCGACTGGAGGGCGCTGACCACCGTGCTGCGCGACCGGACACCAGCAAAATACTTCATCATGGAACAGGACAATCCGAACAATTTCGAGCGCTTCGCCCGGCGCTCGCTCGAAGCCGCCAAGAGCTTCTAGGAGACGACGATCATGGCAAAGAAACTCGGGATCGGCGTCATCGGCTGCGGCAACATCTCCAAGGCTTACTTCAAGCTGTCGCCGCTGTTTCGCGGCATGGAGATGCGCGCCTGCGCCGACATAAATGAAGAAGCTGCAAAGGCGCGCGCAAAGGAGTTCTCGCTGCGCGCCGAGAGCGTCGACGGGCTGCTCAAGGCCGACGATATCGACATCGTCGTCAACCTCACCATTCCTGCGGCCCACTATGAGGTGTCGAAGCAGGTGCTGGACGCCGGCAAGCATGTCTATTCGGAAAAGCCCTTCGTGCTCTCGGTCAAGGAAGGGCTCGATCTCAAGAAGCGGGCAGAAAAGAAGGGGCTGCGCATCGGCTCTGCGCCCGACACCTTCTTCGGCGGATCGCACCAGCTTGCCCGCCACATGATCGACGACGGCAAGCTCGGCAAGATCACCAGCGGCACCTGCCATGTCATGAGCCACGGCATGGAGCACTGGCATCCGAACCCGGATTTCTTCTTCCTGCCCGGCGGCGGGCCGATCCTCGATCTCGGACCCTATTACATCACCAATCTGGTCCAGCTCATCGGGCCGGTGAAGCGGGTGGCGGCGCTGACCGCCATCCCCGCCAAGGAGCGGACGATCAGCTCCAAGCCGCGCGCCGGCGAAAAAATCCCCGTCTCGACGCCGACGACCATCCATGCCCTGCTGGAATTCGAGAACGGCGCGGTGATCACCTTCAATGCGAGCTGGGACGTCTGGCACAGCGGCCATGCGCCGATGGAGCTCTACGGCGAGGACGGCACGCTCTACATGCCCGATCCCAATTTCTTCGGCGGCGACCTGCGCTACACCAAGGGCAGCAAGCCGGCCAAGAAGCTGCCGAAATGGGACCATCCTTTCCAGAAGGCGAATGAAGTCCATTCGCAAGGACCGATGGCCAATTATCGCACGGCGGGCCTTGCCGACATGGCGATCGCCATCCGGGAGGGACGGCCGCATCGCTGCTCGCTCGACCTTGCGCTGCATGTCGTCGACATCATGACCGGCATCCTGAAATCGGGCGACAGCGGCAAGTTCGTCGACATGCAGACGACCTGCGAGCGGCCTGCCGCACTCGGCATCAAGGAAGCCAAGGCGCTGCTGGCGAAGAAATAAAGCGCCCGAAAAGCGAGGTTGTTTCGGACGATGAATGAATGATAGGTGCGTCCTTCGAGGCTCGCTTCGCGAGCACCTCAGGATGAGGGAGGTTGGTGCGCTTCAAGCCAGGTTCTGGAGAGCGTGCTCATCAGTATCTGGTCGAAGGGTGGCAGAATCCGAGTGAAGGATAGCGCCAACTTTCCTGATCTTTATAGTAGCACCAACCTCCCTCATCCTGAGGTGCGAGCGCAGCGAGCCTCGAAGGACGCACCCAATCTTTTAAGGAAATCACCATGGCCTGGCATCCCGCCGACAACCGCTACGAGACGATGCGCTACAACCGCTGCGGCCGCTCCGGCCTGAAGCTGCCGGCGATCTCGCTCGGGCTCTGGCACAATTTCGGCAATGATACGCCGCACCAGACCAAGCAGGCGATCTGCCGCAAGGCTTTCGACCTTGGCATCACCCATTTCGATCTCGCCAACAATTACGGCCCGCCGCCCGGCTCGGCCGAAACCGCTTTCGGCGAAATCCTCCGTACCGATTTCGCCGGCCTGCGTGACGAGCTGATCATTTCCAGCAAGGCCGGCTACGACATGTGGCCGGGGCCTTATGGCGAATGGGGCAGCCGCAAATATGTGCTGGCGAGCCTCGACCAGAGCCTCAAGCGCATGGGTCTCGACTATGTCGACATCTTCTATTCGCACCGCTTCGATCCGGAGACGCCGCTGGAAGAAACGATGATGGCGCTCGACCATGCCGTGCGCTCGGGCAAGGCGCTCTATGTCGGCATCTCGTCCTACAACTCGCAGCGCACCCGCGAGGCGGCCACGATCCTGCGCGAGCTCGGCACGCCCTGCCTCATCCACCAGCCGAGCTATTCCATGCTCAACCGCTGGGTCGAGGATGACGGGCTGCTCGATACGCTGGACGGGCTCGGCGTCGGCTCGATCGTGTTCTCGCCGCTGGCGCAGGGCATGCTGACGACGAAATATCTGAAAGGCATCCCTGAAGACAGCCGCGCCGCGCAAGGCAAGTCGCTGCGCCAGGAGTTCCTCAACGACAAGGCGCTCGCCAACATCAAGGCGCTGAACGCCATTGCCGAGAAGCGCGGCCAGACGCTGGCGCAGATGGCGCTGGCCTGGGTGCTGCGCGGCGGTCGCGTGACCTCCGCGCTGATCGGCGCCAGCCGGCCGGAGCAGGTGGAAGATTGCGTAGGTGCGCTGAAGAACCCGGATTTCTCAGATGCCGAGCTTGCCGAGATCGATCAATACGCCCGCGAGGCCGACATCAATCTCTGGGCTCGCTCAGCCGAGCGCACGGGGCCGGTGCGGAAGAAGTAATTTTCGCGCATTCGCTGAAAACAAAAAAAGGCGCAACCGGATTGCCGGCTGCGCCTTTTGCATTCTGGAGCTTGGGAAGGCTCAGCCGCCGCCGGCCCAGGGACCATGATGTGCGCCGGGCGCGTCGATGCGCTCGAAGCCATGCGCGCCAAAATAATCGCGCTGCGCCTGGATCAGGTTGGAGGTGCCCCGTCCCTGTCGATAGCTGTCGAAATAGGCGAGGGCCGACGACAGCGCCGGCGTCGGCAGGCCGGCTTCGGCGGCTTGCGCCACGATGCGGCGCAGCGAGGGGTGCGCCTCCTTCATCATCTCGATGAAGGCCGGTGCCATCAAAAGGTTTGCGAGCGCGCCGCTCTTCTCAAAAGCGTCGGCCAGCGTGCCGAGAAACTGCGAGCGGATGATGCAGCCGGCGCGCCAGATCTTGGCGATGGTCGGCATCGGCAGGTTCCAGCCGAACTGTTTCGAGGCTGCGTCCATCACCGCGAACCCTTGCGCATAGGCCGCGATCTTGCCGGCGAACAGCGCCAGTTCCAGGTCATGCAGGACCTTGTCGCGGTTGCCCGAAAACTTCGAGACGCCGCCGGTGCCATAAGCCTTCTCAGCTGCCAGCCGCTCGTCCTTGAGCGATGACAGAATGCGGGCCGAAACGGCGGCCTCGATCGCGGTTGCCGAAACGCCGAGCGTCTGCGCTTCGATCACCGACCATTTGCCGGTGCCCTTCTGGCCGGCACGGTCGAGGATCATCTCGACGATCGGCTTGCCGGTATCGAGATCGTCAGCAGCAAGAACGGTCGCGGTGATCTCGATCAGGTAGGAATTCAGCCGGCCCTTGTTCCATTCGGCAAAAACCGCACCGATTTCCTTGGGCTTCATACCGAGCCCATCGCGCAGCACGCCGTAGATTTCGGCGATCATCTGCATGTCGGCATATTCGATGCCGTTGTGGATGGTCTTGACGAAATGCCCGGCACCCCCGGTGCCGAGCCAGGCAGCACAGGGCTCGCCCTCGAACTTGGCCGAAATGTCGGTGAGGATTTTTTCGACGCGCTTGTAGGAATCTTCCGTGCCGCCGACCATGATCGACGGGCCGTGGCGCGCGCCTTCCTCGCCACCGGAAACGCCCATGCCGATGAAGGTCAGGCCTGATCCCTGGAGTTCGGAAAAGCGCCGGATCGTGTCGCGGAAATTGGCGTTGCCGGCATCGATGATGATGTCGCCCGCCGAAAGCACCTGGCGCAGTGCGGCGATCTGCTCGTCCACCGGCTGGCCCGCCTGCACCATGATGATGACCGGGCGCGGCGGCTGGATCGCCTCGGCGAGTTCGGCCAGCGTCGTGCAGGGCACGATCATCTTGCGCAGGTCGCCGGCCGCCTCGAAGAAGGTGCCGGTGCGGCTGGTGGTGCGGTTGAACACGGCGATCGGGTGGCCGTTTTCGGCGATATTAAGGGCCAGGTTGGAGCCCATGACGCCAAGGCCAATCAGGCCGATTTCGGCTTTTTCCATTTTTTCATCCCGGATTGTTTTTGGTTTGAGAAGTGCCTCACCTTATGGGGCGGATGATCGACCGGCGGGCCGGCCGCGTCAACACGTCACGGCGCGGGTCTGCCCCTGCCATAATGCATGGCAGCGCAGTTTGCTCCCGGCGCAGCGCCGATGTCACTTTGCTGGGCAAGCACGGTTCAGCGCCCGCGCCGCTTGCGGCCGTAGAGTTCCAGCCGATGATGGACGATATCGTAGCCCAGCGCCTCGGCGATTTCGTTCTGCAATTGCTCGATGCGGTCGGACTTGAATTCGATGACGTCGCCCGTGTCGAGATCGATCAAATGGTCGTGATGCTCGCCGCTGGCCTGTTCGAAGCGCGAGGGCCCGCCCTCGAAGGCGTGGCGGTGAATGGCTCCCAGGCCTTCCAGCACCTTCATCGTGCGATAGACGGTGGACAGCGAGATGCCGGAATCGATCTCGGCCGCACGCCGGAAGATTTCCAGCGCGTCGGGGTGGTCATCTGTCGCCGTCAATATCTCCACGATGATGCGGCGCGGGCGGGTGATCCTGATCCCTGCCTTGCGCAGCATTTTTTCGTAGTCGGGCTTCTGATTCTTCTGCTTTGCCATGCTCGGAATATGCGCCAGATGACACCCAGTTGCAAAGAACTAAGAGCCGGCCGCGGGAAAGCGGACCTCGGATACCACAGGCGAACCGGCTGGTTTTGACCATACGGTCAAAAGTTAGCTGCATTGGGTCGCTTTCTTCGCTATTACGGCTCACGGGACTCGTGAAGCGTCACTTCACGAGCTATCCTCTGCGAAAAGTGTGGAGTGAAAGGGGAGGTGATGAGCAGCAAGTTTCTTGAGGCCGATCTCGGTGCCGAAGAGTCCCAGGGGCTCAAGGTGACTTCGTTGCCGACGCGCGTTGCCGCCAACACGCCCGCCACGCACGGCATCGCCCGCAACCCCGGCATGGCGCTCGATCTCGGCTTTCTCGAATCCATGCGCAACGTCAACCGCTCGGCACTGGAGCGCCGCGTTGCCTCGCTCACCAAGCGCCGCTCGATCAAGGCCGACAACCAGGCGGCCTGGCTGTTGCGTTCCATTGCCTGCATGGACCTGACCACGCTGAATTCGAACGATACCGACGAGCGCGTGCGCCGGCTTTGCGCCAAGGCGATCAACCCGCTGCGCCGCGACATTGCAGAAGGCCTCGGCCTCGGCGACACGGTTATCCGGCCTGCCGCCGTCTGCGTCTACCACCCCTTCGTCGCCACGGCTGTTGAAGCCGTGAAAGGCACCGGCATTCATGTCGCCGCCGTCTCCACCGCCTTCCCGCATGGACTTGCGCCGCTCGCCACCCGGCTTCAGGAAATCGAGGCCTCGGTGCAGGACGGCGCAAATGAGATCGACGTGGTCATTCCGCGCGGGCTGGTGTTCGGCGCCAAATGGCAGGAGCTTTACGACGAGATCGTCGCCATGCGCGCCGCCTGCGGCGAGGCGCATCTCAAGGTCATCCTCGGTACCGGCGATCTGGCGACCTTGCGCAATGTCATGCTCGCCTCGATGGTGGCGATGATGGCGGGCGCGGATTTCGTGAAGACCTCGACCGGCAAGGAAAGCGTCAACGCCACGCTGCCGGTCGGGCTTGCCATGGTGCGCTCGATCCGCGCCTATTTCGAGCACACCGGTTATCTCATCGGCTTCAAGCCGGCGGGCGGCATTTCCACCGCCAAAGTCTCGCTCGACTGGCTGGTGCTGATGAAGGAAGAGCTTGGCCGGCCATGGCTGGAGCCCGAGCTTTTCCGCTTCGGGGCGTCGAGCCTGCTGACCGACATAGAGCGTCAGCTTGAGCATCATCTGACCGGCCGCTACTCGGCCAATCATCGCCACGCGATGGCGTGACGGCAAAGAATTCGGGAGATTTTTCGATGAACATTCTCGAACGCTACGCCGCGATGGAATATGACGCGGCCCCAGAGGCCCGCAACGAGGCCGACGCCTGGCTTGCTGGGCGCGATTTCGGCAAGGCGCTGTTCATCGGCGGCGAGTGGAAGGCGGCGGCAGGCGGCAAGACCTTCGAGACCAGCGAACCCGCAACCGGCAAGCTGCTGGCAAAAATCTCCGACGCGGGTGACGCCGATATTGACACGGCAGTCGCCGCCGCCGCCAAGGCGCTGCCGAAATGGAGTGCGCAGTCCGGCTACGCCAGAGCCAAGGTGCTTTACGCCATCGGCCGCGCCATGCAGCGCCACCAGCGGCTGTTTGCGGTGCTGGAATCGATCGACAACGGCAAGCCGATCCGCGAGAGCCGCGACATCGACGTGCCGCTGGCGATCCGCCATTTCATCCATCATGCCGGCTGGGCGCAGTCGCTCGACAAGGAGTTCCCGGATCACAGGCCGGTCGGCGTCGTTGGCCAGATCATCCCGTGGAATTTCCCGCTGCTGATGCTGGCGTGGAAGATCGCGCCCGCTCTCGCCGCCGGCTGCACCGTGGTGCTGAAGCCTGCCGAATACACGCCGCTGACGGCCATTCTGTTTGCCGAGATTTGCGAGCGCGCCGGCGTGCCGAAGGGCGTCGTCAACATCGTGCCCGGCGGGCCGGACGCCGGTGCGGCGATCGTCAATCATCCGGGCGTGCAGAAAATCGCCTTCACCGGCTCGTCGGAAGTCGGCAAGATCATCCGCAAGGCGACTGCTGGTTCCGGCAAGAAGCTGTCGCTGGAGCTTGGCGGCAAGTCTGCCTTCATCGTCTTCGAGGATGCGGATCTCGACAGCGCGGTCGAAGGTCTGGTCGATGGCATCTGGTTCAACCAGGGCCAGGTCTGCTGCGCCGGATCGCGCCTGCTGGTGCAGGAAGGTATTTCCGACGCCTTCATCGCCAAGGTCAAGACGCGCATGGGCCGTCTGCGCGTCGGCAGCCCGCTCGACAAGAACACCGATATCGGTCCGCTGGTCGACAAGACCCAGCTTGACCGGGTGAGCGGACTGGTGGCCGAGGGCGCGAAACAGGGCGCCGAATGCTGGCAGCCGGACTGCCCGCTGCCTTCGACGGGCTATTTCTATCTGCCGACGCTGGCGACCGGTGTTTCGCCGGCTAATATCCTTGCTCTGGAAGAAGTATTCGGGCCGGTTCTGGCGGCTATGACCTTCCGCTCGACGGAGGAAGCGATCGAGCTTGCCAACAACACGCGTTACGGCCTCGCGGCCTCGGTGTGGAGCGAAAACATCAACCTCGCGCTGCATGCAGCCCCGCAGATCAAGGCGGGCGTGATCTGGGTCAACGGCACCAACATGTTCGACGCCGCATGCGGCTTCGGCGGCTACCGCGAAAGCGGCTTCGGCCGCGAGGGTGGCCGCGAAGGCATGTTTGAATATCTGGCGGCAAAGCTGCCGCTGGGCTCAGTGATCAAGCCGGCGGTGACGGAAAAAGTCACCGAGCGCGCGGAAGCCGATGGCATCGGCATCGACCGCACGGCAAAGCTGTTCATCGGCGGCAAGCAGGTGCGGCCGGACGGCAATTATTCGCTCGCAGTCGCCGACAAGAAGGGAAAACTTGCCGGCGAAGTCGGGCTCGGCAGCCGCAAGGACATTCGCGATGCGGTGTCGGCAGCGCGGGGCGCCAAGGCCTGGGCCGAGGCCACCGGCTACAACCGCAGCCAGGTGCTTTATTTCCTCGCCGAAAATCTCGCCGCCCGCGCGGACGAATTCGCAGCGCGGCTGGTGCAACTTACCGGCGCAACCGCCAAGGCGGCGCGCGAGGAGGTCGAGCTTTCGATCGAGCGGCTGTTTTCCTTTGCCGGCATGGCCGATAAGTTCGAAGGACGCGTGCATGCGCCGCCCGCTCGCGCCGTCACACTGGCGCTGCATGAGCCGGTCGGCGTCATCGGCATCGTCGCACCCGACGAGGCGCCGCTGCTCGGCCTGATCTCGCTGGCAGCACCGGCACTTGCCATGGGCAACACGGTGGTGGCCGTGCCGAGCCAGAAGCACGCGCTGCTGGCAACCGACCTCTATCAGGTCATCGAATATTCCGACGTTCCAGGCGGCGCGATCAACATCGTCACCGGCAAGCATGCCGAACTGGCGGCGGTGCTGGCCAAGCATGACGATGTCGACGGACTGTGGTGCGTGGCTGATGCCGACACCTGCAAGCTGGTCGAAGCGGAATCGATCGGCAACCTCAAGCGGGTCTGGACCAGCGGCGGCAAGAATGTCGACTGGCGCTCCGATCTCGTCGCCGGCGATGCCTTCCTGCGCCGCGCCGTCGAGGTGAAGAATGTCTGGGTTCCCTATGGCGACTGAGCGGTTTTCTCATGCGGCAATCGGGCTTGACGCTTCTGGTCTTGTTCTTTACCGATAAATAAACAATTTGATGAGCTGCTCCGCCAGAGGGCGAGCTTTGCGTCGGGAGGAAGCATGACGGGGACATCGGCCGGCAAGAGCGTGGTGATTACGGCTGCGGCGCAGGGCATCGGCCGGGCGACTGCGCTGGCCTTTGCGCGCGAAGGCGCAGCGGTGACCGCCACCGACATCAACGAGACGCTGCTTGCCGAACTCACGCGGGAAACCGGTATCGTGACGCGAAAACTCGACGTGCTCGACGACGCGGCAGTGGAAAAAGCCTTTGCCGAGATCGGCCCGGTCGACGTTCTGTTCAACTGCGCCGGCTTCGTCCATTCGGGCTCCATTCTCGAGATGAAGGACAGCGATCTCGACTTCGCCTTCAACCTCAATGTGCGGGCCATGATCCGAACAATCCGCGCCGTGCTGCCCGGCATGATCGAGCGCGGCGGCGGCGCGATCATCAACATGTCGTCGGTTGCGTCGAGCATAAAGGGCGTGCCGAACCGCTTCGCCTACGGCACCACCAAGGCAGCGGTGATCGGGCTGACCAAGGCGGTCGCCGCCGACCATATCGGCCAGGGCATTCGCTGCAACGCCATCTGCCCCGGCACGGTGGAGAGCCCGTCGCTGGAGGGCCGCATGCGCGCCGGCGGCGATTATGAGGCGGCGCGGGCCGCCTTCATCGCCCGCCAGCCGATGGGCCGACTCGGCACGCCGGATGAAATCGCTGCACTCGCCGTCTATCTTGCCGGCGCCACCTACACCACCGGCCAGGCCTATGCCATCGACGGCGGCTGGACGATCTGATTTTCATTGAAGGAGTTTTGACGTGAAATTGCTGCGCTATGGAGAAGCGGGACGCGAGCGCCCGGGCCTGATCGATGCGGATGGCGTGATCCGCGACCTGTCACAGCATATTGCCGACCTCGGCGGCGAGACCATCGATCCCAAGGAACTCGACCGGCTGGCGCGCATCGACCCGGCTTCGCTGCCCGTGGTCACCGGCAATCCGCGCATCGGCCCCTGCGTGCATGGCACGGGAAAATTCATCTGCATCGGCCTCAACTATTCCGACCACGCCGCCGAGACCGGCGCCACCGTGCCGCCGGAACCGATCATCTTCATGAAGGCGACATCGGCCATTGTCGGTCCGGACGACGATCTGCTGATCCCGCGCGGCTCGGAAAAAACCGACTGGGAAGTGGAACTCGGCGTCGTTATCGGGCGCAAGGCCAAATATGTCTCCGAGGCCGACGCGCTCGACTATGTCGCCGGCTATTGCACGGCCCATGACGTCTCCGAGCGTGCCTTCCAGACCGAACGTTCCGGCCAATGGACCAAGGGCAAGAGCTGCGACACGTTCGGGCCGATCGGTCCGTGGCTGGTGACCAAGGACGAGGTGCCGGACCCGCAGAACCTGAAAATGTGGCTCACCGTCAATGGCGAGAAGGTGCAGGACGGCTCGACCAGGACGATGGTCTACGGCGTGCGCTACCTCGTTTCCTATCTCAGCCAGTTCATGTCGCTGCATCCCGGCGACATCATCTCGACCGGCACGCCGCCCGGCGTCGGCATGGGCATGAAGCCGCCGCGCTACCTCAAGGCCGGCGACGTCGTCGAACTCGGCATCGAAGGCCTTGGGCAGCAGCGGCAGGATGTGAAGGCTGACGCCTGAGCCAAACCCGACCGGAAATCGTCAGCCGGCGATTTCCGGGTCGAGTGTGAACAGCTCCTGCGCCTTGCCGACGCCGCGCAAGGCGTAGCGTCCGACCGAGACGAGTTTTGCCCTTTCCGCCTCCGGCAAGGTGTCTCGAAATGCCGAAGAAAAGAGCGTGCCGCGCCCGGCCGAGCGGCACATCGTCTCGATGCGGCTCGCCTCGTTGACGGCCTGGCCGACCACGGTGAAGTCCAGCCGGTCCTTGCTGCCGATGTTTCCATAGAAGACATCGCCGATATGCAGCCCGAGACAAATGCCGGTGACCGGTTGGTTTTCGGCCGACCGCCGGTTGTTGAGTGCTTCCAGCCTCAGCCGAAGGTCGGCTTCGGCTTGAAGTGCGCAAACGCAGGCATCGGCCGGATCGTCAGCGGTGAAGATAGCCAATATGCCGTCGGCCATCAGCTTCAGCACGTCGCCGCCTGCACCCTGCACTGCCGTAATGACGATTTCCGCATAATCATCCAGAAGCGGAATGAGCTGGTCGGAATCGATCCTCTCCGACAAAGCGGTATAGCCCCGCATGTCGGAGAACCAGATGACGGCGTTTATCCTTTCGACGATGCCGCGCGATATACGGCCCTGCAGGACGCGCTGGCCGGCATCGCGACCGAGATAGGCCTCCACCAGAGACTGGGCGATGCGCGCGAGCGATGTCGATTTGATCGCCAGGCACAGTACGGGAACCAGACGGCGAAGTGCTGCGACATCGGCTTCGCTGAACCCGCCGGCGCGGTCCGTCGTCCAGCGCGACAGGATGCAGTCCAGCTCGCCGATGGCGGCGTCGCGGCCGAACCGGTGTACCATGGCCAGGTAGTCCGTCTGGCCTTCCCGCTGCAAGTCGCTGAAAAGGGAGAAGCCCTCGGTCTCGCCGTCGCAGAGCCGCCGCCGCATTTCGTTCTCGCCGCTCTGAAGCAGCTGGTAGAACGGGCTCTTCTTCCACTCCTCCAGGCCTTCGCCCTGATTGCTCGGGCCGTATTCCACGACCGGCGTTTCAAGCAGCTGGTCGCGCGCCCAGAAGAAAGCCCGGCCTTCATAGACAGGGTGCAGCGTGTCGACGATGGCAACGCTGCGGGAGAGATCGAGCCCGGCCTCGACGCAGCGATCGCAAAAGCCGTGCAGAAGCGCGATCTCGCTGTCACCGGCGAGACCGCGCTGGACGATCCAGTCTGCAAGCTGGTTCAGGCTTTCTTCGTTCATCGACACCGCACCGTTTCAACAGGCAGGATGCAGCGGCCGAAAGCAGCTTTCAAGCCAGCGTCTTGCCTTCCGCGTCGAACCGATAGGTCCGCGCGGGATCGGGCGTGGCATAGAGCGTCGCACCCGGCTCGGCGTCGTAGACGCCGAAGATGCGAATGGTCAACAGGCCGGCCTTTTCCGTGTCGATATAGAGATTGGTGTCGGCGCCGAGATGCTCGGCATGGATGACCGTGCCTTTCCATGTGCCGGATTTGGCGTCGACAGTCAGATGTTCGGGGCGAACGCCGACGGTCTTGGCCTTTGCTTCGCCGAGTCGAGCGCCGTCGATGAAGTTCATCTTGGGCGAGCCGATGAAGCTTGCGACGAATTCATTAGCCGGCGAATTGTAAAGCTCCATCGGCTTGCCGATCTGCTCGATGCGGCCGCCATTCAGCACGACAATCCTGTCGGCCAGCGTCATGGCCTCGACCTGATCATGGGTGACATAGATCATCGTTGCCGACAGCCGCCGGTGAAGCTGCGCGATCTCCAGCCGCGTGTTGACGCGCAGGGCTGCATCCAGATTGGACAAGGGTTCGTCGAAGAGAAACAGTTTTGGTTCGCGCACCACGGCGCGACCGATGGCGACGCGCTGGCGCTGGCCGCCGGAAAGCTCTGCCGGCCGGCGTTCGAGATACGGTTCCAGCGACAGCATCGACGACGCCGTGGCGACGCGGCGCGTGATCTCCTCAGTCGGCGTCTTGGCCTGCTTGAGGCCGAGGCTCATATTGTTGCGCACGGAGAGATGCGGATAGAGCGCATAGGTCTGGAACACCATGGCGATGCCGCGATCGGACGGCGGCACGGCATCGACCTTGCGGCCATCGATCAGCACATTGCCGGAGGTTGCGTCCTCCAGCCCGGCAATGACGCGCAGCAAGGTCGACTTGCCGCAGCCGGAGGGGCCGACGAAAACGACGAACTCGCCGTCGTTCACCTCCAGGTCGATGCCTTTCAGCACGTCGACACTGCCGAAGGATTTTTTGACGTTCTCGATTTTGAGCGAACCCAACTGGTCGTTCCCTTCCGTTTCCTACAGCGTAACAGCGCGGCCGGTGCGCACACTTTCATCCGCCGCGAGGCAGACGGCGAGCGATTTCACGGCGTCACTCATATGGCGGGTGAGGTCGATGTCCTCGCGGACGGCCTTCAGCAGAAAGGCTTGCTCCAGGTCGCACAGATCCTGATGGCCGGGCTCGCCGCTCATCGACAGGTTCTGGTCCGGCGCTGCAAAGCGGCCGTCCTTGCCGGTGGCGGCGTGGTGCACGCGGATCATATTGGTCTTGGTATGGGCATCGACATCGTCGGATTTTGCTTTCTCATCCATGACGATCGAGACGCAGCCATTGGGCGAGATGACATCCTTCACGAAGAAGGCGGTTTCGGAAATCATCGGCCCCCAGCCCGCCTCGTACCAGCCGACCGAACCGTCGTCGAACAGCACCTGCAGATGGCCGTAATTATACATGTCGGAGGCGATCTCGTTGGACAGGCGCACGCCCATGCCGCGTACTTCGACCGGCCTGGCATCGGTGATCTGGCACATGACGTCGAGATAATGCACGCCGCAATCGACGATGGGCGAGGTCGTCTTCATCAGCTGCTTGTGGGTTTCCCAGGTGTGGCCGCTCGACTGCTGGTTCAGGTTCATGCGGAAGACATAGGGCCCGCCAAGCTTGCGCGCCTCGGCGATCAGCCTGATCCATGAGGGGTGATGGCGCAGGATGTAGCCAATCACCAGTTTTTTGCCGTTGGCCTTGGCCGCCGCCACGACGCGCTCGGCATCGGCAACGGTCGTTGCCAGCGGCTTTTCGACGAAGACGTGGCAGCCGGCTTCGAGGGCAGCGACTGCGTAATCGGCGTGGCTGTCGGAATAGGTGTTGATCGAGGCGACGTCCGGCTTCAGCTCGCGCAGCGTGTCCTCGAAGGAACGGCGGATTTCATAGCCCGACAGTTCCGCCGGCAGCGGCACATCCGAGCGGTTGACCAGCGATGCGATCTCGAAGCCGGGATTGTTGTGATAGGCCAGCGCATGGCTGCGGCCCATATTGCCGAGCCCGGCAACGACGACGCGCAGGGGCTTTTCACTGGACGCACTCACTTGACGGCTCCCGAGGTGATGCCGCGGATCAATTGCCGCGAGAAGATGAGGTAGAGCACCAGCACCGGCAGGATCGCCAGTGAAAGCGCTGCCAGCACGGCATTCCAGTTGGTGACGTATTGGCCGATGAAGAGCTGCGCGCCGAGCGTCACCGTCTTGGTCGCCTCCGAGGGCGCCAGGATCAGCGGGAACCACAGATCGTTCCAGATCGGGATCATGGTGAAGACGGCAACGGTCGCCATGGCCGGACGCACAAGCGGCAGGACGAGGCGGAAGAAGATGCGGTATTCGCTGAGCCCGTCGATGCGGCCGGCATTCTTCAAATCGTCGGACACCTGCTTCATGAATTCGGACAGGATGAACACGCAGAGCGGCAGGCCTTGCGCGGTATAGACGAGGATCAGCGCCGTCAGCGTGTTGACCAGCCCGCTCGCCACCATCAGCTGCAGGATCGCGACGGTGCCGAGACGGATCGGGATCATGATGCCGAGCGCCAGGTAGAGCCCCATCAGCGTATTGCCCTTGAAGCGGTACTCGGCGAGCGCGAAGGCCGCCATCGCGCCGAACAGCAGCACGAAGAACAGCGAGGCGACGGTGACGATGAAGCTGTTCTGGAAATAGAGGAAGAAATCGCCTTGCGCCAGAACGGTGGTGTAGCCGACGAGATCGAAGGTCTCGGGCGTCGGCGGCGACAATGGCGTGCGGAAGATCGCATTGCGCGACTTCATCGAGTTGATGATGATCACCACGACCGGAAACAGCGCGATCACCGTATAGGCGATCAGCACCGCGTGGGCGGCGATGGTGCGGGGGAGGGAGTGTGTTGCCTTGCTCATCGCGCCGCCCTCAGAACTGATACCGACGCAGGCGCGTCTGGATGGCGAAGAGGTAGAGGCAGACGCCGGTGAGGATGATGAAGAACATCATCGAGGCGATGGTCGAGCCCATATAGGGGTCGCCCGTCTGCAACTGGAAACCGAAGAAGGTGCGGTATAGGAAGGTGCCGAGAATATCGGTCGCATAGTTCGGACCGGCGAGCGCGCCTTGCGCCGAATAGATCAGGTCGAAGGCATTGAAATTGCCGACGAAGGTCAGCACCGAAATGATGCCGATCGAAGGCAGGATCAGCGGCAGCTTTATCTTCCAGAACTGCGACATGCCGGTGATGCCGTCGCATTCGGCGGCCTCGATCACCTCGTCTGGAATCGACAGCAGGGCGGCATAGATCAGCATCATCGGGATGCCGACGAATTGCCACACGGATATCAGGCCGAGCGTGGTCAGCGCATATTCCTCCTTGCCGAGCCACGGCACGAACAGGCTCTTCAGGCCGACGAGGTCGAGCAGGTTCGGCGCCACGCCCCAGAGCGGGCTGAGGATCAGCTTCCAGGCAAAGCCGACGATGACGAAGGACAGCACGGTCGGGATGAAGATCGCGGTGCGGTAGAAAGCCGAAAAGCGCAGTTTCGGGCTGGAAAGCAGGGCTGCCAGCGCGATGCCGATCGGGTTCTGCACCAGCATGTGGATGATGAAGAACCAGGTGTTGTTCCACAGCGCATTCCAGAAGGTAGCCGACCAGCGCGGGTCGAAGAACAGCCGGCGGAAATTGTCGAGCCCGGCAAAGATGCGGGACTGGTGGCCGTCGGCAGTGAACAGCGATAGCTGCAGCGTGCCGAACAGCGGCAGGATCATGAACGCCGTATAGACAAGCACCGCCGGCGCCAGGAAAACGGCGATATGCCAGCGTGTGGGGCTACGGTCAGTCATGCCCTGCAGTTCCTTCGATCACCTTAAGGACGAAATCTGAAATATCGGGAATCGACCCCCGAATGGCCACTTCCTTGATGCTGTCAGGCGTGCATTTGGCGCGCCGGTGCCGCCACACTTGGTAATCCGTCTCAGGTAGGGCCGCAAAAGTCGCGTATCCGCGGCGCACGGCGTTGTAGTTTGTGTTCCCCGAGTTAATCGGCACGATCTCCATGTAATCACCATACGCCTGTGCGAGCCGTTCAGTATCCAGTTCCAGTATGTCCTTCGCGGTGCCTCTGTTCATAACGGAGCCGATTAGTTGTCTGAGTGGTTTGCCGGCTACGAAGAAGAGAACGCGACTGTTGAGCATCTCAAGCCAATCGCCAGATGTTAGGCCGTCGTCGAGAACATTGGCTAATTTGCCTTCATGAAGAGGGGCATTGTCGTTGATGATAACCCGCCCACGTTTTGGGTGATCTAGCGCAACCGCGCGAGGGCGTCGGCGCGTCATCAGTTCCAACCTTTTCCCCGCAGACACTTCCCAGCGTTCAAGTATGTCTCGGGTCGAATAGAGACCGTGATCAAGGATACTTCGAGCAGCTCCCGCCGCTGTCACATGAAAAAGTTTGGGGTGGCGCGTCGCCAGCTCTTGCGGTGTCATCTAGTTCGACTGGTTGTTAGAAGCCGGGCCGCGCATGATGCGCGACCCGACCTGCTGCCTGAGCCTTATTTTGCCGGCTTGTACCAGCTGTCGAGACCGTCCTGCAGCTTCTTGGCTGCCACATCGGGCGTATCGGTGCCGTTGATGACGTTTGCCGATTCGACCCAGGTCTCGTTTTCGAGGTTCGGCGTGCCGCGCGACAGGATCTGGTAGGTCGAGCGGATCGTCGGCTTGCACTTCTCGCGCCAGGACACGAATTCCTGCGCCAGCGGATCTTCCATCTTCACCGGCGTTGAGGACAGGCTGAAGAAGCCCGGCAGCGCGTTGGCGTAGATGGTGGCGAACTCGGGCGAAGCGACCCAGGACAGGAATTTCTTCGCTGCTTCGGGGTTCTTGCTCTTGGCGTTCATGCCGATGCCGATGTCGTTGTGGTCGGAGATGTAGCAGGTGTCGCCGGCCTTGCGCACCGGCGGCGGGAAGGCGCCCATCTTGAATTGGGCCTGCGTGTTGAACACCGAGATTTCCCACGAGCCGGCCGGGTAGATCGCAGCGCGGCCGAGCGTGAACAGGTTCTGGCTGTCCGGATAGCTCTGCGCCTCGAAACCGTCGCCGAGATAAGGCTTCCACTTGGCAAGCGTCGCATAGGGCTCGACCCAGTCCGGATCGGTCAGCTTCTGGTCGCCCTTGATCAGCGCCAGGCGGCCTTCCTCACCCTTCCAGTAGGTCGGGCCGATGTTCTGGTAGCCCATGGTCGCGGCTTCCCAGAGATCCTTGGTACCCATAGCCATCGGGATGTAGGTGCCGTCGGCCTTGATCTTCTCGAGCGCTGCGAAGAATTCTTCCTCGGTTGCCGGCGGCTTGATGCCGAGCTTGTCGAAGGCTTCCTGATTGTAGATGAAGCCGTGGATGACGGATGCCATCGGCACGCAGAAGGTCGCCTTGCCGTCGTCGGTCGTCCACGCGGACTTGGCGACGTCGGAGAAGTTTTCCATGCCGGGCAGGCTGGCGAGATCGGCAAGCTGGCCCTTGTTGTAGAGTTCGAGCGAGGCATCGAACGGGCGGCAGGTGATGAGGTCGCCGGCGGAACCGGCATCGAGCTTGGCGTTCAGCGCGGCGTTGTATTCGGTCGGCGCGGATGGCGCGAAGGTGACCTTGATGCCGGGATTTGATTTCTCGAAGGCGGGGATGAGCTTTTCCTGCCAGATGGCAAGGTCGTCATTGCGCCAGCTTTCGACTGTAAGCGCGGCATCCTGTGCAGCCGCAAGCCCGGCCGAGCCGAGGATGCTGGTTGCCATCAGAAGCGTGGTTAGTGCCGTACGTTTCATTTCGGTTCTCCCTGTTGACCTGTTCAGGTTCGATTTTGATGAGAGCCCTCGCTCTCCTCCATTCTCGACAAGACGGGCGAAACTCGGCCCGCATTTTCGAGCAGTCTCAATGCTGCGCCGGCATTCGAATGCCGGCGGCAGGCAGGATCGCGTCCGCGTCGGAGGATAGCTGGTGCGTGTTCGCAGGCGCTCGCATTTGCAACGCGCCGGCCCTTTCGTGCACCATTCCGGTACGCGTGTCGGCCATCAAATCTCCTCTCTGGATCGACAATACCAAAAAAATACCACTTGTCCAGCCGCGTTAACGAATTAGCCGAGATGACGATGGGGAAGGTGTATAAAATTGTTATAAATCAATAGGTTTCGCTTCTGTCGTCGTTGCTCGGAAATTAATCCTTGGCTATTGGTATTTTATTGGTATCATGACCGACGAGGAGACTTCACAGTGAATCTGGTGCTCGGGATAGATGGCGGCGGCACAAGCTGCAGGGCCGCATTGGCGACGGCTTCCGGCGACGTCGTCGGCCGCGGCAAGAGCGGCCCGGCCAACATCATGACCGATCTGGACGGCGCCCGCCACAACATCGTCGAGGCGGCGCGGCTGGCCTTCGTCGAGGCGAACTTGGACCCCGGCCACATCCCTGACACGTCGGCAGTGCTCGGCCTCGCCGGCACCAATGTCGGCGGCTACAAGCAGCAGCTCGAAGCGATCCTGCCCTTCCGCCGCAGCCTCGTCGAAAGCGACGCGCTGATCGCCATGAACGGTGCGCTCGGCGACCATGACGGCGCCATCGCCATCATCGGCACCGGCTCGATCTTCATGTCGCGCAAGGGCGACGCCATGCAGACCATCGGCGGCTGGGGTTTTTTGCTCGGCGATCTCGGCGGCGGCGCGCGCATCGGCCGCGACCTGCTGCAGGAAACGCTGCTCGCCCATGATGACATCCGTCCCGGCTCAGCGCTGACGCAGGCGGTGATGAAGAAATTCGCCGGCGATCCGCGCGACATCGTCAAGTTCGGCGCGGCATCGAAACCGGCCGATTTCGGCACTTTCGCACCGATGGTGTTCGACCATGCCGGCAAGGGCGACCCGGTCGCCGCGCGCGTGCTTCAGCGCGCCGTCGGCGATCTCGAGGAAGCGCTGGACGCGCTGAAGCTCGAACCCGGCCAGAGGCTTTGCCTGCTCGGCGGCCTCGCCGGCCTCGTCGCGCCCTATATGTCGGCCCGCTATCAGGCGATGATGCATGCGCCGCTGCAGGACGCACTAGGCGGCGCCGTGACGATGGCGGCGCGGCTGTTCGGCAATGCCGGAGCGCCCGCCCATGCCTGACGTCGCGGAACAGATTTTCTCGACCGTGAAGGCGTCTGCGCGCAACGGTGCGCCGCTCTACCTGCAACTGAAGAAGAGCATCGAGGACGCGGTCCAGCGCGGCGTCATCGGGCCGGGCGATGCCTTGCCCTCCGAACGCGATATCGCGGTGAAAGCCGACGTTTCGCGCGTCACCGTGCGCAAGGCGGTGCAGGATCTGGTCAAGGGCGGCATTCTGGTACAGCGCCACGGCTCCGGCACTTTCGTCGCGCCGCGTGTCGAGCGTGTCGAGCAATCGCTGTCGCGGCTCACCTCCTTCACCGAGGATATGGCCAGGCGCGGCATGGCGGTCACCTCGACCTGGCTCGACCGTGGCGTCTATCCGCCTTCGCCCGACGAGATCATGGTGCTCGGCCTGTCGGCCAAGGAACTGGTCGCCCGCATCAGCCGCCTGCGCATCGCAAACGACACGCCGCTGGCGATCGAACGCGCTTCGCTGTCGGCCACCGTCCTGCCGGACCCGGCAGCCATCGGCTCCTCGCTCTATGCGGTGCTGGAGCGCACGGGAAACCGTCCCGTTCGCGCCGTGCAGCGGATTTCCGCGGCCAATCTCGGCGAAGCGGACGCCAAGCTGCTCGACGTGCCGCCCGGTTCGGCCAGCCTCAACATCGAGCGGATTTCCTATCTGGCGACCGGCAAGGTCATCGAATTCACCCGCTCCATCTATCGCGGCGACGCCTATGACTTCGTCGCCGAACTGCGCCTGGCGGGTTCGGAATAGCATCTCGGAGACTGTAAGTGACTCACACCACCCATATGCGGCGCGAAATCGTCGAAATACCCGACGCCGTGGCGCGATTGCTCGACGGTTCCGGTCAGGCGCTGACCGAGGCCGGCCGCGACATCCGGGAGCGCGACCCGCGCTTCATCGTCACCGTCGCGCGCGGCTCATCCGACCACGCTGCTTCCTTTCTGAAATACGCGATCGAGCTTACCGCCGGTCTGGCGGTCGCCTCCGTCGGCCCCTCCGTCGCCTCGATCTATGGTGCAAAGCTTCGTCTTGCCGGTTCCGCCTGCCTGGCGATCTCGCAATCCGGCAAGAGCCCGGACATCGTCGCCATGGCGGATGCCGCCCGCAAGGCGGGTTCGCTGACGATTGCGCTGACCAACACGCCGGATTCGCCACTGGCAAAAGCGTCCGACCACACGATCGACATTCTGGCCGGTGTGGAAAAGAGTGTCGCGGCAACCAAGACCTTCATGAATTCGGCGGTCGCCGGGCTGGCGCTGATGGCGCATTGCACCAATGACGATGCGCTGATGAATGCGCTCCGCGACCTGCCGGTGCATCTGGCAAAGGCGGTCGATTGCGACTGGATGGAACTGGCCGCAGCACTTGCCGGCGAAAGCTCACTGTTCATTCTCGGCCGCGGCCCTTCCTTCGCCATCGCCAACGAGGCGGCGCTGAAGTTCAAGGAAACCTGCGCCATGCATGCCGAATCCTATAGTGCGGCGGAGGTCATGCACGGCCCGCTGGCGCTGGTGCGCCCCGGCTTCCCGGTGCTGGCACTGGCGGCGCGGGATGCGTCGGAACTGTCCATGGCCGATGTCGTCGGCCAGCTTGCCGAAAAGCACGCGGCGGTCTTCATGACATCGGAAAAAGCGGGTAAGGCGGTGCGCTTGCCCTACGTCGCCACCGGCCATCCGCTGACCGACCCGCTGGCGCTGATAGTTTCCTTCTACGGCTTCGTCGAGGCCTTCGCCCGCCATCGCGGGCTGAACCCCGACGAACCGCGAAACCTGAGAAAAGTGACCGAGACCCTATGACTGATCGTTTTGCCATCGCCGGCGCACGCATTTTCGACGGACAGGCGTGGCATGAAGACTCCGCGCTTATCGTTCGCGACGGCAGCGTCGAGCGCATCGCGCCGCGCGGCAGCCTGCCTGCCGGCATAAGCCTGATCGAACTCAAGGGCGGTATCCTTGCGCCCGGCTTCATCGACCTTCAGGTCAATGGCGGCGGCGGCATTATGCTGAATGATGGCCCATCGCTGGAAGTGATCCGCACCATCTGCGCAGCCCACGTGCCTTTCGGCACCACGGCGCTGCTGCCGACGCTGATCACCGACACGCCGGAAATCACCGAAGCCGCCATCGCGGCAGGCGCGCAGGCAGCGCTGCAGAAGGTGCCGGGTTTCCTCGGCCTCCACCTCGAAGGCCCGCATCTGTCGAAGGCCCGCAAGGGCGCGCACGACCCGGCGCTGATCCGGCCGATGACCGACGAGGACGAGACAAGGCTGATCGCCGCACGCGAAAAGATGCCGGTGCTTCTGACCACCGTTGCGCCCGAGTCGGTCGACGAGCGTCGCGTCGCCGGGCTTGCAAGCGCCGGCGTCATTGTCAGCCTGGGCCACTCCGACACCAGTTACCAGACCACGCGGGCAATGGCTGCCGCAGGTGCCACCATGGTCACGCATCTGTTCAACGCGATGAGCCAGATCGGCAATCGCGAACCGGGGCTGGCAGGGGCGACGATCGACACCGGCACACTGTCGGCCGGCCTGATCGCCGACGGCATCCATGTCGATCCTGCGACCATCGGCATTGCGCTGCGCGCCAAGCAGGGGCCGGCTCGGATATTCCTCGTCACCGACGCCATGGCGACCATCGGCACCGACATGAAGTCGTTCACGCTGAACGGCCGGCTGATCCGCCGCGAGAATGGCCGGCTGACGCTGGAAGACGGCACGCTGGCGGGCGCCGATCTCGACATGATCTCGGCGGTACGTTTCATGCGTGAGACCATCGGGCTTGAGCTTGACGAGGCGCTGCGCATGGCCTCGCTTTATCCCGCGCAGGCGGTCGGACAGGCCGTCCGTCTTGGCCATCTCGGCGAGGGCGCTGCCGCCAGCATCGTGCATCTGTCGGATGCGCTGGATGTGGAGGGGGTTTGGATTGAGGGTGAGAAGGTTTTCGCGGCGAGTTGACCGCGTAAGTTTGCGGATCGCAGAAGCCCCTCTCCGTCGCGCTTCGCGCGCCACCTCTCCCCGCAAGCGGGGCGAGGAACCCAAGTTCTGAAATCGCGCGGCCTCGCAGAATCTAGGTTCCTCGCCCCATGAAATGGGGAGAGGTGGCTCGGCGAAGCCGAGACGGAGAGGGGCTCGCCGGCGCAGTGCTCGACTTCCGAGCAATGGTGAGCGCTGCCTTGACCGACCCCCTCTGGCGCTACGCGCCATCTCCCCCTCGAGGGGGGAGATTACAGAGCCCCGTCAGCCGCCGTCCTGATCGCCTCGATATTCGCGCGGTATGCCGCTTCACTGCCGCCCTTGAAGATCGCAGCGCCCGCCACCAGCACATTGGCACCAGCAGCCGTGACCAGCGGCGCGGTTTCGGCACTCACACCGCCATCGATCTCGATGTCGATCGGGCGGTCGCCGATCAGCGCCTTGATGCGCCTAACCTTCTCCACCATCGCCGGGATGAAAGCCTGGCCGCCGAAGCCGGGATTGACGGTCATGATCAGGACGAGATCGAGCCGGTCGAGCACATATTCGATGACGCTTTCGGGCGTCGACGGGTTCAATGAAACGCCGGCCTTCTTGCCGAGATTGCGGATCGCCTGCAGCGAGCGGTCGAGATGCGGGCCGGCCTCGGCATGGACCGTGATGATATCGCAGCCGGCGTCGGCAAAGGCCGCGAGATAGGGGTCGGCCGGCGTTATCATCAAATGGCAGTCGAACACCTTGTCGGTGCGGTCGCGGATCGCCTTGATGACCGGCGCGCCGAAGGTGATGTTCGGAACAAAGTGGCCGTCCATGACGTCGAGATGGATCCAGTCGGCACCGGCTGCCGCGACAGCCGCGACCTCGTCGCCAAGCCTGGAGAAATCCGATGCCAGCACCGAAGGGGCGATCAGGGTTTTTGTGCGCATGCCGGGCCTTTCAGGGTCACGAAAAATTTCCTCGCCCCGTAAAGCCTGGCCCCGCGATTGTCGATAGAAGAAAGCCGGTTTGCGCTGGTTCAGCTAGGTGCGCCGGCGATCGAGCCGCGCACGACGAGGTCGACCGGCCAGATTTCGCCGCGTGCGCCGGTTTCCAGCCCTGAGATGCGTGCTGCCAGCCGTTCGGCAATGCGCTGGCCCGCCGCGCGGATCGAAGAGCGCGTCGTCGACAGCGGCACGGAAAAGTTTTCCGGCTTGAGCCATGGGAAGACGTCGTCATGGGCGATCAGCGACAGGTCACCGGGAATGGTCAGGCCGAGATCGCGCACCGCACGCACCGCGCCCAGCGCCATGATCAGACTGGAGCAGACGATGCCCGTCGGCGCCTCGCTCTGTTCGAGCAGGCTGCGGGTGGCGCGGTAGCCGTTTTCCTCGGTCATCGCCACCGATCGCAGCAAGATCGGCGGGAGCGCAATGCCGCTTGCCGCCAACGCGCGCCGCACGCCCCGTTCGCGGAAGATCGCAAAGGTCTGCGTATCGTCGCCATTGATCAGCGCAACGCGCTTGTGGCCGAGCTGGACGAGAAGCCGTGTCGCTTCGTGAAAGGCGGCCTCGTTGTCGATGTCGAGGTAGGGATAATCGAAATCCAGCCCCTCGCTGCGGCCGTGGACGATGAAGGGCATGCCGAGCTGATGAATGAGCGCCACCCGCTTGTCGCCATGGCGCGGTGCGGAGACATAGACCGCATCGACCTGCTTGTTGGCGACGATGCGGCGGTAGGTCGTTTCCTCGTCGCGGGCATCGGCCGGGCTCAGCACCAGATCCAGATCATGCGCGCGGGCATAGTCGCCCAGCCCCGACAGGAATTCGACGAAATGCGGATCGATATCGACGCTGGCGCCAGTCGGCATGACATAGCCGATCATGCCCGCCTTGCCGGTCGCCAGACGGCGCGCGCTGGGGTTGGGGCGATAGCCGTGGCGCTTTGCGGCGTCCGCCACGCGCCGGCGCGTTTCCTCGCTGACTTCGGGATAGCCGTTGAGCGCCCGGCTGACCGTGGTCTGCGACAGGTCGAGCATCAGCGACAGTTGCTTGAGGTTCACGCCTCTATCCTCAAAGCGCTTTTAAACATCGGTATTTTCCTTTGCCCTTACCCAAATCCGGAATTTCCAGTTTAGGTGCAGAAAGCTCGTTTCAGAAGTGAAATTCGCTGTTGCGACGCAAAAAACAATGACGCAACGCAGCAAATTTGCAATTTAAATCGGTTTATGTAACATGACGCTTGACTCTGACCCGTTTCGGCGGCGATGATAAAAGTAGCCAAAGCGCTTTGGAAGACTTTCGGCCAGCACGGTCGGGAGTTGACGGTTCCGCAAGGCGGACGCGACCAGGGCGACATCGGCACGGCGAAATGGAGGTTTCGCCGATGACCTGTGACCACTGGGAGGAAAGTCGATGAGAAAGAGCCTTTTCATAGGCGTGGCGCTGGCAGCGCTGGCGCTCGGTGCGCCCGCTCAGGCGGAATTGAAATTCAAGCCGGGCGAGGACGCCCGTTTCCACTGGGCCGATTTCGAAACATTGAAGAAAGTCGACCTCAAGGGCCAGACGCTCTCCATTTTCGGACCGTGGCGCGGTGAGGACGAAGCGCTGGTCCGCAACGTTCTCGAATATTTCAGCGAAGCCACCGGCGTCGATCTCAAATACTCCTCGTCCGAGAATTACGAGCAGCAGATCGTCATCGACACGCAGGCCGGCAGCCCGCCCGACATCGCCATCCTGCCGCAGCCGGGCCTGATCCAGGACCTGGCCTCTAAGGGCCTGCTGACGCCGCTCGGCGACGAGACGGCCGCCTGGGTCAAGGACAATTACGGCGCCGGCCAGTCATGGGTCGATCTCGGCACCTTCAAGGACAAGGACGGCAAGGCCGGCTATTTTGCCTTTCCCTACAAGGCCGACGTGAAGTCGCTGGTCTGGTATTCGCCGGATAATTTCGAGGAAGCCGGCTACGAAGTTCCCAAGACGCAGGAAGAACTGCAGGCTCTGTCGGAAAAGATCATCGCCGATGGCGGCACGCCGTGGTGCATCGGCCTGGGTTCGGGTGGCGCCACCGGCTGGCCGGCGACCGACTGGGTCGAAGACATCATGCTGCGCACGCAGCCGCCGGAAACCTATGACAAATGGGTCAAGAACGAGATCCCGTTCAACGATCCGGCTGTGATCGGCGCGCTCGATATCTTCGCCAAGATCGCCACCGACGACAAGATGGTCAGCGGCGGTGCCGCCGCAGTGTCCGCAACCGATTTCCGCGACAGCCCGAAGGGTCTCTTCTCGGTGCCGCCGAAATGCTACCTGCACCATCAGGCATCGTTCATTCCCTCGTTCTTCCCGGAAGGCACCAAGCTCGGGCAGGATGCGGACTTCTTCTACTATCCCACCTATGCCTCGAAGCCCGAACTCGGTACGCCGGTTCTCGGCGCCGGCACGCTGGCGATGATCACCAAGGACACCAAGGCCTCGCGCGCCTTCATCGAGTTCCTCAAGCTGCCGCTGGCGCATGAGCTGTGGATGGCGCAGGGCAGCTTCGTCACGCCGTTCAAATCGGTCAACAACGACGCCTATGCCAGCGACGCCCTGAAGAAGCAGGGCGAGATACTGTCGGGCGCCTCGACCTTCCGCTTCGATGGTTCGGACCTGATGCCCGGCAAGATCGGCGCCGGCGCCTTCTGGACCGGCATGATCGATCTGGTCGGCGGCAAGCCGGCAGCCGACGTGGCAGCCGACGTCCAGAAGAGCTGGGACGCGATCAAGTAGGGCCAATCAGGCCGCAAACAGGATTCGGGCCAACGGCCCGGATCCTTCCGGCAGGATGCCTAAGCAATTCCGGGAAAAGTGTGTAGCGGTTTTCCGTTCGGAATTGCGTAAAAACAAATAGTTAGAGCTGTTCAACGTTTCTATCAAAAAGCTGAACGGCTCTAAGGAAATTATCGCAAGTCTGATCAGGGGGGACGATCCCATGACGGCACAGCTTCTCTCAGCGGTTTTCACGATCATCATCGGCGTCGGCGGCTGCGTCGTCTATTTCTGGACAGCAAACCGCCTACTCGATGTCATCTTCCCCTCGCGCGGTGTGTCGGGCGCGGCTGCTATCGATAACCTTCGCCGGCAGGGCTACATCCGGCCATGGCTGTTCGTCGGCCCGGCGATGATCATCCTCGCCGTCTACCTGATCTACCCGGTTGTCGCCACGCTGATCCTTTCCGTTCACGACCGCACCGGGCAGAACTTCGTCGGCATGGCCAATTACAGCTGGGCCTTCGGCGACCGGGAGTTCCTGCAGGCGATCTTCAACAACATCCTGTGGCTTGCCGTCGTGCCGGCCGCCTGCACCTTCCTCGGCCTCATCATCGCGGTGCTCACCGACAAGATCTGGTGGGGCAACATCGCCAAGAGCCTGGTCTTCGCCCCGCTCGCCATCTCCTTCGTCGGCGCCAGCGTCATCTGGAAATTCGTCTATGAATATCGCGGCGAGGGCCAGCCGCAGATCGGCATCCTCAACGCCATCGTCCAGTATTTCGGCGGCAATCCGCAGGTCTGGATATCGACGCCGTTCTGGAACAACTTCTTCCTGATGGTCATCCTGATCTGGATCCAGACCGGCTTTGCCATGGTCATCCTGTCGTCGGCGCTGCGCGGCATTCCCGACGAGACGATCGAGGCGGCGACCATCGACGGCGCCAGTGGTTTCCAGATTTTCTGGAAGATCATGATCCCGCAGATCTGGGGCACCATCGCCGTGGTCTGGACCACCATCACCATCCTCGTGCTGAAGGTCTTCGACATCGTCCTGACCATGACCAACGGCCAGTGGAATTCGAACACGCTGGCCAACCTGATGTTCGACTGGATGTTCCGCGGCGGCGGCGATTTCGGCC
Source organism: Mesorhizobium sp. DCY119 (assembly GCF_003590645.1). Classification (NCBI taxonomy): domain Bacteria; kingdom Pseudomonadati; phylum Pseudomonadota; class Alphaproteobacteria; order Hyphomicrobiales; family Phyllobacteriaceae; genus Mesorhizobium; species Mesorhizobium sp. DCY119. The sequence goes on along the minus strand of NZ_CP031834.1, from coordinate 417,453 downwards.
GCGGCGCGGCCATCGCCGTCATCATCATGCTGGCCGTCGTTCCGATCATGATCTGGAACATTCGTCAGGCAAATCGCGAAGGCGGAGGACACTGAGATGGCCAGCTCCACCGGAAAATCCTTCCTCGGCCGCTTCGGCGTCCATATCGCGGTTCTGATCTTCGTCGCGATCTGGACGATCCCGACGCTCGGCATCCTCGTCAGCTCGCTGCGCGACAAGAACCAGCTTGCCGTCACCGGCTGGTGGACGTCGCTGGTCACCTCCTCGCAGAACGACGACGGGCGGCTGGGCACCGCCGCCGACCAAGTTCAGAAAGACGGCAAATTCCTGATCATGGGCAATCTGCTCAAGGCCGGCGACAACCGCACGATCAGCGCCTTCGGCATCAAGTCGCAGGCTCCGACCGAGTTTGCGGCAGGCGCCGTTGCCGACCTCGGCGATGGCGTGACGCTTCAGGTCAATGACGACGGCTCCTATGTGCAATCCTCGCCGGTCGCCTTTGAAGGCGATCGCGGCCGCCGCATCTATTTCGCCTCCTCGATGCCGCCGCGCTTCACCACCGACAACTATCAGACGGTGCTGTTTTCCGAAGGCATCGGGCGCTCCTTCATCAACTCGCTGACGGTGACCATACCGGCCACCATCATCCCGATCCTGATTGCGGCCTTTGCAGCCTATGCGCTGGCCTGGATGCGCTTTCCCGGCCGCGCGCTGCTGATCGCAACCATCATCGGCCTACTCGTCGTGCCGCTGCAGATGTCGCTTATCCCGCTGCTCAAGCTCTACAACGGCGTCGGCGCGTTCTTCGGTGTGCCGGCCAAGACCTATCTCGGCATCTGGCTGGCGCATACCGGCTTCGGCCTGCCTTTCGCCATCTATCTGCTCAGAAGCTACATCGCCGGTCTGCCTCGCGAGATCATGGAATCGGCGCGCATCGACGGCGCCAGCGATTTCGAGATCTTCATCAAGATCGTGCTGCCGCTGTCCTTCCCGGTGCTCGCCTCCTTCGCCATCTTCCAGTTCCTCTGGGTCTGGAACGACCTTCTGGTGGCAATGGTGTTCCTGGGCTCGGGCTCGGACCAGCTCGTGCTCACGGGAAAACTCAATGCCCTGCTCGGCTCGCGCGGTGGCAACTGGGAAATCCTCACCACCTCGGCCTTCGTCACCATTCTGGTGCCGCTGGCCGTGTTCTTCTCGCTTCAACGCTATTTCGTCCGCGGCCTGCTCGCGGGCTCCGTCAAAGGAGGCTGACCGCCCATGCATGCTGCACGCATAATCGAACATCCTGAACCGGCGGTCGACCGCGACTGGTGGCGTGGCGCGGTGATCTACCAGATCTATCCGCGCAGCTATCAGGACTCGAACGGCGACGGCATCGGCGACCTGAAAGGCATCATCCAGCGCCTGCCCTATATCGCCGGGCTCGGCGTCGACGCGATCTGGATTTCGCCGTTCTTCAAGTCGCCGATGAAGGATTTCGGCTATGACGTGTCGGACTATTGCGACGTCGACCCGATGTTCGGCACGCTTGCCGATTTCGACGCGATGATTGCCGAGGCGCACCGGCTGGGCCTCAAGGTGATGATCGACCAGGTCATCTCGCACACTGCCGACGAGCACCCATGGTTCCGGGAAAGCCGCGCTTCGCGCACCAACCCCAAGGCTGACTGGTTCGTCTGGGCCGATGCCAAGCCGGACGGCACGCCACCCAACAACTGGCTGTCGATCTTCGGCGGCTCGGCCTGGCAGTGGGACGCGCGGCGTCTGCAATATTACCTGCACAATTTCCTGGCGGAGCAGCCTGATCTCAACTTCCATAATGTCGAGGTTCAGGACGCCGTGCTCGACGCCACCCGCTTCTGGTTGGAGCGCGGCGTCGACGGCTTCCGCCTCGACACGATCAACTTCTACTTCCACTCCGCCGGGCTGGAAGACAATCCGCCGCTGCCGAAGGAGCAGCGCAACGATTCCATCGCGCCGGCGGTGAACCCCTACAATTATCAGGACCATCTCTACGACAAGAGCCAGTCCGACAATCTCGGTTTCCTCGAGCGCTTCCGCGCTCTGCTCGACGAATATCCGGCGGCTGCCGCAGTTGGCGAAGTCGGCGATGCACAGCGCGGCCTCGATATCGTCGCCGCCTACACCGCCGGCGATAACCGCGTGCAGATGTGCTACGCCTTTGACTTCCTGGCGCCGGAAAAGATCACCGCTGCCCGCGTGCGGACCGTGCTGGAAACATTCGGCGACGTTGCCAGCGACGGCTGGTCGTGCTGGGCCTTCTCCAACCACGACGTGATGCGCCATGCCTCGCGCTGGGGCGGGGGCGAGGCCGATCGCACCGCCTATCTGAAGGTGCTTTCGGCTCTGCTCATGTCGCTGCGCGGCTCGGTCTGCATCTATCAGGGCGAGGAGCTTGGTCTCGGCGAGGCCGATCTCGCTTTCGAGGATTTGCAAGACCCCTACGGCATCCGCTTCTGGCCCGAATTCAAGGGCCGCGATGGCTGCCGCACGCCGATGGTTTGGGATGGCAACGCTGCCAATGGCGGGTTCTCGACCGCGAAACCATGGCTGCCGGTGTCGAAGGATCATCTGCCGCTGTCGGTCAGCGCTCAGGAAGGCGACGAAGCGTCCTTGCTTGAGCATTACCGCCGCTTCCTCGACTTCCGCCGTATGCATCCGGCACTCACCAAGGGCGATATTTCCTTCCTCGCGGCAGACGGTGACGCGGTCGCCTTCACCCGTCGCGAAGGCAACGAGGAAATCGTCTGCGCCTTCAATCTGGGCTCGGCGCCTGCGGTGATCGATCTCGGCGGAAACGACACGGCGCAGCCGCTGTCGGGTCATGGATTTTCGGGAAATGCCGGCGCCGGCGCGATTCGGCTTGGAGCTTATGAAGCCTGGTTCGGGCGTCTCGCCTGATCGGGGAACAAAGGAAATCGGGAGGATATTATGGCCGATCTCACATTGACCAGCGTCAAGAAGGCATATGGCAACCTCAACATCCTGCACGGCATAGATCTCGACATAAAGTCCGGCGAGTTTATCGTTTTCGTCGGACCGTCGGGCTGCGGAAAGTCGACGCTTCTGCGCACCATCGCCGGGCTGGAAGAAATCACCGGCGGCACGCTTGAGATTGCCGGCGAGAAGGTCAACGACGTGCCGCCGTCCAAGCGCGGCATCGCCATGGTGTTCCAGTCCTATGCGCTCTACCCGCATATGACCGTCTACGACAACATGGCTTTCAGCATGCGGATCGGCCGCGAAAACAAGACCGAGATCGACAAGCGCGTGCGCCAGGCCGCCGAAATCCTGCAGCTCACCAAATATCTCGAACGCCTGCCCAAGGCACTTTCCGGCGGCCAGCGCCAGCGCGTCGCCATCGGCCGCGCCATCGTGCGCAATCCGAAGGTGTTCCTGTTCGACGAGCCGCTGTCCAACCTCGACGCAGCACTGCGCGTCGCGACCCGCATCGAGATCGCCAAGCTCAAGGAGAGCATGCCCGAAACGACGATGATCTACGTCACCCACGATCAGGTCGAGGCGATGACGCTTGCCGACCGTATCGTGGTGTTGAAGGATGGCCGCATCGAGCAGGTCGGCTCGCCGATGGAGCTTTACCGCCATCCCGGCAATCTGTTCGTCGCGCAGTTCATCGGCTCGCCGGCAATGAACATTTTGCCGGCAACGATCGAAAAGACGGGCCAGCCGACGATCGTCAGCCACGTCGGCGGACACAACGTGTCCGTTCCCGTGGCAACGCCGGCAGACGCTGCAGGCACCAAGGTCAGTTTCGGCGTGCGCCCGGAAGACCTCAACATCGCGACGGGTAAGGATTTTCTCTTCGAGGGCGTCGTCGATTACATCGAACAGCTCGGTGAAGTGCAGATGGCTTATATCCAGGTTGGCCGCGTCACCGAACCGTTGGTGGCGAAGCTGCCCGGCAATGCCGAGATCACGCGCGGTGCCGTCTTGCGGCTGACCGCCGATCCCGGCGACCTGCATATCTTCGACGCTGATGGACGCTCCTTCGCGCGCGACCGCCTGGCTGCGAAAGCGGCCTGATCCCAAGACGCGCATGACAACGGCGGGGTTTTGCCCCGCCGTTGTTGTGTCTGCAACCTCTCAGGATATTCTCGCCTCGGTCAGCCTGCGCTCGGCGCGGGCGGTCTTCCAGCGCGAGTAGATGAAGGCCACGATGAAGGCGATGCTCATCAGAAGCACGATTGTCGGCGCGGGCGCGCTGTCGATGAAGAAGCTGAGGTAGACGCCGAAGAAGGATGCCGCCACCGCGATGATGACGGAGACGAGCATCATCCGCGAGAACCGGTCCGTCAGCAGGAAGGCGATCGCCCCCGGCGCGATCAGCATGGCGATCGCCAGGATGATGCCGACCGCTTTCAGCGCCCCGACGATGGTCAGCGACAGGATCGCCAGCAGCCCGTAGTGCAGCAGCCTCACCGGCAGGCCGATCGCCTGCGCGTGCTGCGGGTCGAAGGCGTGCAGCAGCAGGTCGCGTCCGAATATGCCGATCGCGCCGACGGTAATCGCGGCGATGATGCCGGTCTGCGCGACATCACCCCAGGTCACGCCGAGTATGTCGCCGAACAAGATGTGGTCGAGGTGAACGTCGGTCTGGATCTTGGTGTAGAGCACGATGCCGAGGCCGAACATGCCGGAAAAGACGATGCCCATGACCGTGTCTTCCTTGACCCGGCTGTTCTCTTTCAGGAAGCCGGTGGCAAGCGCGCAGACCATGCCGGCGGCAAACGCGCCGATGGCGAGCGGAATGCCGGCGATATAGGCAAGCACCACGCCCGGAAGCACCGCATGGCTGATGGCATCGCCCATTAGCGACCAGCCCTTCAGCACCAGGAACGCCGACAGCATCGCCATGGGTATGGCGACCAGCACGGCGATGACGAAAGCCTGCTGCATGAAGGGGAATGCGAATGGCATGAGGAGGGTTTCGGTCATGATTGTTTGCCCCTCATCCGCCTGCCTGCACCTTCTCCCCGTGAAGGACGGGAGGAAGGACGAAGCTGCAACGCTGACGCCTCCCTCTCCCCGTCTTTTACGGGGAGAGGGTAAGGGTGAGGGGCAGCGCTGCTGGTCCCGAAGTAAATCATACCCCCGCCTCCAGAGCTTCGCGCGCCTTGCGCCGCGCCGCCAGCATGCCGTGCTTGGGGGCGAAGACGAAAGCGGAGAGGAAGATCAGCGTTTGCAGCACAACGATGATGCCGCCGGTGGCGCCATCGAGGAAGTAGCTGGCATAGGCGCCGACGAAGCTGGTGACCGCGCCGATGGCGACGCTGGTGGCGATCAGTCGCGGAAAGCGGTCGGTGAGCAGATAGGCGGTTGCGCCCGGCGTCACCACCATGGCGATGACGAGAAAGGCGCCAACCGTCTGCAAGGCAGCAACCGTCGAGGCCGAAAGCAGCGTGAAGAACAGCACCTTCAGCCAGTCCGGGTTGAGGCCGATGGTGCGGGCGTGGTTCTCGTCGAAGAAGGCAACCATCAGGTCCTTCCATTTCGCCAGCAAAATCGCCAGCGAGACGCCGCCGATGATGACCAGCTGCAGCGTGTCGCCCGGGGTGATGGCGAGGATGTTGCCGAGCACGATGGTCTGGATGTTCACCGAGGCCGGCGACAGCGAGATCATGAACAGGCCGAGGCCGAAGAAGGAGGTGAAGATCAGGCCGATAATGGCGTCCTCCTTCAGCTTGGTGCGCTGGTTGAGGAACAGCATGGCCGCCGCCGCAAGCCCGCCGGAGAGAAACGCCCCCAGCGCGAAGGGCAGGCCGAGCATATAGGCGCCGGCAACCCCCGGCACGATCGAATGCGAGAGCGCGTCGCCGATCAGCGACCAGCCCTTCAGCATCAGATAGGCCGAGAGAAAGGCGCAGACGCCGCCGACAAGCGCCGACACCCACATGGCATTGACCATGTAGCCATAGCCGAAGGGTTCGAGGAGGACACTCATGCAATGACCTCGCGTAGAGACGGCGGTGTAGTGCGGGAAGGACTTGCCTTCGCGTCTCTAGCTTTCCGACCCCCACCCCTAACCCCTCCCCACAGGGGGGAGGGGGGCGTCAGCGTCTCAGAAAACCCCTCCCCCTTGTGGGGAGGGGTAAGGGGCGGGGGTGAAATGGCATGCGCCGATCGAGGAAGGTAGAGCAGATGAAACACGGTCATTTCTCTTTTCCGATACGATCTTTTTCTGTCTCTGACATTTCTGCCCTGTTCGCCGTTTGAGGCTCGTCGCCATAGATGACGAAGGGGCGCTCGTCGTCGGTCAGCACGGTGACGCGGCGCTTGTCGGCGTCGGCGTGGAGATCGGCACCGCCGAGGATGAACTGGCGCAGCACGCCGCCGAAGGTCTTTTCGAGATTGGCCTGCGTGAACACTTCCGCTGTCGGTCCAGCGGCGAGCACCGTGCGGTTGATAAGCACCGCGCGGTCGCAGAAGCGTGGCACGCTGCCGAGATTATGGGTGGAAACCAGCATAACCCGGCCCTCGTCGCGCAGCGCCTGCAGCAGCGTGATGATCGCCTCTTCGGTGCGCACATCGACGCCGGTGAAGGGCTCGTCGAGCAGGATGATTTTTCCTTCCTGCGCCAGAGCGCGGGCGAGGAAGACGCGCTTCTTCTGGCCGCCGGAAAGCTCGCCGATCTGGCGCTTGCGGTAGTCGGCCATGCCGACCCGTTCCAGCGCCTCGTCCACTGCCTGCCGGTCGACCGGCCGCGTCATGCGCAGAAAGTTCATGTGGCCGTAGCGGCCCATCATGACGACATCCTCGACCAGAACCGGAAAGTTCCAGTCGACATCCTCGCTCTGCGGCACATAGGCAACCGCGTTGCGCTTCAGGGCGTAGGCTGCCGGCTGGCCAAAAATCTCGACCGTGCCGGCGGCCAGCGGCACGAAGCCCATGATCGACTTGAAAAGCGTCGACTTGCCACTGCCATTGACCCCGACCAGCGCCGTAATAGTGCCGGTCGGGATGGCGAAGCTGGCATCGCGCAGCGCGGTGTGGCCGTTGCGATAGGTGACGGTGATGCTGTCGACACGAAGCCCGCTGCCGTCTTCCGTTCTGCTGGCTGGCTTCGCCCTGTCTAAAGCATTCATTGCACGAGCGCTTTCGTGATCGTCTCGGTGGTGACGCGCAGCAGGTCGAGATAGGTCGGCACCGGGCCGTCTTCGTTGCTCAGCGAGTCGACATAGAGCACGCCGCCATATTTGGCGCCGGTCTCGCGGGCGACCTGCTCGGCGGGCGAGGCCGAAATGGTGCTTTCGGAAAACACGGCGGGAATGTTGTTGGCGCGCACCGCGTCGATCACCTTGCGCACCTGCTGCGGCGTGCCCTGCTGGTCGGCATTGATCGGCCAGAGATAAAGCTCCTTCAGGCCGAAGTCGCGGGCGAGGTAGGAGAATGCGCCTTCGCTGGTGACGAGCCAGCGCCGGTCTTCCGGAATGCTGGCGATCTCGGTGCGGATCGGCTCGACGGTCGCCTTGATCTTTTCAGAATAGGCGGCGGCGTTCCTGGCATAGGCCTCGGCATTGTCCGGGTCCTGCGCGGCAAAGGCCTTGCGGATGTTCTCGACATAGACCAGCGCCGCCTCGGGCGACATCCAGGCATGCGGGTTCGGCTTGCCGGTATAGGGGCCTTCGGCGATGCCCATCGGCTCGACGCCTTCCGAGACGACGACGCTCGGCACTTCGCTCAGATTGGCGAAGAACTTTTCGAACCAGAGCTCGAGATTGAGCCCGTTCCACAGGATCAGGTCGGCCTTCTGCGCCTTGATCATGTCGCCCGGTGTCGGCTGGTAATTGTGGATCTCGGCATCGGGCTTGGTGATGGATTCAACGGTTGCGGCCTCGCCGGCAACGTTGCGGGCGATATCGGCAATCACCGTGAAGGTGGTGACCACATTCATCTTGTCGGCGGCCTGGGCGGCGCTGGCGGAGATAGCCGCAAGAGCCGTGAGCGATAACGAAACAAGAAATGCGCGAATGCCTGTCATGAAAAATCCTGTCGGGTGGAGTTTGGGCGCGCGGAAGTCCCGGCCCTTGTGCCTGGAGATAAAGCAGCAGCGGCCAGCTGTCAATGCAATTGCAAATCGTTTGCAAGAAGAGGTGAGCTTTGCGGGCATTTCCCTCCCGTGAGACGCGGTCGCTAAAGGCGATCAATCGACAACGATTTGTCGATTGAAGCGACGAACGCCCGAAGCGTAAGCAAAGGGCCGGGTAGGGTGGCTGCGGTAGTGTGCTCGACGTTCTTTTGCGGCCGCGCGCTGCTTGACCGACCCCTCTGGCGCTTCGCTTCGTTGCTAGGCGGCAGGGGACAGTTTACTTTTTGCCCCTTGCGCGATCGCAGCCGCCGCTGCCTTTCCGGGCAAGAAAGTAAACTGTCCCTGGTGCGTCCTTCGAGGCTCGCTAACGCTCGCACCTCAGGATGAGGGAGGGTGTGCCGGCAAAGCCATTCTTCTGAAATGTGCTCACACTTCAGGATGAGGATCGTAGGAAACTCGCATCCTCATCCTGAGGTGCGAGCGTAGCGAGCCTCGAAGGACGCACCTATTCATCGCCACGCCCGGTTTTCACCGTCTGGCCATTGTCAAAGAACTCCCTCTACGAGGGTGGGAAGCGGGGCGCATGGCCGTGCCTTTCCTAATGTTTAGTACGTGGCGCGACGTCCGCGCCCCGCCGGCGATTTCTGTTCCCGTCCGTTCCGCTGCTCCCTGCAAACCTTTTGGTTTGCAGGGCCTATGTGCTCGTCCAGCACGCGCGGGCCGTATTACCCGCAGGGGAACCCTCGGACGGAACCTCCCCGGCCTTGCTGCTACGTTTGCCGCAAGACGGAAGCGCCGGTTCCTCCCCACAGATCACCGTCGCGACCGGCGTTCCCGTGGGAGGAACTGGCTGGATTATGAAAGATGCTTGAAGGGTGTGGATAAAGTGAGGGTGAAAAAATGTGTGGTGTGAATGGAAACAATGGGTTGCTGGGAAATCGAGTGAAAATCTTTCCCACAGTTAGCAAGCTTCAGTTTCAGCTGTTCTGCACCGCGGTACATTTCACCGAGGTTCCGGCATGGATCCCCGGGTCCCTCCGCCGAACTTCGTTCGGCTCCGGCCCCGAGGATGACGAGCTTGTTATTTGCCGCCTTCGCAAACCGTCAACGCTAAGCCGCCAACACACCAAACGGCCAACGCCAAACCGCCAACGCCTGAGATTGGCGGCAAGCCTAAATGCAATTCGTCATTCTCGACCTCGTGAGCGAGGAACGAGCGGAGAGTGTCGGGAATCCATGCCTGAATGTAGAAGAGCTTCAACGGTACAGAACGCGCCTCAATATCAGGACCGGGCCGTGCCTGACGATGCTGCGGCCAATGGGTGCCGGATAACCTCCGCTTCGCTGCGGTTTCCGGGAAGACGACGTCATGGTTGGCATCGCTAATCGTCAAGGTTGACGTTGGCGATGTCACGGACGTAGTCACCAACTACCGACGCTGAAGCTTGCGTCCGAAGATTTCCGGAGAAAATCGGCCAAAACGAGCGACACCCGCCACTCGCCAAAAACTCAGCCGACGAAAGCGCGCTCGACGACGAAGGTCGAGGGGTGGCTGAGGGAGCCTTCGTCGAAGCCGAGGCTTTCGGCGAGTTCCTTGACGTCCTTCAGCATGTGCATCGAGCCGCAGATCATGATGCGGTCGGTTTCCGGGTTCAGCTTTTCGATGCCGAGGTCGGAATAGAACTTGCCCGAGCCGATCAGCGCGGTGATGCGGCCCATATGGGAGGACTCTTCGCGCGTCGTCGTCGAATAGAGCGTGACGCGGCCATGGGTGAGTTCGCCGATCAGCGGATCGTTCTCCAGTCCCTCAACCAGCTCCTTGCCATAGGCAAGCTCGGCCACGTCGCGGCAGGTGTGGGTGAGGATGACCTGATCGAACTTTTCGTAGGTGTCGGGATCGCGCAGCAGGCTGGCGAAGGGCGCCACGCCGGTGCCGGTAGAGATCATGAACAGGCGCTTGGCCGGCGTCAGCGCGTCGACCACCAGCGTGCCGGTCGCCTTCTGGCGCATCAGCACCGTGTCGCCGGGCTGGATCTTCTGCAGGTGCGAGGTCAGCGGACCGTCCGGCACCTTGATCGAGAAGAATTCCAGTTCCTCGTCCCAGGCCGGGCTGGCGACCGAATAGGCGCGGAACACCGGCTTCTCGGCATTGGGCAGGCCGATCATGACGAACTCGCCCGAGCGGAAGCGCAGCGACTGCGGCCGGGTGATGCGGAAGGAGAACAGGCGGTCGGTATAGTGCTTGACCGAGACGACGGTCTCGGCATGAACATTGGCCGGTATAGGGAAGTCGAGCGGCTTGGCGCCAACGGTATTCAGGGCAGTCGCGGTGTTCATCGAAACCAAACCTTGTGCCTGCGGCGGCGCAAAAACATCGCCCTGCGAACCAAGGCCTGACTGCCCGGCGCGCCACCACAAATCCCGAAACGGTAGACTCTTGTGTCCGAAATTTATTAGTATACAAACGATATTGACGTCAAGATAGCGACGTGAAACACCTTTCCAATCTACTTCCCATCCTTAGGCCGGACATTTCGGGTTTCGAGCATGGTTGAGAATTATTCCGCAAATGCCGGAAGTGTGGTCGCCGGCATCGATGTCGGCGGGACCTTTACCGACCTCTTGATGATCGACGGCCGGGGCGGCGGCCGGGTGCACATCGCCAAGACGCCGACCACCGTTCACAACCAGGCTTTCGGCGTGGTTTCGGCCCTTGCCGACACCGGCTTTCCCATTCCCGAGATCGGCCTGATCGTGCATGGCACGACCACAACCACCAACGCCGTGCTGGAGCGCCGGCTGGCGCGCACCGGCATGATCACCACTCGCGGCTTTCGCGACGTGATCGAGCTTGGCCGCCGCACGCGGCCGCAGGCCTATGGCATGACGGGCGTGTTCGTGCCTGTCATTCCGCGCGACTTGCGGCTGGAAGTGTCCGAGCGCGTGGAAGCATCGGGGGCAGTTCGCATCCCGCTCGACGAGGCGGAGATGCGCGAGGCCGTGCAGCGTCTGATCGAGGCCGGCTGCGAATCCCTCGTCATCCACTTTTTGCACGCCTACGCCAATCCGGAGCACGAGAAACGTGCAGCCGAGATCGCGCGGGAAAGCTGGCCGAACGGCTACATCACCACCGGCCACGCGCTGCTTTCGGAGGCGCGTGAATTCGAGCGTGGGGTCACCGCTGCCGTCAACGCCTCGGTGCAGCCTATCCTCGAGCGCTATGTCGAGCGGCTGCGCACGGAACTGGAAGCGCGCGGCTATGGCCGTGATTTCCTGATCATGAACGGCAATGGCGGCATGATCTCGGCCCGCTTCGTCACACGTGAATCAGCCAAGACGGTGATGTCGGGCCCGGCTTCGGGCGTGATTGCGGCGGCCTATACCGGCAAGCGCGCCGGTTATGAGAATCTCGTCACCTACGACATGGGCGGCACCTCGACCGACGTGGCGCTGATCCAGAACGCCGAGCCGGCGGTGTCGAACGAGACCGAGATCGAATATGCGATGCCGATCCATGTGCCGATGGTGGCGGTGCACACCGTGGGGGCGGGCGGCGGCTCGATTGCGCGCGTCGATGCTTCGGGGCTGATCCAGGTCGGGCCGGAAAGTGCCGGCGCCAATCCCGGCCCGATCTGCTACGGGCGCGACGGCACGGAGCCGACCATCACCGACGCCAATCTGGTGCTGGGGCGGCTCGATCCGAAAAAGCTGCTGGCGGTGGAGAACCCGGTGACGGTCGAGCATGTGCGCGCGATCTTCGCCGACAGGATCGGGCAGGCGACCGGCCTTGACGGTGTCGCGGCGGCGGGCGCGGTCCTGCGGCTCGGCAACATGAAGATGGCGGGCGCGATCCGCATGGTTTCGGTGGCGCGCGGCCACGACCCGCGCGACTTCGCGCTGTTCGCTTTCGGCGGGGCAGGGCCGCTGCATGCGACGGCACTTGCCCGCGAACTCGGCCTGCCGAAGGTGCTGGTGCCGGCGCGGCCCGGCATCACCAATGCGCTGGGCTGCGTGGTGGCCGACTTGCGCCACGATTTCGTCAACACCGTCAACCAGCCGGTGGCGAGCGTCGATGAGGCACGTATTGCTGATATCCTGCAGTGGCATCGCGAGGAGGGCGCGGCACTCATCGCCAAGGAAGCGGTGAAGCCGGAAAGCATTCGGGTGACGCATTCGGCCGACATGCAGTTCGTCGGCCAGACCCATATCCTCAACGTGCCGCTGCCGTCGGCGCAAGTGGATCGCGCGACGCTGCAAAGCCTGTTCGAAAAAGCCTATTTCGCCCGCTTCAAGGTGGAACTGCCGGAAATCCGAGCCAATCTGGTCAACCTCAACACTTCGGTCACCGGCGTGCGACCCGCGGTCGATCTTTCGCGGCTGATCGACCCGGCGGGGCGGGCGAAGACGCTGGAAGGCGCGCTGCGCGAGACGCGGCCGGTCTGGTATGATGGCGCATGGCACGACACGCCGGTCTACGCCCGCGAAAAGCTGCCGCTGGATGCTGAGATTGTGGGGCCGGCGATCCTTGAGCAGATGGATGCCACGACGGTGCTGGAGCCTGGTGATAAGGCGCGGTCGGACGGCGATGGGAATATTGTGATCGAGGTGGGCAAATGAACGCGATGCCGTTGTCCCCCTCCCCCTTGTGGGGAGGGGTTAGGGGTGGGGGTTCCTTTGCTTGTCGTACTTACGGCCGTGCAGTGTCGCAGGAAGTCAACGAAGGGCGCACGGCAAATACCCCCACCCTCGATCCCTCCCCACAAGGGGGAGGGAGGAGATTGGCGCTATGACCTCCCTCGACGCCATCACCCTCTCCGTCATCCAGGCAGCGCTCCAGCAGACCTGCGACGAGATGGACCTCACCTTTTCGCGCGCCGCATTCTCCCCTGTCATCGCCGAGGCCAACGACCGCTCCGACGGCATCTATTCAGCCCAGGACGGCTCGCTGATCGCGCAAGGTTCGCAGGGTCTGCCGGTGTTCGTCGGCGTGATGCAGTATTCGACGCGCACGATCATCGGGATGATCCGCGACGGCAGATGCGCGGCCCCGGACGAGGGCGATATCTACATCGTCAACGACCCCTATCTCGGCGGCACGCATCTGATGGATGTGCGCTTCGCCATGCCGGTGTGGCGCGGCGGAAAAATCTTCTGCTGGCTCTCCAACACCGGCCACTGGCCCGATATCGGCGGTTCGGTGCCGGGCGGGTTTTCCGCCTCAGCGACGGCGGTTGAGCAGGAGGGCCTGCGCCTGCCGCCGGTAAAACTGTTCAAGAAGAAGATGCTCGACCAGGAGATCTATTCGATCATCTGCTCGAACATCCGCGTTGCCGACCAGCGCATCGGCGACATCCGCGCCCAGGCAGCAGCGCTTTATGTCGGGCAGGATCGGCTCTTTGCGATCCTCGATCGTTACGGTGACGAAACGGTGATCGAGGCCATCGCCGAACTGCGCCGGCGCGCTGCCGAGCAGATGCGGGCGCATATCGCGCCGATCCCGGACGGCATCTACCGCTCGAAGGCCTTCGTCGATTCCGACGGCGTGGTCGACCAGCCGCTGACCATCGCGCTGGCGATCGAGAAACAGGGCGATACGCTGACCTTCGATTTCGAGGGATCGAGCCCGCCCTGCATCGGCCCGATGAACAGCGTGCTGGCCACGACCTTATCGTCGGTCTATCTCGCCATGCGCCACATCTTCCCCGATGTGCCGATCAGCGCCGGCGCCTTCGAGCCGCTGGAGGTGAAGCGGCCGGAGGGAACGTTCCTCGACGCCAGATACCCCCGCCCGGTTTCCGGATGTGCGGCGGAGGTTTCGCAGCGCATCGCCGAGGCGGTGTTTGCGGCCATGGTGCAGGCAGTGCCTGAAAAAGTGACGGCAGCGCCCGCCGGCTCCAGCGGCAATTTCGCGCTCGGCGGCAGCGACCCGGCACGGGGCCGCGACTATGTCATGTACCAGATTTCCGGCGGTGGCTATGGCGGCAATCTTTCCCATGACGGCCTCTCCAATGGCTGCTCGACCATCGGCATTTCGAAATCGCCGCCGGTCGAGATCATGGAGCAGGCCTATCCCGTGCTCTACCGCCACTATGCGCTGCGCGAAGGCTCGGGCGGCGCGGGCGAACATCGCGGCGGCTTCGGGCTGGCATACGAAGTGGAACTGCTGCGCGGCGAGGCGCGTGCCTCCTTCGTCATGGACCATGGCCGCGTCGGTCCGCAGGGCGTGCGCGGCGGCAGCGATGGCGCGGTTAATTCCGTCACCGTTTATCGAGGCGGCGAGGCCCATGTGCCCCCGCATCTGTCGAAGGAACAGGACATTCCACTGAGGGCCGGTGACCGCGTACAGGTCGGCACACCCGGTGGCGGCGGCTACGGCGATCCGCTCAAGCGCGATCCCGAACTGGTGCTGAGGGATGTCCGGCTGGGCTACTACACGGCTGAGCAGGCAGCAGAGATGTTCGGGGTCGTGGTGGCGGCGAACTCGATCGACCGGGAAGCGACGCGGGAACTGCGGGTGGCGAAAAAGTAACGACTTCGGAACGGTGCTGGCTGGAATTCCCCCTCTCCGTCTCGGCTTCGCCGATCCACCTCTCCCCCGCTATGCGGGGGCGAGGAACCGGCACTCGCCGAGGTCGCAGCTTTGCAGAACCTGGGTTCCTCGCCCCCATGAAATGGGGGGTCCGGAGGACGGGCGAGACCCGTGGCTCGCCCCGGAATGTGGATCGGCGAAGCCGAGACGGAGAGGGGGATTAGGCACACCTTGGCAAGGCCAAGCTCATTCGTCTTGCAAGTATTCGGCCTTCAGATCTTCTGCGCCGTCCTTGCCTCTTTCAAATGCGTGCATTTGATTTTCACATATTCGCCGGGGCGCCGCCTGGCGAATGAGGTCGACGCTATCAGCGCCTGGCCCTGCATGCCGCAGGAAATGGCGCTGGCCGTCTGCGGGCCGCTGATGACGTCGAGGGCGGTTTCCATCTGGCAGTCGACCGGGGAAACATTGACCGAGCAAACGAGGATCATGATCTGGAGCATGCTTTCACGCCTTCCGTGAAACGGTTGCTCCTCCCAGGGTTCGAACTCAGCCTACGCTGATTTTATTGCGTTGCAACATAAAATATCGCACTGCAGCATACGCAAATGTCGCATGCGCCATGGGCGGTCTGCGAGCGTTGAAACGATATGTCAAAGTGGATATACCGCGCATTAGCTATTTCTAATCTGGGCGCGAGACTTTCAAAAATCGATTCCGATCTTTGGGGTATGCTTCAGCCTTTCGCCTATGCGGCAGGCGAGTTACGCCATCTTGGCCAGCAGCTTCAGGAAGGTGCCGATCTCCTTCGGCGTCAGCGGCGCCAGCGTTTCCTCGGTGATCTTCTGGGCCAGCGGTATCAGCCGCTCCACCATGGCGCGGCCCTCCACCGTCAGGCTGACCAGCAGCCGGCGCTTGTCGACCTCGTGCTTGGACAGTTCGACCAACCCGCGCGCCTTCAGCCGGTCGATGACGCCTTTGACGGTCGCCGCGTCCATGGCTATCAGGGTGCCGAGCTGGTTCTGCGAGGTCTCGCCGACATCATGCAGCTTGGCGAGCGCTGCAAACTGCGGCGGCGTCAGGTCGCCTATATGCGAGGCGAAGATTGAGACATGGCGCTGATGCGCCTTGCGCAGGATAAAGCCGACCTGCTCCTGCAGATGGTACTCGCCTTCCGTCTCGTCGGCTTCAACAAGCTTCAGGAGATTGTCTTCTCCGGTCATCGCTGCCCGTCCCAGACCTTGATGTCCTTGGCTTCAAGACCGCCCATGCGGCTATGAATACGCGGACCGCAGGCCATGGCAAGGCAGAACAGGATTTCGTCCGGCCGTGGGCCGTCGGCGATGCCGACTTCCATGGCATCGAAATGGCTGCGCACATAGGCGGCGTTGGTATGGCCGAGCGGCACGTCGAGGCGCGAGCCGAAAGCGCCGACCTTCATCGCCGACGGCACGATGGCCTTCGCCTGGCCGAGGCGTTCGCGCATGGCATAGCCGCCCGGCACATGCCACAGCGCCCCATGCTCGATCTCGCCGCCGGTGCCGACTATGGCGCCCTTGCCATAGCCGTCGATAGCCTTGATGTCGCCGCCCAGTGCCTCGATCATCCTGTCGGTGAGGAGCAGGCCCAGCGGCTTCAGATCGTCCATCGCGCTCTGCAGTTCCTCGGCGTATCGGCCGGCGAAGGGGTTTTTCACGACGGCCAGCCCGGCAACGCGCCGGCGCGGTTCGCTGGTGGCGGGGCCGCCCTCGTGAAAGATTTCTTCGGTCAGGACGGCGATCTTGCGGATCGGGAAGTCAGGCATGGTGCGGGTCTTTCGATGTTTGTCGAGTGGTGGGAACGAGGATTGTTTGCGGGCGCATTCGCACTACCCTCTGTCCTGCTGGACATCTCCAAGGGCAGGGTAATCGCCTATAGAATTCGACCCCCACTCCGTCTCGGCTTCGCCGAGCCACCTCTCCCCCGATCGACGGGGGAGAGGAAACGCACCTCGGCAAGGCTGGCGCCTTTCCTCTCCCCTTTTGAGGGGGAGAGGTGCCGAGCGAAGCTCGGCGGAGTGGGGGTTAGCCGTGCCATATGCGATTGTCGCGGCGCGGGAGATGTTCGGCAGGACAGAGGGTGCAGCGTGGGCCATCAATGCTTCAGGACGAACCTCCCCGCACAGGCGACTGTCGCCATCCAGAAACAGCGCTGCTGTCTCAATCAGTCCACGCCGGCGAAAGTCTTCTGCAACATCAAGGCCACGCCCCAGTGCAGCGTCTACCTCGGCAGAGCTGAGCACCCCAACACCGACCGTCACCAACCGGTCGCCAAGATCGCTGTCGGGCGCGAGCTCCCGCGCCGGCCGCCGTGCGATTGCCGCATGCCCTGGCAGGTCGACGGCATTGGCGATCAGCGTCGCCGCCGCGTCGGCCTCGGCCGCCGTGTGCGCCAGAACAGTCACCGCATCGGCGATGCCGAGCGAATGGCTGCGCCCGCGCCAGCCGGAGGTGGCGATGCCACCTATCCCGTCTTCCGCCCGGATGGTGATGCGGTCGGCAAAGCCGTGGCCGGTGCCGGCGATGGCCAGCGTCATCGTTTCCCCGGGTGCGAGATGCAGTGCGATGTCGCCGCCATTGTTGACATAGGCCTTTTGCAAGGTTCGACCTATGAGCATGGAAGCAAGGATTTCCTCTGCCACGGAACCCGCGACTGCGGCCATCGGGGTGATGAAGTTCTTGTCAGCAAGCCGGCTGACCGCCGCCTCCATGCGTCGCGCCACAACGCCGGCAAAGGCGCGTGGCTGAACACTTGCAGGCCGGCGCAACTCCGGCAGTTCGGCGACGAGTTCGGTCAGCACCGTCTGGAAACGCGCGACCGCTTGCTCATACGTAGCGCGCACTTCCGTCGCCTCGCCGAAAGACTCGATGATCAAGTCGATAGGGCCATGGTTGAGGTGAAGGCGCTTGCCGTCGGCCAGCCAGGATACCTGCGGGCCGTTCATCGATCCGGGCTTTCGCTGGAGCGGCGCAATTGCGCCAGCGGCGGCCATGGATTGTCAGCCGGCGCGTCTTTGCGGGCGCGGGCATTGAAATATTCGCCGCCCTTGGCGAGGACATCGTCGACGCTGCGGATTTCATCGGCATAGCCGCCGAGCCGTATATAGTCGTCGCGGCGCAGCGTGAATTCGAT
Organism: Mesorhizobium sp. DCY119; assembly: GCF_003590645.1. NCBI lineage: Bacteria > Pseudomonadati > Pseudomonadota > Alphaproteobacteria > Hyphomicrobiales > Phyllobacteriaceae > Mesorhizobium > Mesorhizobium sp. DCY119. The sequence continues at coordinate 399,685 of NZ_CP031834.1, read as the reverse complement.
CGGCGCGACAAGTGCTGGTGTTGGCACATAGCCGAAGGCGTTTTCCGGCACGCGCATGACATCGACCATCAGCGTGATACCGCCGCCGGGCCAGACATAGACCGGCGCGCCGCCGACCGTGACGTAGGTTTTCAGGCCCTGCACCGAGCGGGTGAGGTTGACCGGATTTTCCACCACGCCGGCGCGCAAGGAGCCGCCGGCCCCGCCGACGAACAGCACCGTGCACAGCGCCGGCTCGCAATTGTCCTCGATCAGCCCGACCGATTTGCGCAGCCGCTCGGGAAACGGTTTTTCGACCGGCTTCAGATCGTCGTTGAGCTCGAAATAGGCGAACTGCTCGCCGGTGGTCGAGACCATCAGCAGCGACAGGCCGGGCCGCGCGCCCTTCTTCGGGTTCCACTCGCCGAGGATCGACAGCGGGTCGGAAATGGTCGTGCCGCCCCAGCCGAGGCCGGGTTCCGAAACCTTGAAATAACGGCCGGGCGTTGAGCGCCGGCCGATGATTTTTATGCCCGTGTCCTCCCAGCCCAGCACCTTGCCGGCCTGATGCTCGGAGACGACGCCGGTGATGTGGTCGTCGACCACCACGACCTCGTCGACCAGCCCGCGCCATTGCGTCGCGAACATGCCGATGGTGGCCGAGCCGCAGCCGACGCGCATGCGGTGCTCGGCCTGGCCGTCGATCACCGGCGCCTTGCCGGCTTCGACGACGACGGTGACGCCGCCGTCGATGGAAAGCTCGACCGGCTTGCGGTTGCAAAGGTCGAGCATGGTCGCGCAGGTAACGCGGCCTTCCGACTTGGAGCCGCCGGTCAGGTGATGCACCCCGCCCAGCGACAGCATCTGCGAGCCATACTCGCCGGTGGTGACATGGCCGACCGCCTCGCCTTCGGCGCGCACGATCGCCGTTTCGGGGCCGAGGAAGCGGTCGGTGTCGATCTTTATCTTGATGCCGCAATAGGAAAAAATACCCTCGGTGACGACCGTCACCAGATCGACGCCCTCGACCTCCTGGCTGACGATGAAGGGGGCGGGCTTGTAATCGGGATAGGTCGTGCCGGCGCCGATGGCTGTCACGAAGCGGCGGCCGCTGTTGATCAGTTCGCCATTCCATTCCTCGCCTTCCGCCGCGAAGGGCACGACCGCGCCGCCGGCCCCGGCGCTGTACTCGAGGATGGTCAGCGGGTCGCAGCGCACGATGCGCCCGCCCGTATTGCCGTAGCGGTCGCAGGCGCCGGTGCGGCCTTCGGCGATGTAGCACATGACCGGGCAGGCATCGCAGCGGATCTTCTCGGCCACCTGCTTTTCGCCGGGGTCGTGGGTGTCGAAGCGTTCGGCAAGCTCGCTCATGATGGCGCCTCCCTTCCTTCTCCCCGTTCACGGGGAGAAGGTGTCACGAAGTGGCGGATGAGGGGCAGAGCCAGCATAGGACGATTCGCGCCGCCCCTCACCTGCCTGCCGGCATCCTTTCTCCAGGAACTTGAGGGCAATCGACTATGCCATTCGACCCCCACTCCGATTTGCTTCGCAAACCACCTCTCCCCCGATCGACGGGGGAGAGGAAACGCCGTCCGAATGTCTGGCACCCTTCCTCTCCCTTTTTGAGGGGGAGAGGTGTCACGCGAAGCGTGACGGAGTGGGGGTCGGCTGTGCCATAGGTGATTGGCGTGCCGTAGGCCGGGAGAGGATGGATTGCCACCATGCCGTGCCCTCATCATAGCCGAGCCTCCCGGATCGCCGCGCGGATGCGGCTTGGCGTCGCCGGAACTTTCGTCACCAGAACGCCGGTGGCATGGCGGATGGCGTTGAGGATGGCCGGTGCGGTCGGGATCAGAACATGCTCGCCCAGACCCTTGGCCCCAAACGGTCCTTCCGGGTCCGGAACCTCCACCAGGATGGTTTCGATCGGCGGCACGTCGCCGATGGTCGGGATGAGGTAGTCGTGCAGATTCTCGGTGCGGCCGGGGATGTATTCCTCCATCAGCGCCATGCCGATGCCCTGCGCGATGCCGCCTTCGATCTGACCCTCGACAAGCAGCGGGTTGATGGCGCGGCCGACATCGTGTGCGGCGGTGATCTTGATCAGCTTGACCGTGCCGAGCTTCAGGTCGACTTCAAGCTCGGCAATCTGCGCGCCATAGCCATATTGTGCGTAGGGCGTGCCCTGGCCCTTTTCGTCCAGCGGCAAGGTCGGCGGATCGTAGGTCTCCTGCGCGCCGAAGACGAAACCGTCAGCATCCACGGCAAGCCCGGCGAGATCGACGCGGCGGGTGGCCTCGCCCTCGCGGATGACGAGCGCCGCGCCATCGAATTGCAGCGTTGCGCGCTCCGAGACATTGGCGAAGCGCAGGATCTTTTCACGCAAGCTCCGGCCCGACTTCTCCGCCGCCTTGCCGGAGACGAAGGTCTGGCGCGAGGCGGAGGTCTTGCCGGCGTCAGGCGTGATGGCGGTGTCGGCGCTGCGCAACACGATCAGCGACAGCGGCACGCCGAGCGCGTCGGCGGCGATCTGCGAAATCACGGTGTTGGAGCCCTGGCCGATATCGACCGCGCCCTGATGCAGCACCACCTTGCCGGCGGGGGAGATGCCGATCTTGATCGTCGAAGGATTGGGCAGCGAAGTGTTGCCGCAGCCATACCAGCAGGAGGCGACGCCAACACCGCGTTTCTTGGCCGTGTTTTCGGCATTGAAGTTTTCAGCATCGGCCAGCGCGCGCGCCCAATGCGGCTTCAGGGCTTCGAGGCACTCGGCAATGCCGACGCCGGCCTTGAGGACCTGCCCGGTAACCGTTTCGGAGCCGTTCCGAAGTGCGTTCATCAAGCGAAAATTCAGCCGGTCCAAGCCAAGCTTTTCGGCCATCGCGTCGTATAGCGTCTCCTGCATGATGGTCGCCTGCGGCACGCCGAAGCCGCGAAACGCGCCGGCGATCGGCCCGTTGGTGTGGATGGCGCGGCCAACGGCGCGATAGTTCGGCGTGGCATAGGGGCCGGAGGCGTGGACGGGCACGCGGTTGGCCACAGTCGGGCCCCAGCTTGCATAGGCGCCGGTGTTGAAATCGCCGGAGAACACCATGCCGGTGATGCGGCCCCCGGCATCCGCGCCGATGGTCGCCTTCATCGACGCCGGATGACGCTTCGTGGTCGACATCATGGATTCGTTGCGGGTGTAGGCAAGAGCGGCCGGCCGGCCGGTCTTCATCGCGACGAGGCCGATCAGCGGCTGCAGCGACACGTCCAGCTTGGAGCCGAAGCCGCCGCCCGTCGCCGTCGGCACGATGCGTACCTTTTCCGGCGCAAGGCCAAGAACTTTCGCGGTGTCGTCGCGGTCCATATAGGGCGCCTGCGTGCAGGCGGTGATGACCAGCGTGTCGCCGTCCATGTGCGCGAAACCGGCTTCCGGCTCGATATAGGCATGCTCGACGAAGGAAGTCTCGATCTCGCCGGATACAGTGTGCGCTGCCTTGGCGAGTGCCGCCTCAGGGTCGCCGCGCGCGACAAAACCCTGGGTCAGCAGATTGTGTTCGCGGCTTGGGTGGATGCGATGCGCATCTGCCGCCTGCGCCTCGCGCGGCTGAAGCATATACGGCAGTTCGGTCCACGTGATCGGGAATTTTGTCAGGTCGAGCGAGGTGATTGCCTCGCGCTCGCCGGCGACCAGCGCCACCGCCTCGCCGCGAAAGCGGGCGGTGTTTTCTGCGAGCGCCGGCTGGTCGGCGAAGGGCGGAATCACGCCAAAACAGTTTTTACCCGGGATGTCGGCGGCGGTGAAGACGCCAACGATGCCGGGGTTAGCCGCCTTGTAGGCGTCGAGGTCGCCGAAGGCGAAAGCCGCGTGGTAGTGCGGTGAGCGGATGACGGCGACAGCGAGCGCGTCGGCCGGAAAGCTGTCGCCACCGAATTTTTCGGTCCCGGTTACCTTTGGGATGCCGTCGAGGCGGACGGGCGAGGCGCCGACGGCGTGGCCGGTTTCGGGGAGGCGGCGGTTGAGGGTGCGCGAAAGGGTAATGTCTGTAGGGGTGTTCTGCGATGGCGCACTCTCTGCACCACCCCCCTCTGGCCTGCCGGCCATCTCCCCCGCAAGGGGGGAGATCACTCCGTCATAGGCTCCTTCGCCAATCGTCAACGTTGCAGGAGATGAGGCGGGGGCGAAGCTGCTGATCTCCCCCCTTGCGGGGGAGATGGCCGGCAGGCCAGAGGGGGGTGTTTCAGGATCAAGCGATGCGTTTATGAATCCCCCAGCCCCCATAACCGCCGCCACGATCTTCCGATACCCAGTGCAGCGGCACAGAATGCCGCCGAGCGCGTCCTGCACCTCAATCTCGCTAGGATGCGGGTTCCTGTCCAGCAGCGCCGTACCCGCCACCAGCAGTGCCGGCGTGCAGATGCCGCATTGGGCCGCACCATGTTCTAGGAATGACGCCTGCAGCGCCGAGAGCTTTCCGTTGGCAAGCCCTTCCACTGTACGCACGGACGATCCCGCGACCGATGCCGTCGGCACGAGGCAGGCGCAGGCCGGTTCGCCGTCGATGAGCACCGTGCAGGCACCGCAATCGCCGGCATCGCAGCCAACCTTGGTGCCGGTGAGGTGCAACTCGTCGCGCAGCAGTGCGGACAGGCGCTGGACCGGCGGCGCCGAGACGGAAACGGCGGCGCCATTGACCTCGAAGGTGATGTTGATGCGCTCCGAACTCATGCCGCCACCTTTGTCAGAGGTTGGTAGCCAGCAGCGGCAAGCACGGCGCGGGCAACGATCTCGCAGGCCGCCTCGCGCCGGTATTCGGCCGTGCCGCGCACGTCGTCGATCGGAGCGAGTTCGGGAAGCGATGTGGCAGCGACTGTCTCGGCCAGCGCCGGGCCAATGGGCAGGCCGCGCAAGGCGGCTTCAAGGCCGGCCAGCCGTTTGGCGACCAGCGAGCAGGAGCCGACCGCCACGGCAGCCTCAGTGACGGTGCCGTCTTCCACCACGATGCGGGCTGCCGCCATGGCAATGGAGATGACGAGATAACGGCGCGCACCGAGCTTGACGAAGGCGCTGGTGCCGGCAGTCGCGGATTTCGGGATGCGGATCGCCGTCACCATCTCACCGGGTTGTAAGGCGGTGCGGCGGTTGCCGAGAATGAAATCTTCGACCGGCAGGTGGCGCGTTGCACTGGCTGAACGCAACTCCACTTCAGCACCCAGCGTCAGCAGCGGCGGCACGCCGTCGGCGGCAGGCGAGGCGTTGCACAGATTGCCGGCGATGGAGGCGCGGTTCTGGATCTGCGCCGAGCCAACTTCACGCGCAGCAAGCTTCAGCCCGTCGAAAGCGGCGGGCAGGTCGTGCCGGATGATATCGGTCCAGGTCGTGCGCGCGCCGATGACGATATGGGAGCCGACCTCCGCGATGCCGCGAAGCTCGGAGAGCCCATTGATATCAAGCACATTTTCGCTGAGGGGCCTGTTGCCGAGCGCTGGATAAAAGTCGGTGCCGCCGGCCAGAATGCGCCACGGCCCTTCGCCAAGCAGCGCCAGCGCCTCATCGACATTTTTGGGTTTCGCGTAACGGATCACGCAATGCCTCCCGGCATGGCCGGCGCTCGAAAATTCATTCGCACACAAATGATATCAAGGTGGCGGAAATTGTCAAAGCGGGAGTTTGTCGGCCACCCTCCTGCGGCCAGAATTTCGCCTTTCAGCACAATGCCGGTTGACGTGGCGGCGGCTTCCGGCCAACGCTCAGCGCGATCATTTTTAGGGCCGGAGGTCACATGAAGGAAGACGCGCTTGTCGTCATCGACGTGCAGAACGATTTTTGCCCGGGCGGCAGTCTGGCGGTCGCTGGCGGCGATGAGATCGTGCCGCTGATCAACGAGATGATAGGCCGGTTCGAGCATGTCGTACTGACGCAGGACTGGCACCCCGCCGGCCATTCGAGTTTCGCTTCGCAGCATCCCGGCAAGCAGCCCTTCGAGACAACGAAAATGCCCTATGGCGACCAGACGCTGTGGCCGGATCACTGCATGCAGGGCACGGGCGGGGCGGCGTTCCACGAGGCGCTGGAATGGACCAAGGCCGAGATCGTCATCCGCAAGGGGTTTCGCAAGGCGATCGACAGCTATTCCGCCTTTTTCGAGAACGACCGCAAGACGCCGACCGGCCTTGGCGGCTACCTGAAGGAGCGCGGTATCGGCAGCATTACGCTGGTCGGCTTGGCGACCGACTTCTGCGTCGCCTATTCGGCGCTCGACGCGGTGAAGCTGGGGTTCGAGACGACCGTGCGGCTGGACGCCTGCCGGGCGATCGATCTTGGTGGTTCGCTGGAGATCATGGCGGGCAAGATGCGGGATGCGGGGGTGAAGCTGGTTTGAGCGCTGGCATAACCCTCCCCCTTGAGAGGAGGGTGGCGGCGAAGCCACCGGGTGGGGTCGTTGCGGCAGTGCTCGACGTCCTTTGCGTGCGTCGAGACCTGCATGAACGACCCCACCCGCTTCGCTCAGCGACCTCCCCTCAAGGGGGAGGTGGGCGTGGCGCCAGGTTACCCCACGCCGACATATCTCTGCACGAACGCCGGATCGGCCCGCAGTGCCTCGACACTAACGGTCTCCCGCGCACGCCCATTCTCGATGAAGGTCACGCGATCGGCGACTGACAGCACGGCATCGACGCGCTGCTCGACCAGAATGGTCGAGACGCCGCGCTCGCGCAACTTGGCCACCGTCTCGCGGATTTTGGCGATCATCGATGGCATCAGGCCTTCGGTCGGCTCGTCGAGCAGCAGCACCTCGGGTTCAAGGCAGAGCGCGCGGGCCATGGCCAGCATCTGCTGCTCGCCGCCCGATAGCGTGCCGGAGCGCTGGCCGAGCCGGTCGCGCAGCAGCGGGAAAAGGTCAAGCACGGCATCGCGCGTCGCCTTGCCCTTGGCGCGCGTCATCAGGCCGATCTCGATGTTTTCGGCCACCGTCATTTCGGCAAACAGCCGCCGGCCCTGCGGCACATAGGCGACGCCGGCTTTGGGCACGTCATGGGCGGCAAGGGTGGTCAGTTCGCGCTCGCCCAGCTTTATCGAACCGGTGCGCGCCGGCACCAGCCCCATGATCGCCTTCAGCGTTGTCGTCTTGCCGGCGCCGTTACGGCCGAGGAGACAAAGCACTTCGCCCTTTTTCAGCGTCAGCGAGAGGCCATGCAGTACCTGCACTTCGCCGTAAAAACAGTCGAGCCCGGAGACGGTCAGCGCGTCGCTCATGCCGGCTCCGTTCCGAGATAGGCGCGCTGGACCTCGTCATTGGCGCGGATGTCTTCCGGCGTACCCTCGGCAAGGATTTTGCCGGCATTCATGACGGTGATGCGGTCGGCCAGCCCCATCACCACCTGCATGTTGTGTTCGATCAGAAGCACGGTGGCGTCCTGTGCGATCTCGCGCACGAGGTCCATAAAGCCGGCGATCTCGCCATCGGACAGGCCCTGCGTCGGTTCGTCGAGGATCAGCAGGCGCGGCTTCAGTGCCAACCCCATGGCGACTTCGAGAAGCCGCTGATGGCCGTAGGACAGCGTGCCGGCGAGGCTGTTAGCGCGGTCGGCCAGGCCGGTGCGCTCGAGTGCTGTCATGACACCGGCATGCAGTTTTGCGCGCGAGCGGCCGTCGGTCAGCGTGCGCTGCATCGGCAAGGCGACATTGTCATAGGCGCTGAGATGGGCGAATACGCTGGTGATCTGGAACGTATAGGCAATGCCGCGGCGGACGCGCCGATAGGCCGGCAGATCGGTGATGTCGTTGCCGTCGAAGACGATGGTGCCCGAGCTCGGCATCACCCGGCCGCAGACGAGGCTGACGAAGGTTGTCTTGCCGGCCCCATTGGGGCCGATGATGGCGCGGATCTCGCCGGGCTGCAGCGAGAAATCGACGCCATCGACGGCGCGCAGCCCGCCATAGTTTTTCCTGAGATCGCGTGTGGTGAGTAGCGGCGTCATGGCAGCCACCGTATCCAGCGTTCGCGGATGGTGCCGAGAATGCCTTTCGGGAAATAGAGCACCAGCAGGATAAGCGCGACGCCGACGATCAGCAGATAGGCCGAAGTGTAGCTGGAGGTGATGTCGACGACATAATACATGAACAGCGTGCCGACGAAGGGGCCGAGCGTGGTGGCGGCACCGCCGAGCAGCACCCAGAGCAGCGGCAGGATCGAATACTGTACCGAGGCGAAGCTCGAGCCGACGTAGCCGAACAGCAGCGCATAGGCAGCACCCGCCGAGGCGCAGATGACACCGGAAACGACGACCGCGACGAGCTTATTCGCGAAGGTGTCGTAGCCGAGCATTTTCGTGCGCTCCTCGTTTTCGCGGATCGCCACCAGCACGCGGCCATGGGCCGAGCGGACGATGAACAGCGTGATCAATAGCACGATGGAAAACAGCGCAAGCGCCGCCATGTAGCGCGTCGCCGGATGGGTGAGGTCGAGATAGAAATCGCCGATAAAGAGGCGGCGGGTATCCTGGCCGAGAACGAGGCCATCGTCGCCGCGCGTCCATTCGCTGAAATAGAAGGTCAGGAGATAACAGACCTGCGCGAACATCATGGTGACGATCATGAAGGCGACGCCGGTGGTGCGCAGCGCCAGCAGGCCGATGGCGAGCGACAGAACAGCACCGGAGACAAGCCCGGCGGCAAAGGCTGCCGGCATGGCCCAACCGAAATGATAGGCGGTGAGCCCCGCGCCATAGAGCCCGGCTGCAAAGAACATGGCGTGGCCAAGGCTGAGCAGGCCAGCATAGCCGAACAGCATGTTGTAGCCCATGGCGAAGACGGAAAGCACCATGACGCGCGCGAGCACGCCATGGTGATATTCGGGGAGAATGAAATTCAGCGCGAACAGAATCGCAATGACGGCGATGTGGAGCAGGAAAACCTTGGCTGACGAGTTGTTTCCCGTCATCGGCTGGCCGTCCCGAACAGGCCTTGCGGGCGAAACACCAGCACCATGGCGACCAGCAGCGTGGCGATGATCTTGGCCAGCGTCGGCGAGAAGAAGGCCGAGATGATGCCGTCGGAAAGCCCGATCAGCACGGCGGCGATGACGGTGCCGCGCAGCGAGCCGAGGCCGCCGATGATGACGACGATGAAGGAGAGCAGCAGCGGGTCCATGCCCATCAGGTAGTGCGCCTGGGTGATCGGCACGATCAGCACGGCGGCGACCGCGGCCAGCATCGCCCCGAGCGCGAAGACGCCGGCATAGACGCGGTCGACGGGGATGCCGAAGGCCTGCGCGGTTTCGCTGTCATATTGCGTGGCGCGCATGACGAGGCCGATTTTCGTGCGCGTCAGCACGAACCATGTCGCCGTAAGCAGGACGATGGACGCGGCGATGATCGACAGCTTGTAGCCGGAATAGCCGAACCACGGGAACAGGATGCGATAGGTGAAAGGCGCATCGACCGGCCGCGCCTGCGGGCCGTAGAAAGTGAGCGCAAGCTGCTGGATGATGTAGAGCATGCCGATGGTGGCGACGATGGTCGCTTCGGGATTGTAGTTGAGCCGGCGCAGCACCAGCCGCTCGGCCACAAGCGCTACGGCCCCAACGATTAGCGGGCTGATGACGAGCGCCAGAAGGAAGCCTATCGCCGGATGGCCGGTGACCAGCGAGGCGGTCCACCAGGCCAGCACAGCACCCAGCATGAAGAACTCGCCATGGGCGACATTGACCACGCGCATGACGCCGAACACCAGCGACAGGCCAAGCGCCATCAGCGCCAGCACTGCACTTGTGACAAGGCCTTCGAGGGCGGCAAGGAGGAGGTGGGGTCCGAAGGCCATCAGTGACCGCCCTCGGGTTCGACCGGAGGCCATTGGCGGGAGGTGTGGACGAGCGCCATGATCGAAACGGCCTCGCCGGTGATCTGGTTGACAATCCGATAGTTCGAATGGGCAACGAACTCGCGCGTGCCGGTTATCGCACCCAGTTTTCCGGAGTAGGGAGAATGTGCCAGCAGCCTGGCGACGGCCCGAAAGCGAGTGTTCATGCGCCGTGCCGCCTGAGGATTGTCCAGCCAGATGTAGTCAATGATATCTTTCAGGTCTCGCTTTGCAGTAGCCGTCCATTCCAGCCTCACTCGGCAGCCTCTCGGCCTTTGTTCTCGAGCTTCGTGAGCAGCAGGTCCATCTCGGCTTCGACCTCCTCGTTCGAGAAGACCCGTCCAGCGGCGATGTCCGCGCGTGCAGCATCAACCTTGCGCTGCAGGAACGCGACATAGTCACGGTTCTGCTGGACAAAATCCCGCATGAATTCGCGCACGATCTGCGAGGCGGGGCGATCTTCGGCCTTTGCCGCCGCCATGAACGCATCGCGCAGTTCGGACTCCAGCTTCATCGTGAAGACAGCTTCTTTCGGCATGACAGCCTCCTTTGCGGTACTGATGACGTATATACGCCGTCAGTACCTTTCCGGCAACTTTCCTGCTTACAGCGACTGCGTCGTGTAATCCCCTTCGGCCTCGTACATGCCGTCCTCGATCGAGGTGCGGTGCACGACCTTCAGCTTGCCGCCTTCCACCTTGGAGATGTTCTGGTGGCCGAAGCACTGGTGGATCTTGCCGTTGAAGGTCTTGTCGCCCTGCGGATGCTCGGGGCCCTCCTTGAACTCGGTCAGCGCCTCGGTCGCCTCGACCAGCTTGCCGCGGTCTTCCGGCCCCTTGTAACCGGCGTCTTCCATCGCCTTCTTGATGACGTAGAGCGTTTCCCAGCAGCCGAACATATGGGCGGCGGTGGAGACGTCCTTCGGGTCGCCGACGGCGGCACCGTTCTCGTCGATGCCGACGGCGGCGCGATAGGCCTTCTGCGCGTCGGAATCGTTTTCCTGCGCGTAGCGCGGCGAGCCTTCCCAGAAATGGCTGCCATCGAGAAATTCGAGGCCGGGACTGTTGATGTCGACGGCTTCCAGCGAATCGATGAAGCCGAAGAGCTGGGGCCGGTTCGAGCCGTAGAATTCGCCGAGTTCCTTGACGAAGGTCAGCACGGCCGGGCCGACCATGACGTGGTAGATGACGTCGGTCTCAGCCGGAATCTGCGGGAAATAACGCGTGAAGGAGCTTTCGGTCGGCGGAATGGCGATCTGCGCGATGACCTCGGCGCCCTGCGCCTTCAGCGCCGGCGGCAGGTAATCGCGATGGTCGTAGCCGAACGCAAAATCCGGATAGATCATCGTGACCTTCTTGCCGGCATTAGCCGCTATCCACGGCGCGACCGACTGCACCTGGCTCTTCACATCGGTGATGCCGGGCTGGAAGCAGTAGCGGTTGAGCTTGGTGGAGGCGACGTGGTGGCCTTCGCTGACCACGTAGTATGGGATTTTCAGCTCGCCCGCCGTCGGCGCCGAGCCGATGACGACATGGGAAAACAGCGTGCCGAAGACGATGTCGGTCTTGTGCTGGCTGGCGAATTTGGCCACCACTTCGGCGCCGCGCTTGGGGTCGGTGCCGTCGTCCTCGATGACGATCTCGACAGGCCGCCCGGTGATGCCGCCGGCATCGTTGATCAGTTTCACGGCCGCCGCCGTGGTCTTTTCATACCAGCGGCCATAGGCGGCGCCGATGCCGGTGCGGTGCGACTGGAAGCCGATCTTGATCGGTGCTGAGCTTTGCGCCTGCGCATAGCGGACAAAGCCGGGCGCGGCGGCGAGGCCGACGGTCGCGGCAAGCCCCTTCAGCGCGGTGCGGCGGTTCAAGCGAAGGCCATCCGGCCCCAGAATCCTGCTTTTGTCGGTCATGTCGGTTCCCCTTGTCTTATGACTTATAACCGCTGATCAGCATCATTCGCCTCGCCCATTTTCGAGGCGAAAAATTGCATGTATACAAACTAAATCACCAAAGTTCCGGCATGGCAATAGCTGCTTCCCCAAGGGGAAGTTCGAGCTGTGTTCCAGCTTGAAAACAGCATCAGCCGGCGGTCGGTGTCGACAGCAGCCACAGGCCGAAAACGGTATAGCCGATCATCAGGACCGTCAGCGGCAACTGGCTGAGCGCGGCCTGTCTGGCGGTCGGATGCAGGCGGTAGGCCAGACCATGCGCGATGAGGACGGCCAGCACATGCCCGCCAATGATTGCCGCGGCCTGCGCGTTCCACAATGTCCAGGCGGATTGGTAGCCGGCGACGATGCCAGCGCCGACCTGAAAGCCGGCGGTGCCGAAAAGGTTCCAGCCGCTGGAAAACGGGTCGGACAATGCCACCAGCGCATATTGGCCGTTGACGAGGAAGGCCGTGAGATAGTGCGAAAAGTGATAGGCGAGCGCGATCGGCACGATCGACCAGATCAACAGCCCGGCAGATTTGGCGAAGGGCAGGCGGCTGCCGGCAAGGCGCTCGCCGAGGAACACGGCCAGCAGGTACACGCTTGATAGGGCGACGAACACTAGCGCCAGCCCGACCGTGTTCGTCGTCATCACGGCCGAGCGGCCCGGAAATTCCAGCGGATTGATGCCGTTGAGGCCGAGCCAGAAGAAGGTTTTGGACAGGCCATCGAAGGAAACGGAGCTAAGCGCCAGCAGGAGAAAGAACATGCCGCTAGCCGGCAAAGGATTTTCCGCCCAGAGCTTCGTGCCGGGGAGACAGAGTTTTGCCGATATGCCCCGGGATGACGCCCGGTGATCGGCCTCGACCACCCCAAACCGTGACACCATGCGAAAAAACACCGACAGGAATTCGCCGCGCCGGCTCCAGTCTTCATAACCGAAGGCGATGACAGCCAAGAAGCTCAGCAGCCAGTAGATGCCAGCTGCCCAGGCGAGCCGCGCGGGGTCGTCGGGTGCAGGATCGATCAGCTCGAACCAGGCGAAGGCGAAGAACAATATGAGCGCCGGCCAGTAGCCGGCCCATTCGGGCATTCGCCTGTCGCGCAGCACCGGAAAGATGACAGTCGCGACGCGCCACGGCCCGTACCACGGGTTGATCCATGCCCAGAGATTGCCGAACAGGCCCTGCACCAGCGTCAGCCCGACCCACAGCAGCGTCCAGACGGTCAGCGGCAGCGGGTTGGAAAGCGGATCGCGGCTGCCGAAAAAGCCGGCGCCGACCAGAACGGCGAAAATGGCGAAGGCGATGAGGCTGGTGAAGACGCGCGAGCTTTCATTGAGCGGGAAAAGCGCAAGACGTTTGGCGGCGATGCGTTCCAGCAGGGCTGGCGGCAAGACGGCCAGCACCAGAAAACTTGCGGCAACGGCGATAGCGCCGCCGGTGAGGTAGTAGCCGGTCGGCATGAGCAGGACATAGCCGCGATCGGAAGCGTGGGCGAAGGCGGGACTGGCAGGCAGGAGTAAAGCGAGAGTGAGGAACAGGATAGCCGGTCCAGAATGAGAAAACTGGAATCCGTGCCCTACGTCACCACCCCCCTCTGTCCTGCCGGACATCTCCCCCGCAAGGGGGGAGATCGGCAATGGCCATGCCGCCTCATTCCTTGCAACGTTTGAGGTTGGCGAAGGCTCTGATGATAGCGTGATCTCCCCCCTTGCGGGGGAGATGTCCGGTAGGACAGAGGGGGGTGGTGACGAGAGCAGCGGTGTCAAGATTTAATCTCCCGATTGCTCCAGCCTGCCTACTAGCCCCTCACACCTTCACCAAATGCTCCACGCGGTCCTTCTCGCCAAAGATCCGCAGGTACCGCTCTATCTCGCGTTTGTCGCCGGTCGCCTTGGCCGGATTGTCGGAGAGTTTCACCGCCTCACGGCCGTTGACCTTGGTGACCTTGCAGACCAGTGAGATGGCGTTGAGGCCGCGGGTTTCCATCGGCGCGCAGCCTTCGAAATCATTGGTCAGGTTGGTGCCCCAGCCGAAGGACATGCGCACCTTGCCTTTGAAATGGCGGTACGTCTCCTCGATCGTCTCGACCTCAAGCCCATCGGAGAAGATCAGCAGCTTCTTCTTCGGGTCGACGCCCTTCTCGCGCCACCAGGCCATGATCTTTTCGCCGGCCTCGATCGGCGGGGCGCTGTCGGGGCGGAAGCCGGTCCAGTCGGCGATCCAGTCCGGCGCGTCGCGCAGGAAGGCGGTGGTGCCGAAGGCGTCGGGCAGGACGATCAGGAGGTTGCCGCCATAGTAACGCTGCCAGTCCTGCAGCACCTTGTAAGGCGACTTGCGCAGCTCCTGCTCGCTGTTGGTCAGTGCCGCCAGCACCATCGGCAGCTCATGGGCGTTGGTGCCGAGCGCTTCGAGGTCGTTGTCCATGGCCAGAAGCACGTTCGACGTGCCGGTGAAGGCCTCGCCGATGCCTTCCTTGAGCGCCTCCACGCACCAGCGCTGCCACAGGAAGCTGTGGCGGCGGCGCGTGCCGAAGTCGGAAATCTTCAAGTCCGGCAAAAGCCGCAGCCGCTCGGTCTTGGTCCACAGCTTGGCCTTGGCGCGGGCATAGAGAACGTCGAGCGCGAATGGCGCGAACGGCTTCATCGCCGAGCGCGAGCGCAATTCGTTGATGATGGCGAGCGCCGGGATTTCCCACAGCGTCGTGTACATCCACGGCCCGTGGAATTCGAGCTCATACTGGCCGTCGCGCTTGGTCAGCTCATATTCGGGAAGCTGGAAATCCTCCAGCCAGGCCAGGAATTCCGGCTCGAAAATCTGCTTGCGGCCATAGAAGGTGTTGCCGCCCAGCCAGATCATCTCCTTCTTGCTGAAGCGCAGCGTGCGGGCATGGTCGAGCTGGTCGCGCAGCTCCTGCTCGTCGATTTCCTCGCCGAGCTTCACCGAGGTGGTGCGGTTGATCAGCGAGAAGGTGACGTCGACATTCGGATACATGCCCCAGATCATCTGGAGCATCAGCAGCTTGTAGAAATCGGTATCGAGCAGGCTGCGCACGATGGGGTCGAGCTTCCATGCGTGATTGTAGACGCGCCGCGCAATATCGGTTTTCGCCATTCACCAAGTGCCTTTTCATGCCGCTTCGGACTGTCCGACAGCGCTAATATCACTGAATTTGGTATTGCGCTTCATGATTGCCGCTCTGGACCGACAAAAAATGAGCCGGCGACAGAGATTGGTTACGGCTCGGCAGGGGCGTTTGTCTTCTGCGAACGGCGCTTGCGGATGCTGATCTGGCCGGCGACGGCTGCCTCGGTCCGGCCCGCCGCCTCCTCGCCTTCGCCGTAGAGCCAGTCGATGAAGACCTGCGCCACGGGCGCCGAGCGCACCTCGTTGCGGCAGATGACGTAGAAGGCGTAGCTGGCGGGAACCGACAGGTTGAACGGCGTCACCAGCTGGCCCTTGGCGAGCAGGCCGCTGGCGGTGACGGAATCGCCGAGCGCAACGCCATGGCCGCTGATCGCCGCCTCGGTCGACAGCCGCGCGTCGCTGAAATGGTGTTCGCGCCCGCGGTTCAGGTCCAGCGCTTCGGCTGCGGCAAGCCAGGTGTGCCATTCGCGGCCGTCATCGCCATGCAGCATGACGTGGTCGGCAAGGTCGCGGATGGTGCGGATGGGCCGGTTGTTGATCAGCGTCGGGCTCACCACCGGAAAGAGTTCCAGATTGAGCCATTTCTTCAGCCAGCAATCGGCCCAGTTGCCATCGCCATAGTGCACGCAGACATCGATATCGGGCGAGCGGATATCCTGCGGGTCGTTGGAGGCGATCAGCTTGAGCCTTATGTCGGGAAAACGCGCCATGAAACTGCCGAGGCGCGGGATCAGCCACAGCGACAGCAGCGCCGGCACGCAGCTTATGGTCAGCGTGCCGGAACTCGTCGGCCGCGTCATGCGCGCGGTGGCCGCCGCGATGCCGTCGAAGGCGCTCGATACCGCCGGCAGAAGCTCTGCGCCCTGCGGCGTCAGCTTGAGCCGCTGGCCGATACGCTCGAACAGCTTGACCCTAAGCGAAAGTTCCAGCGCGCGGATCTGGTGGCTGATGGCGCCATGGGTGACGTTGAGCTCGCCGGCGGCCTTGCTCAGCGAGCCATGCCGCGCCGTTGCTTCGAAGGCGCGCAGCGGGTTCAGCGGTGGCAGGCGCTTGCTCATAGGTGGTTTCCGGTAGCACTCACATGTGAGAAAATCTCACAATCGAAGCTTTAACAATATCAATTGATTTTTCAACGCGCCTGCCCAAGAATTCAGACGGAACAGAAGGTGCGGGATTGCACTTTCACGCAGGAGCGAGACGGCGAAAACGCCGCGAGGGACTCCGGCAGACCACCGTCCAGTACGGCAATTCAGGGAGACTACCGGCATGGGTTTCGATCGTGGCAAGCTCGACGCGTTGCGCCGCAAATATGGTGAGAGCCATGGCGGCGAACTGTTTAACCCCCAGTTCCGGCGCGTCGCCGACAAGATTTTCTCCAAGAGCGGCACGCGGCTGGCGCCCTATTCGGGCATCCCGACCTTCCTGACCGCGCCTTACGTGCAGGTTGACAACGACAATCCCGATTTCGGCGATCTCCAGGTTGCGATGATCGGCGTGCCGATGGATCTCGGCGTCACCAATCGTCCTGGCTCCCGCTTCGGCCCGCGCGCGCTGCGCACCATCGAGCGCATCGGGCCGTATAATCACGTGCTGGACTGCGCCCCGGTGCAGGATCTGCGCGTCGCCGATATTGGCGACGTGCCGTTCCAAAGCCGCTATCGTCTCGAGCTCAGCCATGACGACATCGAGCGGCGCATCAACCAGATCGTCGATGCCGGCGTGCTGCCGTTGTCGGTCGGCGGCGATCATTCGATCAGCCATCCGATCCTTAAGGCGGTCGGCAAGAACCGCCCGGTCGGCATGATCCATATCGATGCGCATTGCGACACCGGCGGCGCCTACGACCTGACCAAATTCCACCATGGCGGCCCGTTCCGCAACGCGGTGCTCGACGGCGTGCTCGACCCGACGCGCACGGTCCAGATCGGCATTCGTGGCTCGGCCGAATATCTGTGGGAGTTCACCTATGAATCCGGCATGACGGTCATCCACGCCGAAGAGGTGACGGGCATGGGCATTCCCGCCGTCATCGAGAAGGCGCGCAAGATCGTCGGCGACGGCCCGACCTATCTTTCCTTCGACATCGACAGCCTCGACCCGGCGTTTGCGCCCGGCACCGGCACGCCGGAAGTCGGCGGGCTGACGACGCGCGAGGTCCTGGAAATCCTGCGCGGCCTGAAGGGGCTCAACCTCGTCGGCGGCGACGTCGTCGAAGTGGCGCCGCAATATGACTCGACCACCAACACCGCCCATGCCGGCGCGCAGGTTCTGTTCGAGATCTTGAGCCTGATGGTGTTCAGTCCCGCCGTCAAAGACAGGAAGGCCTGATCCAGTTTTAGCCATCGGCCTGGAACCGATGGCAGGGCGGCCCGCCTGGGCCGCACCGACAATAATGATTTTCCAGAAGGGGAACCAAAATGACCATGCATTCGCATCTCAAATCGTCCTTTGCCGCGTTGCTGCTGCTCGGCAGCGCCGCCATCGCCACGCAGCCAGCCCACGCTGATGCCCTTGAAGACATCGCAAAGGCCGGCGTCATCAATGTCGGCGTCTTTGCCGACTTTCCGCCCTTCTCCTCGGCCAGTGCCGATATGAGCCTCAAGGGCTACGACATGGAAGTCGCGCAGTTCATCGCCGACTCGCTGAAGGTAAAGCTCAACACGGTCGCGGTGACCGGCCAGAACCGCATTCCCTACCTGACCGACCATCGCGTCGACCTGTTGATGAGCGTCGGCTACAGCAAGGAGCGCGAGCAGGTCATCGACTTCGCCGTGGCTTACGCCCCTTACTATATCGCGGTGATCGGACCCGCCGCCCTTGAGGTCAAGGACAAGGCCGCGCTGGCCGACAAGAGCATCGCCGTGAACCGCGGCACGCTGGAAGACACGTCGCTTACGGAAGCGGCCCCGGCCACAGCCGACATCAAGCGCTTCGACAATTACAATGCCGTGATCCAGGCCTTCATCTCGGGCCAGACCCAGCTGATGGTCGTCGGGAACGATGTCGGCGCGCAGGTTCTGGCGCGCCAGGAAGCGCTCAAGCCCGAGCAGAAGTTCCAGCTGCTGACCTCTCCCTCGCATATCGGACTGAACAAGAACGAAGAGGGGCTGAAGAAGGCGATCAACGACGCCGTCGCCAAGATGCTGGCCGACGGACAGCTGAACAAGGCATCGGAGGAATGGCTGAAGACGCCGCTCAATCCTGAAAACCTCAAGGATTGATCTGTGGGCTACAGCCTCGATTTCGGCTGGCTTTACGAGGCCTCGGGCGCAATCGCCCGGGGTGCTGCCGTAACGGTCATGCTGATCGTGGTGACGACGCTGGCCGGGACGTTCATCAGCGTTCTTGCCGCCGCCGGCCGGCGCAGCGGCTATCGCTGGCTCCGCCTGGCGATAACCGCCTATGTCGAGGTGATCCGCAACACGCCGTTTCTGGTGCAGCTATTTTTCATCTTCTTCGGCCTGCCCAGCCTCGGCATCAGGCTCGACCCGATCCTCGCCGCGGTTCTGGCGATGACGCTCAACATGGCGGCCTATACGACGGAGATCGTCGGTGCCGGTCTTGATGCGGTGCCGGTCGGCCAGAAGGAAGCGGCACTGTCTTTGGGCTTGCGGCCGCGACAGGTGTTCGTCAAGATCGTGCTGCCGCAGGCGCTGAAGGTCATCTTCCCGGCGCTGACGAGCCAGATCGTGATCATGATGCTCGAATCCGCAGTCGTATCGCAGATCGCCGTCCGCGAACTCACTTATGAAGCCGACATGCTGCAGGCCAGGACCTTCCGCGCCTTCGAGACCTATTTCGTCGTGACAATGGTCTATCTCGGCCTTTCGATCGCGCTGCGGCGCATGCTGGTTTCGGTCGGGCGCCGCACACTCTCGGCAGGTGTGACATGATCGAGTTCACCTTCTGGGACATTCTGCGAAACCTGCTGTTTGCCACGCGCTGGACGATCCTCTTGTCGATCGCAGCCTTTGTCGGTGGCGGCGTGGTCGGCATCGTCATCCTCTTCCTCAGGATATCCAAGGCGAAATGGCTTCGCCGCTTTGCCAGCGGCTACATCGCCCTGTTCCAGGGAACACCGCTTCTGATGCAGCTTTTCCTGATGTTCTTCGGCCTGCCGATGCTCGGCTTTCGCATCGAGCCGTGGACGGCGGCGGTGCTTGCGCTGACCTTCTTTGCCAGCGCCTATCTGGCCGAGATCTGGCGGAGCGGCGTCGACGCATTGCCGCGCGGCCAGTGGGACGCGGGCGCGAGCCTGGGACTGCACTATATTCAGGAACTGCGCCTCATCATCCTGCCGCAGGCGTTCTCGATCACGCGGGCGCCGATCGTCGGCTTCCTCGTCCAGCTCATCAAAAGCACGGCACTGACCTCGATCATCGGCTTCGAAGAGCTTCTCAGGACATCGAATGCGATCAACAATGCGACGTTCGAACCCTTCACCGTCTATGGGCTGGTCGCGCTGATCTTTTTCGTGCTGTGCTATCCGCTCACCCAATATGCCAGAATGCTGGAGAGCCGTGCTGCCGCACATTGAATTCACTTGAACGACCGTGGGAACAGCCGCAAAAGCGGCATGAATAGAGGAGAACGAAAATGACCGAATTTCTGAAAACCAGTCTCAGCCGCCGCGGCGTGCTGGGCGCAGGCGTTGCGGGTGCCGCATTGCTTGCCATGCCTGCCGTGCTGCGCGCGCAGGACAAGTCGCTGAAGGTCGGCGTCTATGGCGGCTACTTCAAGAAGTCCTTCGACGAGCACATCTTCCCGGAATTCACCAAGGCGACCGGCATTGCGGTGGAGTCCATCGCAGAGCCGACCGGTGAAGCCTGGCTTGTGCAGCTCGAACAGGCAGCCAAGGCAGGCCAGGCGCCGGCCGACGTTTCGATGATGTCGCAGACCTCGACGCTGAAAGGCCAGGCGACCGAACTGTGGACGCCGATCGATATCGCCAAGATCAAGCATGGTGGCGACCTGCTCGACCGCTTCGTCAACAAATATCCGGACGGCCGCATCGCCGGCGTCGGCGCGGTGGCGTGGTACATCACGCTGGTCACCAACACCGATGTCTACAAGGAAGCGCCGACCTCCTGGGAAGCCCTGTGGGACCCGGCCAATGCCGACAAGCTCGGCCTCCTGGCGCTCGCCTCCAACTCCTTCCTGCTGGAAGTGACCGCCAAGACCTTCATGGGCGGCACCAATGCGCTCGACACCGAGGAAGGCCAGTTGAAGGCTTTCGAGAAGCTCGCCGAGGTCAAGCCGAACGTCCGCCTCTGGTATCGCGACGAGGCGCAGTTCGAACAGGCGCTGAAGTCGGGTGAAATCCCGATGGGCCAGTATTACCATGACGTCACCGGCCTTGCCGCCGCCGACGGCCAGCCGGTACGCTCGACCTTCCCGAAGGAAGGCGGCATTCAGGATTCCGGCAACTGGGTCCTGACGCGCGCGTCCAAGAAGGTCGACGAGGCGCATGCCTTCATCGACTATATGAGCCAGCCGGCGATCCAGGGCCTGATGTCGCGCAAGGTCGGCACCGCGCCGACGCTGAAGAAGGAAGTGCTCGATCTCAAGCCGGAAGAGTTCGCCGCCGTGTCTTCCGACATCGAGCCGATCATCCCGCGCTACGATCTCTACACGACCAAGTCCGACTGGATTAACCAGAAGTGGACCGAGCTGATCGTCGGGTAAACGGCGGTTCTTCCTTCTCCCCGTCACTATACGGGGAGAAGGTGGCCCGAAGGGCCGGATGAGGGGCAGCGTCTCATTTTCAGAAGCTGGCTCCGCCCCTCATCTGCCTGCCGGCATCTTCTCCCCGTATAGAGACGGGGAGAAGAAGTAAGCGGCGACCTTTTCGCCTTATCCCTTACCCGCATATGATAAGCAAAAGAGCAGGGTAACCAGTATGTCCGGCCTGTCACTGAACGACATCACCAAGGAATTCGGCGACTTCAAAGCCGTCGACAATGTCGCGCTGAACGTGCCGCACGGCACCTTCGTCTGCCTCCTCGGCCCATCGGGCTGCGGCAAGACCACGCTGCTGCGGATGATCGCCGGGCTGGAGGAGCCGACCAGCGGCAGGATCGTCATCGATGACGAGGACATCACCTCCGTCCCGACCCACAAGCGCAATCTCGGCATGGTTTTCCAGTCGCTGGCGCTGTTTCCGCATCTGTCGGTTGGTGACAACATCGCCTATTCGCTGCGCATTCGCGGAGCGTCGAAGCAGGACCAGAAAAGCCGAGTCGATGAGCTGCTCAAGCTTATCCATCTGCCGGGCTTTGCCGACCGGCCCGTCGCCAAGCTTTCGGGCGGCCAGCGCCAGCGCGTCGCCATCGCCCGCGCGCTTGCGCTTTCGCCACGCCTGTTCTTGCTCGACGAGCCGATGTCGGCGCTCGACGCCAAGCTGCGCGAATCCATGCAGGTCGAGCTGCGCCAGTTGCAGCAGAAACTCGGCATCACCACCATCGTCGTCACCCACGACCAGCGCGAGGCGATGACCATGGCCGATCTGGTCGTGGTGATGGGCGAGGGCCGCATCCGCCAGGCCGCCGCCCCGGTCGAAATCTACCGCAAGCCTGCGGACGCTTTTGTTGCGGATTTCATAGGCTCGACCAACCTTCTGCCGATCACCGCCGACAGCGCCGGCCGCGCTACCGTTCTGGGATCGGCCATTCCCGGCCTGACGCTTCCCTCCGGCGTTTCGAACGCCTCGGTTTCGGTACGGCCCGAGGACGTCCACCTCACCGCCCCCGGCAATGGCGCGATCGACGGCACCGTCACCTTCGTGCGCGATCTCGGCGGCACGATCGAAACCTTCGTCGAGGCAGGCGGCAAGACCATCATCGCGGTCGCCACGCCGCGCGAGCGGCCCGAAGTCAAGGTCGGGCAAAGCGTCGGCATCGTGCTGCCGCCCGAAAGCTGCGTGGTGCTGAAGTCATGAGACGCGAGGCGCCGCGCACCATCGCCGACTACACGCCGCTGTTCTTTCCGGCGCTGATGCTGATCGTGTTCTTCGTCGTGCCGTTCTCGACCATGATCGCGGTCAGCTTCTTCAAGCGCGACCCGGCCGGCTTCTACAAGACCGATTTCGTCTTCGACAATTATGCGCGCTTCCTGTCGACCTTCTTCGGCAGCGTGCTCGGTTTCTCGCTGATGCTGGCGGTATTGGTCGCCATCTGCTGCATCGCCATCGCCTTTCCCTTCACCTATCTGCTGACGAAGCGCTCGCGCAAGGTGCAGACGGTGTGGCTGGTCTGCCTGCTTTCGGTGCTGTCGCTGTCGGAAGTCATCATCGGCTTTGCCTGGTCGACGCTGTTTTCGCGCACCGCCGGCATCACCAATCTGCTGGTCGCGGTCGGTCTGATGTCGCAGCCGCAGGCGCTGTTGCCGGGCTTCGGCGCGGTGCTGACCGGCATGGTCTACCAGGCACTGCCCTATACGATCCTCGTGCTTTACCCCGCCCTCGTGCGGCTCGATCCGACATTGCTTGAGGCCGCGCGCACGCTCGGCGCCTCGCCGGTGCGCGCCTTCTTCAACGTCGTGACGCCGGCGCTGCGCAACACGCTGGTGGCAACGCTGATCATGGTCTTCGTCTTCGCGCTCGGCTCGTATCTCTTGCCGCAAATCCTCGGCCGGCCGCAGCACTGGACGCTGTCGGTGCTCATTACCGATCAGGCGATCTACCAGTCCAACATGCCTTTCGCGGCAGCCATGGCCGTGTTCCTGGTGCTGATGTCGCTGGCGCTGGTCGGGCTTACCTTGCTGGTCGGCAGACGGGAGAATGCGGGATGATGGAAAAACTGCTTCGCCGGCTTTATTTCGTCCTCGTCGCGCTGTTTCTCGCAGCACCCTTGATCGTCGTGCTCGGCGTCTCGGTCAACGAGAAACAGGATTTGTCATTCCCGCCAAAGGGCTTTTCGCTCGCCTGGTACGCGCAGATCTTCATGGACCCGGAATGGCGCAGTGCGCTGATCGCCTCGCTGCTGCTGGCGATCTCGGCGGCAGCCCTTGCGGTGGCGATTGCGCTGCCGCTGGCGTGGTTCCTGTGGCGGCGCCATGCGTCCTGGGCGCATATCTTCCAGCTTCTCGGCGTCGCGCCCTTTATTCTCCCGCCGGTCATCACCGCGCTTGGCTTCCTGACCTTCTGGGCGACGACGGGCTTTTACGGCCAGCCATGGACGGCAGCAATCAGCCACGCGATCTTCTTCGTCACGCTGCCGCTGGTGACGCTGTCGCTGGGCTTCGCCTCCATTGATCGCTCGCTCGTGGAGGCCGCCGCGACCATGGGCGCCGACGACCGCACGATTGCAAGAACCGTGGTGCTGCCGCTGATCCTGCCCTATCTCGTTTCCGGCTATGCCTTCGCCTTCGTGCTGTCGCTCAACGAATACATCGTTGCCTATATGACCATCGGCTTCACCATGGAAACGCTGCCGATAAAAATCTTCAATGCGCTGCGCTACGGTTATACGCCGACCATGGCCTCGGTGTCGGTGTTCTTCGTCGCGATCGCCGCTCTCGTCTTCGGGCTGATCGCCAGGTTCGGCGATATCCGAAAACTGCTCGGCGCCATGGGCTCGGAGGGTAAGTGATGAGACTGGCGGCACTCCAGATGCAGGCCGTGGCCGGCGATGTCGCGACCAATCTTGCGCGCATCGAACGGGCGGTGCGCGAGGCGGCAAGTAACGCTGCCGATCTGCTTGTCACGCCCGAACTCGCCGTCACCGGCTATGGCGCGGGCGAGGCGGTGAAGGCACTGGCCGAGCCTGCGGGCGGTGATCTGGCCGCCCGGCTATCAGCGCTGTCGGCAGAAACCGGCGTCGCGATGGTCATCGGCTTTGCCGAGCGCGACAGTGAGACGATCTACAACAGCGCGCTTTATGTCGATGGCTCAGCGGCTGCGGTCATCTACCGAAAGTCCCATCTCTACGGGCCTTACGAGCGCGGTCTGTTCCAGCCGGAAAGGCCGACCGCCTGCGTGGTCGACCATCGTGGCGCAAAGATCGGCCTGCTGATCTGCTATGATGTCGAATTTCCCGAAAATGTCCGGCGCCTTGCTCAGGCCGGCGTCGATGCGGTCATCGTGCCGACGGCGCTGCCGGCAAGCGACCATGACGAATTCATCGCCCGAAAGCTTATCCCGGTGCGTGCCTTCGAGAACCAGATTTTCGTCGCCTATGTGAACCATTGCGGCGCGGACGCTCTGTTTGCCTATGCCGGTCTTTCAGGCATTGCCGCACCCGACGGCACCATGTTGGCCGAGGCCGGTAGAAGCGCCGAGGCATTGCTGTTCGCTGAAATCCGCCCCGCCGATTACGAAGCCTCGGCGGCGGCGAATTCCTATCTGATCGATCTCAGAGTCTAGCCATCCCGGTCAGGCCGAGCTGGTCGCGCCGCAGCCAGCGCCACATCAGCAGCACCGCCACCACCGCAAGCCCCACCGACAGGCCGATCCAGATGCCGACGCCGTGGAAGCCGAAATGGAAGGCCAGCACCACGCCGAGCGGCAGGCCGACGCCCCAATAGCCGATCGCCGCGTAGATCATCGGTATCGTCGTGTCGTGCAAGCCGCGCAACATGCCGGCAGCCACCGCCTGCGCGCCGTCGACGATCTGAAACAGCGCCGCCAGCGCCAGGAACGACACGGCGAGGCCGATGACGACCGCGTTGGCCGGGTCATGGAGATCGATAAAGGCGCTGATCAACAGGCGCGGCCACAGGATCATCGCGAGCGCGGTCAGCGCCATGAAGGAAACGCCCATGACGAAGGCGGTCCAGCCGGCGCGGCTGATGCCCTCCGGATTCTGCGCGCCATAGGCCAGGCCTACGCGTACCGTCACCGCCTGGTTCAGCCCCAGCGGCACCATGAAGCTGATCGAGGCGATCTGGATGGCGATCGCGTGTGCTGCCAGCGACGGTGAATCGATCAGGCCCATGAACAGCGCGGCGGCATTGAAGATGGTGACCTCGAAAGCCAGGATGCCAGCGATCGGCAGGCCGAGCTTCAGAAGCCCGACGAAACGCGGCCAGTCCGAGCGCCAGAAGCGGCCGAACAGGCGATAGCGCCGGAATTTCGGTTCCATCATCACCACGGCGGCCATGCCGATGAACATCAAGGCGCTGGACAGGCTCGTCGCCAGCCCGGAGCCGGCGATGCCCATGGCCGGAAAGCCGAGATTGCCGAACATCAGGCACCAGTTGGCGAGCACGTTGAAGGCGACCGCGACGAAGACGATGGCCAGCGCCCAGCCCGGACGTTCCAGCGCCGAGATGAAGGAGCGCAGCACGATGTAGCCGTAGAAGG
This sequence comes from Mesorhizobium sp. DCY119, assembly GCF_003590645.1. Lineage (NCBI taxonomy): Bacteria > Pseudomonadati > Pseudomonadota > Alphaproteobacteria > Hyphomicrobiales > Phyllobacteriaceae > Mesorhizobium > Mesorhizobium sp. DCY119. The sequence goes on along the minus strand of NZ_CP031834.1, from coordinate 374,480 downwards.
GCAGCACCGCCCATTGCAGCCAGCGCACATAGATGCCGGCCTGCGCGGCGAGCGCCGGTTCCTGCCCCATGGCAAGCAATATGGCCTCCGCATTCCACAACACGATCCAGATCGGGATCGAAACGAGGATGGCGAGCCAAAGCCCCTGGCGCACGGTGCGGCGCAGGTCGCGCACCGAATGACGCCTGCGGCCGAGTTCGGTAGCGATCATCGGCGATGTCGCGAGCATCAGGCCGAGCCCGAAGATCAGCGGTGCGAAATAGAGATTGGCGCCAAGCGCACCGGCGGCGAGCGTATCGGCGCTGAGCCGGCCCATCATCATCACGTCGGTGGCCGTCATCGCGGTCTGGCCGAGATTGGTCAGGATCATCGGCCAGGCCAGCGCCAGCATCGCGCGAATTTCGAGACGCCAAGGGTTTGCCGAAGCTCTCGCCTCGACCTGTATCGCAGACATTTTTCTAACTTTCAGGGGCGAACCGCGGCGAAAATCATGCCGCCAGTCGCGTTTTTACGGAAAAACAGACGGTTTTTCCGATTTTGAACGCCTTTTGAACCAAATGTTCCCGTTAAGCAAGCCACCAGCGTCGCCGACAATTGAGCCAGGGTGAGGTGGCTACGTCTTACTTCCCTTAATGGAAGGGCAATTTGTCCCTCTCGTGAAAGGGAAGGCACTTGCATCCGGCACGGCCTACCCCCAGTCCGTCTCGGCTTTGCCGAGACGGACTGGGGGTCGAATTCCATACGCGATAATCCCTCCCTATTGAGGCGAAGGATAGTGGCCGCGTCGCCTACAGCCCCTCCAGCACTTGCCTCTGCCGATGCATTTCAAGGAAAATCCGGTAGTCGCGCTCAAAACCTTTCCGCGCCGCCGGGTTGGGTTTGCGCTCGCGTCCGCCCTGCTGCATGGCCGCTGCCGCCTCAGTAAGCGTCGGATAGAGGCCACCTGCCGCCGCTGCCGCCATGCCGGTGCCGAACAGGACTGCTTCGTCGGCTAAGGGTTCTATCACCGTGCAGCCGGTGGCATCGGCATAGAGTTCCATCAGCAGCGGGTTCTTGGTGTGGCCGCCGGTGACATGCAGCGTGTCGATGACATAGCCGTTCTCGTTCAGCGTCTCGAGAATGTGGCGCACGCCGAGCGCTATGCCGACGGCAGTGCGCCAGTAAAGCCGGCACAGGCTGTCGAAGGAGGCGTCGAGCGTCAGGCCGGAGATGACGCCGACCGCATGCGAGTCGGCCAGCGGCGAGCGGTTGCCGTGAAAATCGGGCAGCACATGCAGCCGCGACGCGAATGCCTCGCCTTCTTCCGCCCGCAGCGCCATGACGCGCTCGGCGATCCTGCCATGCATGGCGGCATCCGGTTCGCCGCCGGCGCCGTGCCAGCGGATGATATGGTCGAGCAAAGCGCCCGTCGCCGATTGGCCGCCTTCGCTGGTCCAGCAGTCCGCCAGCGTGACCCCGAAATAGGGGCCCCAGCCGCCGGCGAAGGGACGCGGCTCCGGCGACATCGCCATGACGCAGCTCGACGTGCCGGCAATCAGCGCCATATGCCGCTCTATGCTGGCGAAATCGCCGACGAAGCGGCCAAGCACGCCGAGCGCACCGGCATAGGCGTCGATCAGCCCGGAGCCGACGCGGCAGGCGGTGGTGAGGCCGAGCGCTTCCGCGGCCTGCGGGGTAAGCGGGCCGAGGTCGGCGCCGACGGGGCTCGCCCGCTCCGGCAGGTTCCCGCGTGCCAGAAGATCGCCGAGCGCGACCGTGTTGAGAAAATCGTCCTGCCAGCCGGGCGTCTCGTGGGCAAGGTAGGTCCATTTGCAGGTCAGCGTGCATTGCGAGCGCGCCGTCGAGCCAGAAGCTTTCCAGGTCAGGAAATCGGCCAGATCGAAGAAGTATCCGGTCTTCTGCCACTGGCCCGGAAGATGGCGCTTCAGCCACATCAGCTTGGGAATTTCCATCTCGGGCGACATGACGCCGCCGACATGGTCGAGCACATGATGACCGGTGGCGGTGCATTCGTCGGCCTCGGCCAGCGCCCGGTGATCCAGCCAGACGATGGTGTCCCAGCGGTTGTCGCCGTCGTCTGAAACACTGAGCTGGTTTGCCTCCACATCGCGCACCACCAGCGAGCAGGTGGCGTCGAAGGAGATACCGACGATGTCTTCCGGCTTCACCGCGGCCTTTTCGCGCGCCGCCTTTACCGCCGCGCAGACCGCCATCCAGATGTCTTCCGAATCATGCTCGGCATGACCGGGCTTGGGCTGGCGCATGGCAATCTTGTGGTCGGCGCGGCCGAGCAGATTGCCCTCACGGTCGAGAATGCCGGCGCGCGCGCTGCCGGTTCCGACATCGACTGCGCAGACGAACCCCGCCATCAGCAGGCGGGCTTTCTGGATTTCGGGGAGCGAGGGCGAAGCATCATGGCTGGCAGAATAAAGCCCGCCGGGTGCGGCGCAAGGGGCCAGAGGGGTGAGAATCTATGTGGTGTGAATCTAGTGCGCGTCAGCCAGATACCGTTTCAGCGTCTCGCGCGTGCCTTTTTCCCACAGCGTTTTCAGATTTTTGGCAAAGGCGGCGGCAAAGACCGGCGAACGCCCGACCTCGCCATAGATATCCTCCATCGCAAGCCATGCCGAGGGATCGTCTTCCGCCGCATGCGCCGTTTTCTGCAGGCGTTCCCAGTTCGGGTCGTTGGGTTCGATGACTGCGCCTGAATCGGTCGTGCCGAAGCAGTAGCGGCACCACAGCGCCGATTCGAGCGCCAGGCCCAGGACGTCCTTGCCCGCCTTCAGCCGGTCGGCGATGGTCGGGATGATGAATTTTGGCTGGCGGTTGGAACCGTCGAGGCAGAGCCGCCGCACGGTGTCGCCGATCTTGGGATTGGAGAAGCGTTTCTCGATCAGCTTGAAATAGTCCTCCAGCACCACGCCGGGCACCGGCGGCACGGTCGGGATGATCTCATCGCGCTCCAGCTTGGCGAGGAAATCGCGCACCAGCGGCTCCTGCATCGCCTCATGCACGAAATGGATGTCCATCAGCCCGGCGGGATAGGCGATCGTCGCGTGACCGCCATTGAGGATGCGGATTTTCATCAGCTCGAACGGTGACACGTCCTTGACGAAGGTCACGCCTACCTGTTCCAGCGCTGGCCTGCCGGTCGGGAAATTGTCCTCCAGCACCCATTGCCGGAACGGCTCGCAGAACACCGGCCAGTTGTCCTCCAGGCCGAAGTCGTCTGCCAGGAGTTTGCGCTCGCGGTCGGTGGTCGCCGGCGTGATGCGATCGACCATGCCGTTCGGGAAGGCGACGTTCTCCGCCACCCAGCGGGCGAAATCCGGATCGCTGAGCTGCGCCAGTCCGATCACCGCGTCGGCGGTGACGTGCCCATTGTGAGGGATGTTGTCGCAGGACATGACCGTGAAGGCCGGCGTGCCTTCCACGCGCCGCCGCGCCAGTCCGGCCAGGATCAGGCCGAAGACGGTCTTCGGCGTTTCCGGATTGCCGGCGTCGCTGACGATGTCGGGATGCGCGGGATTGAATTTTCCCGAGGCCGGATCAATGAAATAGCCGCCTTCTGTGATGGTCAGCGAGACGATGCGGATCTTGGGGTCTGCAAGCCGGCTAATGATCGTCCTGGTGTCGCCGGGGACAAGAAAATCCGTCATCGCGGCGGTCACGCGCGCCTGCATGTGGCCGTCGTCCTGCTCGACCACGGTGGTGAGGAAATCCTGCTCGGCGAGCTTTTCGCGCCCGACCTTCTCGCCCTCGAAAACGCCCGCGCCGATCAGCGCCCAATCATGGTCGCGGCCTTCATTGAAGAGGTCGTCGAGATAGACGGCCTGATGCGCGCGGTGGAAATTGCCGACGCCGAAATGCAGGATCCCGGGGGTGAGGGAAGCGCGGTCGTATTTTGGGCCGGCGACGTTGGCGGGGAGGTGCCCGAGCGCTGCAGAGGAGAGTTTCGTGGTCATTTCGGCTCGCCTTTTCCTATGCTTGGTGCGGCGTCCCCCTCCCCCTTGAGGGGAGGGTGGCCCGTAGGGCCGGGTGGGGTTGCTGCGGCAGTGCTCGACGTTCCTTTGCGCCGCGCGCTGCCGCGATGACCCCACCCGCCTCGCTTCGCTCGGCACCCTCCCCTCAAGGGGGAGGGAAACCGCGTCGCGCACTCAACTCATCCAATTACCGCCATCGACATTGTAGGTCTGGGCGACGATGTATTCGGCTTCCGCGCTGGCGAGGAAGATCGCCATGCCGGTGAGATCCTGCGCCGTGCCCATGCGGCCGAACGGCACCGCCTCGCCGACAAGCTTTTTCTTCTCGCCCTTTGCCAGTTTTTCATGCTTGGCAAACAGCGCGTCGACGCCGTCCCAGTGCTCGCCATCGACGACGCCCGGCGCGATGGCGTTGACGTTGATGCCATGCTTGATCAGGTCGAGCCCGGCCGACTGGGTCAGGCTGATGACGGCGGCCTTGGTGGCGCAGTAGACGGCGACCAGCGCTTCGCCGCGACGCCCGGCCTGGCTTGCCATGTTGATGATCTTGCCGCCCTTGCCCCGCGCGATCATCGAGCGGGCGGCGGCCTGCATGGTGAACAGCGTGCCGGCGACATTGACGGAAAACAGCCTGTCATAGCTTGCCGGCGTAATCTCGACGATCGGCGCCAGGTCGAAAAGTGCTGCATTGTTGATCAGAATGTCGAGGCCGCCGGTCTTCTGCTCGATGGCCTTTATCGCCGCCTCGATCGAGGTCTGGTTGGTCACGTCGAGGCTGACGGCATAGGCCGAAGCGCCGATCTCGTCGGCGGTCTTCATCGCCGCATCGAGATTGATGTCGCCGATCGCCACCGTCGCACCCTCGCGGATATAGGCCTCCGCAAAGGCGCGGCCGATGCCGCGCGCAGCACCCGTGATCAGGGCGGACTTGCCCTTCAGTCTTTGTGTCAAATTGCTCTCCCGTCGGCACCGAAGCGGTGCAGTTTCGATGCGTCAGGCGTCAGGAAGATCGTGTCGCCGTGCTTGACCGAGATTTCGCCGTCGCCGCGAACGGTGAGCGGCCCGACGCCGTCGGAATGGACGTGCAGGAAGGTGTCGGAGCCGAGATGCTCGGCAACGCCGACGGTTGCCTTCCAGTCGCCGGAGGTTTTCGAGATGGCGAGGTGCTCGGGGCGGACGCCGACGGTCGTTGCGCCCACTTTCGCCGCCGGTGCGCCGGTGATGAGGTTCATCTTCGGCGAGCCGATGAAGCCGGCGACGAACAGGTTCTTCGGCGTCTTGTAGAGTTCCATCGGCGAGCCGACCTGCTCGATATTGCCGGCGTTCAGCACCACGATCTTGTCAGCCATGGTCATCGCCTCGACCTGGTCGTGGGTGACGTAGATCATCGTCGTCTTGAGTTGGTGGTGGAGTTCGCTGATCTCCAGCCGCATCGTGCCGCGAAGGGCAGCGTCAAGGTTGGACAGCGGCTCGTCGAACAGGAAGGCGGAAGGCTGGCGCACGATGGCGCGGCCGATGGCGACGCGCTGGCGCTGGCCGCCGGAAAGCTGGCCCGGCCGGCGCTCGAGATAGTTGGTGAGGTTGAGCACGCGGGCTGCATCCTGGACCTTCTTGTCGATGCTGGCCTGGCTCTCGCCGGCCATCTTGAGCGGGAAGGCGATGTTCTTGGCCACAGTCATATGCGGGTAGAGCGCGTAGGACTGGAACACCATGGCGAGCTTGCGCTTGGCCGGCGCCTCGCCGGTCACGTCGCGACCGTCGATGTTGATGGTGCCGCCGCTGGTGTCTTCCAGCCCGGCGATCAGCCTGAGCAGCGTGGACTTGCCGCAACCCGAGGGGCCGACGAAGACGACGAACTCGCCGTCTTCGATGACGAGGTCGATTTTCGGAATGATGACCGTCGCCCCGAAGGACTTCGACACTTGCTTGAGCGTGATGTTTCCCATGATTTCCTCCCCCGAAGGGCTTTTGCTTCGTTACTTCACAGCACCGAATGTCAGGCCGCGGACCAGCTGTTTCTGGCTGAACCAGCCCATGATCAGGATCGGCGCGATCGCCAGCGTCGAGGCTGCCGAAAGCTTGGCCCAGAACAGCCCTTGCGGGCTGGAGAACGAGGCGATGAAGGCGGTGAGCGGTGCTGCGTTGGTCGTCGACAGGCGGATCGTCCAGAACGCTTCGTTCCATGCGAGGATGATGTTGAGCAGCATGGTCGAGGCAATGCCGGGCACTGCCATCGGCGTCAGCACATAGAAGATTTCACCCCACAGCGTGGCGCCATCCATGCGCGCGGCTTCCAGGATTTCGCCGGGAATTTCGCGGAAGTAGGTGTAGAGCATCCACACCACGATCGGCAGGTTGATCAGCATCAGCATCACGGTCAGGCCGATGCGGCTATCGAGAAGCCCCCAGTCGCGGAAGATCAGATACATCGGAACCAGAACCGCGACCGCCGGCATCATCTTGGTGGAGAGCATCCACATCAGGATGTCCTTGGTTCGCTTGGTCGGCGAGAACGCCATCGACCAGGCCGCCGGTATCGCAATGAGCAAGGCGAGGATGGTCGAGCCGACGGAGATCACCACCGAGTTCATGAAGAACTTGAAGTAGTTGCTCTGCGACTGAACCTCGGCATAGCTCTCCAGCGTTCCCGACGGGATCAGCTTGAAGCCGGCGATCGCCTCGGTCTCGGATTTGAACGAGGTGATGATCGTGTAGAGGATCGGAAAGAAGATCAGCAGGGCGATCACCCAGGCGGCGATGGTCCATCCGACCTTGGTCTGTGTCGAAACTGCGCGTGCCATGGGTCTCTCCTATTTGTCGAGGTTCTTGCCAACGGCGCGCATCAGGAAGAAGGCGACGATGTTGGCGAGGATGACCGCGATGATGCCGCCCGCCGATGCCCCGCCGACGTCGTAGCCGAGGAGCGCGGTGCGGTAGATCAGGAAGGGCAGGTTGGTCGATGCGTAGCCCGGGCCGCCATTGGTGGTGACGAGGATTTCGGCATAGACGCCAAGCAGGAAGATGGTCTGGATCAGGATGACCACCGTAATCGCCCGCGACATATGCGGGATCGTCAGGTGGATGAAGCGGCTGACGAAGCCGGCGCCGTCCATCTCTGCAGCCTCCTTCTGCTCGCCGTCCAGCGATTGCAGCGCGGTGAGCAGGATCAGCGTGGCGAAGGGCAGCCACTGCCAGGCAACGATGATGATGATCGAAAACAGCGGATATTGCGCGAACCAGTCGACCGGCTGAAGGCCGAGCGATTTCGAGATGCCGGCGAAGACGCCGTAGCCCGGATGCATGATCATGTTCTTCCACACCAGGGCTGCCACCGGTGGCATGACGAAGAAGGGCGAGATCACCAGGATGCGCACGATGCCCTGGCCGAACATCGGCTGGTCGAGCAGCAGCGCCAGCGCAGTACCGCCGATGACGGTGATCAGCAACACGCCGCCGACGATCAGCAGCGTGTTCCAGATCGACTGGAAGAAGGCCGGATCGGTGTAGAAGAACTGGTAGTTGAACAGTCCGGCGAAACTGACATTAGCCGGGTTGAGCAGATTGTAGTTCTGGAACGAGAACCACAGCGTCATCGCCAGCGGCACGACCATCCAGATCAGGAGCAGGATCACCGACGGCGCCATCATGAAGCGCGCAAGCGTTCGGGTTTGTTGAGTAGCCATGGTTTCACCCTCGGTTTGAAAGAACCGTTCCGGTTGTCTTCACCACAGGCGGCGCCTGGCGCGCCGGTCGATTGAGTTGAGTAGCCCCACAGGAAAACTGGGCGAACTCGGCAGTCACGCTGTTTGTACGCGGACGCCAACAGGGTTTGGGCGGGCCGCCCGGACTGGGAACCGGACGGCCCAAGGCATCGAGATGATGCCTTATTTGATGTAGCCGGCCCTGGTCATTTCACGGACCGAAGCAGTCTGTGCCGCGGCAAGCGCGTCATCGACGCTGGACTGGCCGGCAAGTGCTGCCGAGAACAACTGGCCCACCGTCGTGCCGAGGCCCTGGAATTCGGGGATGGCGACGAACTGCACGCCGACATAAGGCACCGGCTTGACGGTCGGCTTGGTCGGATCGGCCGAGTTGATCGAGTCGAGCGTCATCTTGGCGAAGGGCGCGGCCTTCTGGTACTCGGGGTTCTCATAGAGCGAGGTGCGCGTTCCCGGGGGGACGTTGGCCCAGCCTTCCTTCGAGGCGACGAGGTCGAGATAGCCCTTGCCGGTTGCCCAGGCGACGAACTTTTCAGCCGAGGCAGCCTTCTGCGTGCCGGCCGGAATGCCGAGCGACCATGCCCACAGCCAGTTGCCGCGCTTGCCGAGGCCGGTATCGGGCGCCAGCGCATAGCCGACCTTGTCGGCAACGGTGGAGTCCTTCGGGTTTGAGACGAAGGAGGCGGCGACCGTGGCGTCGATCCACATGCCGCACTTGCCCTGCTGGAACAGCGCCAGGTTCTCGTTGAAGCCGTTGGAGGAGGCACCAGCCGGGCCGGCATCCTTCATCAGGTCTACATAGAACTGAAGCGTCTTCTTCCATTCTGGCTGGTCGAACTGCGGCTGCCACTTCTCGTCGAACCAGCGTGCGCCGAAGGAGTTCGACATGGCGGTCAGGAAGGCCATGTTCTCACCCCAGCCGGCCTTGCCGCGCAGGCAGATGCCGTTGATGTCGTTGGCGCGGTCGGTCATCTTGCGGGCTGCGTCGGCGATGAAGTCCCAAGTCGGTGCGTCGGGCATCTTGAGCCCGGCCTTCTCGATCAGGTCCTTGCGGTACATGACGAAGGAGCTCTCGCCGTAGAAGGGCGCGGCATAGAGCTTGCCGTCGGCCGACAGGCCGCCGGCGATCGCCGGAATGATGTCCTTGGCGTCATAGTCGGCGCCGAGATTGTCGAGCGGCAGGAGCCAGCCCTGCTTGGCCCAGATCGGAACTTCGTAGGTGCCGATGGTCATGACGTCGTACTGGCCGCCCTTGGTGGCGATGTCGGTGGTGACGCGCTCGCGCAGCACGTTCTCTTCGAGCGTGACCCATTCGAGCTGGATGTCGGGGTTCTTGGACGTGAAGTCTTCCGTCAGCTTCTGCATGCGGACCATGTCGCCATTGTTGACGGTGGCGATGGTGATGGATTCGGCATGCGCGGAGAACGCAAGCGCGCTGGCCGAACACAGGCCCAGAATGAGCGTGGTCAATTTCATCGATATTCCTCCCTAGAACCAAGATGAGCATTTGCCTTGGCTGTGGGCAATTATTCACTTACTGTGATTTATGTCAAGCCGGTTTCGATGCTGCGCCGCAGCACCTGGATCGCCGTGCGTCCATTCGGACGCACAAGGGAACGATTCAGCGCTGAGAATGAGCATCGGATTATTCCGAAAACCGGATTCCACTTTTCGGTCCGATGCTCTGGGCCCTTGCAGGTTTCGATCCGGCTCCCCAAATTCGGCGCCAGTTGCGTGAACAGGTTTCGATGAGGGAAAGACGGTTGAAAGTTTTTCACGCCTGTAATCGAGGGTTTTGCTAAAACTGGCAGGAATCAACGGACCGTGCGGGCGCCAAGCAGCCGCGCTCGATAGGTTCCGCGCCTGCTTCTGAAACGGTGGGAAAGATGACGCTCTTGCCGTCGATCGATAGTCAGACAGAGCCGAAGGCAAATGTGCCGACCATTTCGCTTGAGGCGATTCAGGCCGCGACGAGCCTGAGCAAGCGGCGGCGGTTTCGGCTGTCGGCCATGCTGGCGCGCGCGGAGCGCGAGGGTGCGCGGCTGCAATACTGGGCGCGTTCGGCCGCCCTCGTCGCCATCGCCCTGTTCTTTCTGGCCTTTGCCAAATGGGGTGCAGCTCTCGTCTTCACGCTTTCGAGCCTGGGCCTTTTCTACATTATCGGCCTGGTCAATTACCGGCTGGTGAAACGGCGGCTGAGCCCACCCTGGCTAAGCGCGGTGATCGGAACGCTGGACATCGTGCTGCTCACCTTCCTGATCGTCGGCCGGAATCCATTCGGCACAGACATAATTCCACCGGCAATGCATCTGCGCGAGGGCACATTCGCCTATCTGCTGATCTTCGTTAGCCTTGGCGCGTTGACGCTTTCGCCGCGCCTTGCCCTGTGGCTCGGCCTTTCGGCGGCACTGTCCTGGACAGCGGCGATAGTCTGGGTCATCTCGCGGCCGGGCACCTATATCGCCAGCAAGATACGATCCGACATGGAGCTTGTTGACCGGCTGCATTTTGCCCAGGATCCAAACTACGTCGACATCATCGCCCAGTCGGCAAATGTGGTGCTCATCCTGATCATCACCGGCATACTGGCGATCGTCGTTTCGCGCTCCCGAAGGCTGGCTGACGACTACATCGCCGCGGAACGGTCGCGCATCAATCTGGCGCGGCACTTCTCCCCCAATGTCGTCGACGAACTGGCATCAGCCGACGAGCCGTTCGGCCCCGTCCGGCGTCAGGAGGTTGCGGTGGTGTTTGCCGATATCGTCGGCTTCACCAATTATTCCGAAGACCACCCGGCCGAAGAAGTGTTTGAACTGCTGCGGCAATTCCACCGGCGCATGGAGCAGGTCGTGTTCGACCATGGTGGCACGGTCGACAACTATATCGGCGACTGCATCATGGCGACCTTCGGCGTGCCGCGCCCGACCGAGACGGATGCGACGCGGGCCATGCGCTGCGCATGGGCGATGATGAATTCGATGAACGAATGGAATGCGCGGCGCATTGCTGCGGGCGAAGATCCGATAGAGGTCGGCATCGGCTGCCAGTACGGCCCCGTCGTTCTCGGCGCCGTCGGCAGCGAGCGCAACCTGTCGATCGCGGTGGTGGGCGACACCTGCAACGTCGCCAGTCGCCTGCAGGCCCTGTGCCGCGAACTGGACGCAGGCATCTGCGTTGGCGCATCGCTCGTCAAGGCGGTCGGGCGCGAGGACGGGATCGACGCGCTGTCGGGACTGATCGACCATGGCCTCGTCACGCTGCGCGGGCGCGACGAACCGGTCAATGTCTGGGCAATCCCCAGAGCCGGCAAGGCCTGATTGTCTACTGCTCGGGCTTGCCGAGCGTGGCTTCCACCGCCGTAAGCAGCCATTCGCGGAAGGCGCGGATCTTGGGCACGTTGCGGCGCGCTTCGGGATAGACCAGCCAATAGGCGTTGCCGTCCCAGGCAGTCACATCGAACGGCTGAAACAGCCTTCCGTCAGCGAGTTCCGCCTTGAACAGGGCGCGTGTCAGTATCGCGACACCGTTCCCGGCCATCGCCGCACTTGCTTCGTAAGCCTGTGCGCCGAGGCTGTTGCGCGGCCGCGATTCCAGCGAGTCGGTCGGCAGGCCTGCGGCGGTGAACCACTCCTTCCACCAGTAGTCGCCCGGATCGAGCACCGGCAGGCGCAAGAGGTCGGCCGGCTCCTTCAGGCCGCCGATGCTTTCGGCAAGCTTGGGGCTGAGCATGGGGGTGAAGTCGGCCTTGAACAGGAAGTGCTTGGCAAGCCCCGGCCAGTCGCCGGGGCCTGCCCGTATGGCGACGTCGACATCCTCGCGGGTGAAATCGATCAGCCGGGTCGAGGTGTCGAGGCGCACGGCGAGATTGGGATGTGCGATCTGGAAGGCCCCGAGATGCCGGGCCAGCCAGTTTGAGGCGAAGGTCAGGATGGTGGTGACGCACAGCACGCCTTCCGCCCCGGTGCGGGCGGCCGCATAGGCTTCGCTGATGATGCCGAACGCTTCGGTGATCGATGGCGCCAGCCGCTGCCCGGCTTCGGTGAGCGTCACCTGGCGCGGCTTGCGCAGGAAAAGCGGCGCGCCGACGCGCTCTTCCAGCAGCTTGATCTGGTAGCTGACGGCGGCCTGCGTCATGCCAAGCTCGCCCGCAGCCTTGGTGAAGCTGGCGTGGCGGGCGGCGGCCTCGAAGACGCGGATCGCCTGAAGCGGCGGAAGTTGAGCAGCCATGATGGATAAAGCCACCTTATGCATGATGATCGACGTTCGATTGGAAAATAGCGCATTTCAGGCGCAAATAAAGGGTCGACGCATCAAACAGGAGCGGTCTCAAGAAAGACCGGACCAACATGTCACACGTTCACGCCAAGTCGAACCACGCATATTCGTCCAGCCAGTTCCTGCGAGCATTCCTGCAGTTTTCCTGGCCACGCGCCACCAGCCATGCCGCCTCGCTCGACATCCGGACCCTGCCTGATCACCTCAAGCGCGACATGGGCATCCTCGACGGCAACGACCCGAGCGGCCGGCGCAAGTAACGCCTTGCTCAACCTCCCCGGAACCTACGCCCCTCAGATCGCCGCCCAGCCGTGCCAGGCGGTGAGCCCTGCCACGACGATGAAGATGACGCCGGCAGCGCGTCCCGCCAGCATGGTCGCCTGCGGGCTCGAGACGAGAAAATCGCGGCTCCTTCCGGCGGCAAGCGCCAGCCCGCCATAGATCCCCAGCTGCATCAGCACGGTCATGACGCCCATGACCAGCGCCTGCGACCAGATCGCGCCATATTGCGGCTTGAGGAACTGCGGATAGACCGCCAGCACGAAGAGGTAGGCTTTCGGGTTGAGCAGGCAGGTCACCGCGCCCTGGCGGAATGCCACCCATAGCGACCTTGCCGTGGCCGTACCAACTGCGTCGATGGCAATGGAACTGCGCATCAGCGTTATGCCGATCCACGCCATATAGCCCGCCCCGAAGAAAAGCATGACCGTGAACACCGAAGGCGCCAGCGTCGTCAGGATGCCGACGGCAAGGGCGCCGAACAGCGTGTGGATCGCGCCGCCGGCCATGATGCCGGCGGTGGCAGACAGGCCGGCATTGCGTCCCCGCGTCAACGAGTTCGCCAGCACGAACAGCATGTCCATGCCCGGTATGATGATGATGCCGAAAAGCAGCGTCAGGAACAGCCAGAGATTTTCCGTGTAAGTCATGTCAGTTGCCCCGCCCGCATGCCGCGGCTCCCCGCGTGGATATCGTGGTTTTTCAAGTCGATGACGGGCCGTATACAGAAGGCCAATGGCCAGGGTATTGTCAGTTGCGATGAGAAGCGCGACAGGAAATCGGCATGCGCAAGGCGTCCCGCCTATTCGAGATCATCCAGATACTCAGGCTCGCACGAAAGCCCGTGACAGCGGCCCAGATCGCTGAGCAGCTTGAGGTCACGCAGCGTTCCATCTACCGCGACGTGGCCGCCCTTCAGGCCATGCGCGTGCCGATCGAGGGTGGGCGCGGCATCGGCTACATCCTGCGCCCCGGTTTCGACCTGCCGCCATTGATGTTTTCCATCGAGGAAACCGAGGCGATCGTGCTGGCGCTGGCGCTTCTCGAGCGCACCGGCGATGTCGAGCTCAAACAGGCGGCAAAGCGGGTAAACCAGAAGATCGCCGCAGCGATGCCGGCACCGCTGCGCCAGACGCTCGCCGGCAATGCCCTGCACGCCTGGGGCACGGTCGCGCCGCCGCCCGAGGGCGTCGATTTCGCACTGGTCAGGCGGGCAATCCGCGACGAGCAGAAGATAGAAATCCGCTACCGCGACGAATATGGCCGCGCGACCGAGAGGATCATCCGGCCGATCGCGCTGATCTATTATTCGGAAGTCGCCAACATCGTCGCATGGTGCGAGTTGCGGCAGGACCTGCGCAACTTCCGCACCAATCGCGTCGAAGACAGCGCGCTGCTCGACGATTTTTTCCACGGTGAAGGCGAGACGTTGCGCAGGCGCTGGGTCGCCGGCTGGAAGATCAAGGAAGAAGCCGCAGTCGGCTGAGCGGCTATTTCAGGTTCACCCCGCCAGCAGCGCCGCCGCCGTGCGCTCGTCGGTGATCAGCCCGTTGACCAGCCGGCGGGTGACGGCGGCCAATATGCCGGGCAGCTTGCGGTCGCCCATGGCGAGCGCCACGACGAGTGATTTTTCGCGGGACGGCAGCGGTGCGGAGGCGACGCGGTCGTTGGTGATGCCGTCGATCTGCTTGCCGTCGCGGTCGAACACCCAGCCGACGATCTCGGCGACGCCGCCTGCCTTCTGCAGGGCTTTCAGTTCGCTCTCCGAGATAAAACCGTCTTCATAGAGTGGCGCCCTGGGGCCGAGGTCGCCGATGCCGACGAAGGTCACGTCGGCGCGCGCGGCCAGAGCCAGCGTCGGCTGGATCATAGGCTGGCCGAGCAGCATCTCGCGTTCCTCGGGCGACGAGGCGATGACCGGCAGCGGCATCGGAAAGCTGCGCGCCTTGATCCGGTCGGCCATGGTGAAGATGACGTTGTAGAAAGCGGCCGAACCGTCCGGCGAAATGTTGCCGGTCAGCGACACCACCTTGTGCTGGGAACACTCCATCGGCGGCAATTGCTCGATCGAAGCCTTCAGCGTGCGCCCCGTTCCGATCGCCATGACGATGGGCTCGGTCTTGCGCAGCCATTTCTCGATTTCGGCGGCCGCAGCACCGGCGATGCCGATCGTCGTCGAGGTCGAATCCGGATCGCTCGGCACGACCTCGACCAGATCGAGCGCGAAGCGCGACTTCAGCCTGGCTGCGAGATCGAGGCAATTGGCGATGGGATGATCGACCCGGACCTTTATCAGCCCTTCGGAGACGGCCAGCGAAACCAGCCGCTGCGCAGTCTGGCGCGATACGCCGAGCTTGCCGGCGATCTGGTCCTGCGTGTTGCCGGCGACATAATAGAGCCAGCCGGCGCGTGCCGCATCGTCGAGCCGTCCGCCGCCGGTTTCCTGCCGGGTGTTCATGATGCCTGCCGTGCCTCCCGGGCCATTCTTGGCCGAAGCGATCACTTTCGCAGGGAATTTGTCCGGGCGCAATTGTCTATTGGTGGCGTCAATTGCTCGCACGTTGCGTTGGCCGATCTCTGTCGTTTCAGCGCGTTCGTGCCCGTGACGCCGAGCCGCGGGGAGATATCGCCTTCAACCGGTTTATCTCCGGCGGCAAACGCTCTATGACCGTTTTGGAAGGATTTGTATGATGCCGCAAGCCGTATTCTGGGACATGGATGGAACGCTGATCGACAGCGAACCGCTGCACGAGCAGGCGTTGGTCGCCGTCCTGAAGAGCCTCGGCATCATGCCGCCGGCCGACCTGCATGACCGTGTGCTCGGCATCGCCGCCTTCCCGGTCTACGAGATGCTGCATGACGAGTTCGGGCTGAAGCTCGCCTTCGACGACTGGATCGTGCGCAAATATGTCTACTACATGGAGCATGTCGGCACCCTGAAGCCGCGCCCCGGTGCCGTCGAGGTTTTTCGCGACCTGCGCGCGCAAGGCACGCAGCAGGCGGTGGTGTCGAATTCCGACCGGCTGGTTGTCGAGGCCAATATGCGCGTCATCGGCATTGACCGGCCGGGCATGAAGACGGTCACCCGCAACGATGTGCGGCTGGGCAAGCCAGATCCCGAGCCCTTCCTGCGCGCCGCATGGCTGGCCGAGGTCGATCCGTCAGGGGCTTGCGTGGTCGAAGACAGCTGGACCGGCGCATCTGCCGGCGTCGCCGCCGGCATGCGCACTCTGTTCTGGCCGCAGCAGCCGGCTGAAGCACCGCCCGGCGCGATCTATGTCGCCAGCGCGGAAGAACTGCGCCGCCATCTCGGCCTGGATTGATTGTCTCCGAGGATTGGCTTGTTGGTGCGCCCTTCGAGGCTCGCCCATTGGCGTTTACCGTGCACACTTCATAGCCCCGCGGGCTCGCACCTCAGGATGAGGGAGGTTGGTGCTTGCTCCTCAGGATGAGAGGGTAAATGCCCGTCATCTGGTCCTCCGACACGGCAAAACTTGGACGCCGAAACAGCACCAACCTCCCTCATCCTGAGGTGCGAGCGCAGCGAGCCTCGAAGGACGCACCGGGAGCTAGCGTCCAATCAGCTCCGATAGACGGGTTCCTGCTCGTCCAGGATCGCCCTCAGTTCGGCAAGATGGCGCTCGGCCTGGCCGGGATAGTCGTCCATTTCGCTCGCCGCCTTTTCGGCGATCTCGTCTGAAAGCACCCGCAGCGGCCGCCCGGTCCACAGCGCCTTGATGTAGGTCTCGGCGGCGCGCTCGAAATAATAGAGTTGGTTGAAGGCATCCGCCACGCTGTGGCCGATGACCAGAACGCCGTGATTGCCCATGACCATCACCTTGACCTTGGGGTCGGCCAGAAGCTGCGAGCAGCGCTCGCCCTCTTCCTCGAAGGCCAGCCCGCCATAGTGCTCGTCGACGACATGGCGGTTGAAGAACATCGCCGAATTCTGGTCGATCGGCGGCAGCTTCGAATCGGCAAGCGACGCCAGAACCGTGGCGTGGATCGAGTGCACATGCAGCACGCAGCGCGCATGGGCGCAGTTGCGATGCACCGCGCCATGCAGGCCCCAGGCGGTCGGGTCGGGCGCGTCGGGGCCGTTCATGGTTTCCGGGTCGTTGGCGTCGATCAGCAGAAGGTCGCTCGCCTTGATGCGCGAGAAATGAACCTGGTTCGGGTTCATCAGGAACTGCGAGCCGTCATCGTTGACGGCCAGCGAGAAATGATTGGCCACCGCCTCGTGCATATTGAGCCGCGCCGTCCAGCGAAAGGCGCAGGCAAGATCGACGCGCTCTTCATAGAAGGGCAGGTTGGTGCGGCTCTTCGCGGTCAGTTGCGTCACGCTCATGACTTTCCCCTTTCTGATTTTGCCTGAGGATGCCTTTACGCGCCCTGCGCGGCAACCTGAATCCGGCCCTGCCTCAAGCGCTGCGGCGCTGCTGGTCCATTTGAAGCCCGCCATTTTCGATGATGAAATCGATGACCTTCTGCAAGCCGGTGCCGCGCGACAGGTCGGTGAAGCCGAATGGCCGTTTGCCGCGCGCCTTGGCAGCATCCTGTTCCATCAGTTCGAGCTCGACATTCACGTAAGGCGCCAGGTCGCTCTTGTTGATGATGAGGAAGTCGGAGCGCGTGATCGCCGGCCCGCCCTTGCGCGGAATGTCGCCGCCCTGGCAGACCGAGATGACATAGAGGCTGAGATCGGCAAGATCGGGCGAGAAGGTCGCCGCCAGATTGTCGCCGCCGGACTCGATGAAGATGATGTCGAGGTCGGGAAAGCGCTTGTTCATCTCGGCGATGGCCGCGAGGTTGATCGAGGCGTCCTCGCGGATCGCGGTGTGCGGGCAGCCGCCGGTCTCGACGCCGATGATGCGTTCTTCCGGCAGGGCCTGTAGCCGCGCCAGCATCATCGCGTCTTCACGCGTGTAGATGTCGTTGGTGACGACCGCGATGGAATAGTGGTCGCGCAGCGCCTTGCACAGCTTTTCCGTCAGCGTCGTCTTGCCGGAGCCGACCGGGCCGCCAATGCCGATGCGAAGCGGGCCGTTTTGCGATTTCATGGGACAAAAATCCTTTCAGGAGCGGAACAGCCGCGAATGCATGGTTTCGTGGCGCATGGCCATGACGTCAGACAGCAGCGTGGCCGTGCCAAGATCGTCCAGCGTCGAATTTTTGGCGCGCGCGGCGGTCGCGGTGGTCAGCGCTTCAAGCGCGGCGATGATCTCGACGCCGCCGCTCTGCCCGGTGACGCCGAGGCGTATCGAGGCCTGCACGAGGTTGGACGCGAAAGTCTGGAGCCACGCGCCGAGCGCGTCTTCGAGCGGTATGCCGTGCGCGCCCGAAACCGCGCCGACGGCAACGCAGTAAGGAGAATTTTCCGGCAGGGTTTCCAGAAGCGGATGCGGCCATGATTTGGCGGCGGTGAAGAAGGCCTGGCCCTGCAGCATGGTCTCCATGTGCCGTTCCTGCGAGCCGGCCAGAGCTTCGGCGAGTTCGGCCAGTTCCGCAAGATCACCGCCGTTGCGCGCTCGCCGCCAGCTTTCGGCGAAAAGCACGGCATCGTTCCAGCCGGAACCGATTTCCATCAGTTGCGACAGCCAGTCGAGCAGCGTCTCGCGGTTGGGGACCAGCCCGGCATGAACCGCCTGCTCCAGCCCGTGGCTGTAGGAAAAGCCGCCGACCGGAAAGGCCGGCGAAAGCCATGTCATCAGGCGCAGCAGCGCCATCTGTCGCGGCTGCTCAGTCATGATGGTGATGATGCCCGTCGTGATGGTGGTGATCGTGATCATGGTCATGCGCATGATCGTGTGCGTGATCGTGGCCGTGCGAATGGCCATGGCCGGCCTCGCCCGAATAGGCGCCGCGCACTGGCTTGAAGGGTTCGGAGACATCCGTCACCGTCGCGCCCAGCCCTTCCAGCATCGCCTTGATGACATGGTCGCGCAGGATGAGGATGCGGGCGGCCTCGATGCCGGCGGCCAGATGACGGTTGCCGATGTGCCAGGCAAGCTCAGACAGATGTACTGCGTCGCGGGCGCGGATGTCGTAGAGCGGCTCATCGGCAGCGATGATTTCGATCTGGCGTCCGTCTTCCAGCACCAGGCGGTCGCGGTCGCCGAGCGCGATTGGCATAGGCAGGTCGACCAGCACCTTGTCGCCACCCGTAAGTTCGATGACCCTGCGGCGCAGATGCCGTTCGTCATGAGCGAGCGCGGCGCTGCCAAACGGCTCTCCCGACGCCTCGCCGGCGGCAAGAACCGAGACGGCGCGCGGCAGCTTGGTGAAGTCGGTGCGGATGTCGAGCTTCATCAGAATGATCCTCCATTGGCGTCGGCGCGCGCTCGGGCGGGGCGTGACAGGACGCGGTCGAAATAGGCGTTGACGGTGTCGGACGCGACCTTGAACCTGCCGCCGCGCGCCCACCCGCCGATATCGCCAAGCAGCACGTCGACGGCGCTGAAGCGATCGCCCAAAGCGAATTCCCTGCCGGTGAGCCGGCGGTCGAGCGCCTCTATCTCGCTGGCGAAATCATGGGCGGCCGCTGGCCCGACATCCACCCGCACGTCCTTGGGAAGCAAAAAACGGTGGCGCAGTTTGTTCCACAGCGGCGCTTCGAGTTCGGACTGTGCGAAATGCATCCAGGAATCCATCTCGGCGCGCCCAGTGACGCCGGGATTTGCGCCCATGCCTTTATCCGCATGCTTGTCACCGAGATAGACGCAGATCGCCGCCGAATCAGTCACCACCAGATCATCGTCGATCAGCACCGGCACCTTGCCCGACGGGTTCAGCGCATAGGCTTCGGGCGAGCGCAGGGCGACCTCGACGAATTCGTAAGGCTGCCCGAGTTCCTCCAGCATCCAGAGGACGCGGCTGACCCGCGACCCGCGCGAACCGACGGCTTTGTACATGCGCAGAATGCCCTTTTGAGTTCGATTGTCGGTCGCCTGCCAGATCACACGATGTCGTCGAACAGGCGCAGAATCCACGACGCCTGATAGATCAATGCGGCAGCCACGAACAGCATATGAAACGTCCGGTTCGTCGTGAAGATGGCGATGATGGATAGCGCGAAGAAAATCGGCGTTCGGATCATATATTCGTTGCCGAAACGCGCGAAATGTTCCTGCCCCTTTAGCAATGTGTCGATGACATCGAGCAGATAGGTCGAGGCCAGCAGGCCGAAGAACCAGGCGCGCCGCGAAATGAAGAAATCCTCGTAGCTCTTGTAGTCGAGCATGCTGTCGGGAAACAGCAGCGCGCACATGAGAAAGAGAATGACGGCATAGCCGATGAGGAAGAGGTATTTGCCGAAGGTCCAGTGCTGGATCTGGAACAGGCCGAATTCCCACCACCAGAAATGGATCAGCATTAATAGCAGCATCGCCACCCAGGCGAGATGCACCGGATAAAGCTGGTAGCCGCGCGGATGCTGGACGATGCGCGCCACCCCCGACAGCAGACGGGTCACGCCGAGGCCGATGACCATGCCCATGATGATGCGGATATGGGGAAAAACTTCCGCGACGGTGTGTGCTTCGTCCGTCATTACATCTTTGCAGGTTATGGAAAATATTGAGGATCGAGAATCTGCCCAATCGTCAACGGGCAGATTTCGGGAAACACATTCTCATCCAAGCCGGTTTCGTCCGCGGCCTTCAACCGCGCCAGCTTGTACTCCTTGGCAAGTTCGAGACCGGGGAGTGCCTTCAGGCTCGGGCTTTCTTCAAGCAGGTTTTCGATTTGGTGCCGCTGTTCGAGAATGGTGGAACGCCAGCCCGATTTACGCTTTTCCGGCTGGTATTTCCATTTCAGCAAATGGAGGAGCAGAATGCCGAGCCGGTTTCTGATCTCTCTTTTATCGCTCCGCCCCAAGCTCTCTATCTCCTCGGCAAGATTTTCACGGTCCAGCGCGCCCAGATTGCCTTCGCGCAACAGCGCGCCCTGTTCGGCGCACCACCGAGCATAGTCCGCCTCGTAGGGCGTCAATTGCGACTTTCTGAAAATCTTGTTCATGGCGCACATCTTGCGATGAAATGAGTCTCCAGCCAACAGTTTTCGCACGCGGCTGGACAATCGCAGACCATGCGCTTTGCTACCGGCAACAAAAAGCCCCGGCGCGCGGACGCTGCCGGGGGCTGATCATATTCGCTGCCGTCAGGCTCAGGCGGCTTCGGCGACGTCGTCGGCCTTGAGCGCCTCGAGAATGTTCTGCGGCGAGGACAGGCCATAAGGATCGGTGGCGCAGTTGTCGGAGAAGCCTTCTTCCTCGAACCACTTTTCGATGCGGCCGTTGTTGATGACGGCGGCATAACGCCAGGAGCGCATGCCGAAGCCGAGATTGTCCTTGGCAACCAGCATGCCCATCTTGCGGGTGAATTCGCCCGAGCCGTCCGGGATGAGCTTGACGTTTTCGAGGTTCTGCGACTTGCCCCAGGCGTTCATGACGAAGGCGTCGTTGACCGAGATGCAGTAGATCGCGTCGATGCCCTGCGCCTGGAATTCGCCATGCAGCTTCTCGAAGTCGGGAAGCTGGTAGGTCGAGCAGGTCGGCGTGAAGGCGCCCGGCAGCGAGAAGAGAACGACGCGCTTGCCGTCGAAATAGTCGGACGAGGCCTTGTCTTCCCAGCGGAACGGGTTCGGGCCGCCGATTGACTCGTCGCGGACGCGGGTGCGGAAGGTGACGGAAGGAACTTTCTTCCCGATCATGACTGTGCTCCTTGTTGATAGCGAGCCCGCGCCTTTTGGGAGGAAAAGGGGACTCAAAGGCCATTGTGCGGTGCACAAAATACCGATTGATCGAGACCTGTCCAGCCTTGACCGCGTGGCAAGCCGTCGCGGTCCACAGGCAGAAAATCGGCACTGCCCGCCAGCCGTGCAGCTGCCTGCAAAGCGGGCATCCCGAGATGTTTTGCCGGGCTGAATCAGGCCTGGGAAATGTAGATCTGCGCGTCCATGAAGATCACGGCATCGCCCGTCAGATAGACGCGCCCCGGTGCGACCTCGCAGGCAAGAACTCCGCCGCGTGCGGAAAGCTGCCTTGCGGTGAGGTGCGTCTTGCCGAGTTTTTCCGCCCAATAGGGCGCGAGCGTCGCATGGGTCGAGCCGGTCACCGGGTCTTCGGGAATGCCGGCGCCCGGTGCGAAATAGCGCGAGACGAAGTCGCTCGCCGTGCCACGCGCGGTCACGCAGAAGCCGAAGGAGCCGAGTTTGGCGATCACCGGCAGGTCGGGCTGGTAGGTGAGCACATCCGCCTCCGACTTCAGTTCGGCGAAGAAGTTTTCCTGATTGCGGAAGGTCTTTACCCAGGTATCGCTGCGCAGGCTGTTGACGAGGGCATCCGCCGGAATGTCGAAATCCGGGTCGAAGCGCGGAATGTCCATGCGATAGCCGCCGCCTTTGGGCGTCACCACGATGTCACCGACTTGGCGCGTCGAAAACCGCATCGGCCGCTCGATGCCCTTGCGCCGGTGCAGGGCGCAGGCCGAGGCGAGTGTGGCATGGCCGCAAAAGGGCACTTCGTCGGTCGGCGTGAACCAGCGGATATCCCACTGGTCGTCCCGCGGCTTCAGGAATGCCGTTTCGGCCAAATTGTTTTCCAGCGCGATCCCTTGCAGCACCGCATCGGGCAACCAGTCGTCGAGAAACACGACGGCAGCCGAATTGCCGGAAAACACCGTGTCGGTGAAGGCGTCCACCTGGACCATTTCAAGCTTCATGATGTCTCCGAAAGTTCGTTTCCGGAGCTACCTTTAAAACAGGAAATACCTCTGCGCCATCGGCAGCACCGTCGCCGGCTGGCAGGTCAGCAATTCACCGTCGGCGCGCACTTCGTAGGTTTCGGGGTCGACTTCGACATGCGGGGTTGCGTCGTTCAGCACCATGGAATGCTTGCCGATGCCGCCACGCGTATTTTCCACCGCGATCATCTGCTTGTCGACGCCGAGCTTTTCGCGAAGCCCGGCATCCAGTGATACCTTGGAAACGAAGGTGACGGAGGAATTCGTCATCGCCTTGCCGTAAGCGCCGAACATCGGGCGATAGTGCACCGGCTGCGGCGTCGGGATCGAGGCGTTGGGGTCGCCCATGGGGGCGGCTGCGATCATGCCGCCGATCAGCACCATGTCGGGCTTGATGCCGAAAAAGGCCGGGTTCCACAGTACCAGATCGGCACGCTTGCCGACCTCGATCGAGCCGACTTCCTTCGACAGGCCATGCGCGATGGCCGGGTTGATCGTGTATTTGGCGATGTAGCGGCGCACCCGGAAATTGTCGTTGTCGCCGGTTTCCTGGGGCAGGCTGCCGCGCTGGCGCTTCATCTTGTCGGCAGTCTGCCATGTGCGGATCGCCACCTCGCCGACACGGCCCATCGCCTGGCTGTCGGACGAGATGATCGAGAAGGCGCCGATGTCATGCAAAATGTCTTCCGCCGCGATCGTCTCCTTGCGGATGCGGCTTTCTGCGAAGGCGATGTCTTCCGGGATCGACGGCGACAGATGGTGGCAAACCATCAGCATGTCGAGATGCTCGGCAATCGTGTTGACCGTGTAGGGCCGTGTCGGATTGGTCGATGACGGGATGACGTTGGGCAGGCCGCAGACTTTTATGATGTCGGGTGCATGGCCACCACCGGCGCCCTCGGTGTGGAAGGCGTGGATGGTGCGGCCCTTGAAGGCGCCGACCGTGTCCTCGACGAAGCCGCTCTCGTTAAGCGTGTCGGTATGGATCATCACCTGCACGTCATACTCGTCGGCAACGGACAGGCAGCAGTCGATCGCGGCAGGTGTCGTGCCCCAGTCCTCGTGAAGCTTCAGCGAGCAGGCGCCGCCCAGCACCATTTCCTCGATCGCCGCCGGCAGCGAGGCATTGCCCTTGGCCGACAGGCCGATATTCATCGGGAAGGCGTCGAAGGACTGGATCATGCGGGCGAGGTGCCACGGGCCGGGCGTGCAGGTCGTCGCCAGTGTGCCGTGCGCCGGGCCGGTGCCGCCGCCGAGCATGGTGGTGATGCCGCTCATCAGCGCTTCCTCGATCTGCTGCGGGCAGATGAAGTGGATATGCGCGTCCATGCCGCCGGCGGTGAGGATCTTTCCTTCGCCGGCTATGATTTCCGTGCCGGGCCCGATGATGATGGTGACGCCGGCCTGCGTGTCCGGGTTGCCGGCCTTGCCGATTGCCGCGATGCGCCCGCTCTTCAGGCCGATATCGGCCTTGAAGATGCCGGTGTGGTCGACCACCAGCGCATTGGTGATGACGGTGTCGACGGCGCCCTGCGCGCGTGAAACCTGGCTCTGGCCCATGCCGTCGCGAATGACCTTGCCGCCGCCGAATTTCACTTCCTCGCCATAGGTGGTGAGGTCCTTCTCGACCTCGATGAAAAGCTCGGTGTCGGCAAGCCGCACCTTGTCGCCGACAGTCGGGCCGAACATGCGGGCATAGGCGGCGCGGGAGATTTTTGTCATTGGAAATTCCTGCAGGCGAGAGAGCTGGCGAAGGGCGGGGTCCACATTCCTGCCACCATATCGCCTCGCAATGACCCGATAAGCGGCAGGTTCTGGGCCCATTCGGCAGGTGAGGTGGCCGAGTCATCGTGAGATGACGTTTTGCAAAACGATGGAAAGGGAAATCCATGCGGAAAATAATGATTCTTGCGGCGAGTGCTGCGATGATGGTCGCCACCGCTGCGAGCGCGCAGCAGCAGCCTGCCCAGCCGCCGGCTGCGGCTCCCGCAGCGCCGGCCGCACCCGAAGGCCAGTCGGCTGCTCCGACGATCCAGAGCGTCACCGTCGTCGACATCAACGAACTGCCGAAGGAAACCCAGACGCAGGTCAACAATGTCGTGTCGCAGCGCAGCGACGACGATCTCAAGCAGTTGCGCAGTTCGATCGACGCCACGCCGCAGATCAAGTCGGCGCTGGAGGCCAAGGGGCTTACCTCGGCTCAGGTGATTGCCGCCAGCATGGCCAAGGACGGCGCGCTGACGCTGATCACCAAAAAGGCGAGCTGACGTCTTCTGCCGGCGGGCATGCCCGCCACATATTGCGGCGGGGGGCACCTCGGTGTTGCCGCAAACAGGCTTATGATTGCGCGATCCGCGGCGACCGGGGATGCCTGAAAAGAACGAAGCGCAACAAACCGTCGCATTCACGGAACCGCTGCCGTAGACTAGCCGTTTGGACGGCAGGGCCCGTGGAGGATCGGGCTCGAAATGGAATTCAAGGAGCACCGAATGACGCTTACGATGACCCGCGACGCGAAATGGATGCATGTTATCGCGGTCTTCGCATTTTTTCTTGCCGCCTGCGCGCCCAACATGGCGCTGATGGCGCAGGGGCTCGAAAGCCAGAAGGCTATCGACACGATCATCGGTTCCGACGTCCAGGAAGAGCAGGCCAGCGCCGAAGCGCAGCCTGAGCGGATCATCGCGGCCATCGAGAACACGCTCGCCACCACCAGCGAAGTGCGCAAGACCTCCAGTCTCGACAAGGTCGACATCGTCTTCCTGCCGGACGCTGCCGAAAACGGCCTGCCGCCGGAAGTCGACGCCAAGCTCAAGGAGCATGAGAAGGAAGTCGTCGACCTGCGCAAGGAACTGGAAGGCAACGCCATGCTGTTCCACGCCATCGATTCGCGCGCTGTCTTGATGCGCGACGTGGTCGCGGTCGAGTTCGACGGCGGCAAGAGCGTGATCATCTACGCAGCCGCCAAACCGAGCCGCTGAGGGCCGGGATCCTCTTCCATCAAGGCTAGAGGCGGCGGCGCGCTGCATGTCAGAGCGCCCCCATGATCTTCTGCCGAAATCCGTAAACTTCGCGCTTGCCGCCGAGCGGGATCAGCGTGACGTCGCGTTCCTGGCCAGGCTCGAAGCGCACGGCGGTGCCGGCGGCGATGTCGAGCCGCATGCCGCGCGCCTTTTCACGCTCGAAACGCAGCCCTTCGTTGGTTTCGAAGAAATGATAGTGGCTGCCGACCTGGATCGGGCGGTCGCCGGTGTTCGCCACTTTCAGCGTCACCGTCGGCAGGCCCTTGTTCAGCTCGATATCGCCTTCGGCCGTGATAATCTCGCCGGGTATCATGGACTTTCCCCCTAGCCGGCAACCGCCAGCCACACGCCGCCAAGTGCGGTGGCAGCCCCGGCCAGACGGGTGACAACGCGGCCGGTTTCACCACCGAGCAGACGGCCAAATCCGAGGCCGATGGCTATGCCTGCCGCGTGCAGCAGTGCCGTCGAGAGCGCAAAGCCGATGCCGAAGGAAGCGGCGCCCGCCGAACCGAGTTCGCCGCCATGGGCGTGGCCGTGGAAGAAGGCAAAGAAGCCGACCATGACCATGCCGGCCCAGGTCGGCACGTTCAGCGACATCGCCGCGAGCAGGCCGATAACCACGACCGATGCCAGGATCACCGGTTCGACGAAGGGGAGGGGTGCGCCGCTAATTGCCGCCGCAAACCCGAGCGTCATCGTGCCGACGAAGGCTGCGGGAACCAGCCAGAGCGAGCTTTCAAAGCCCTTGCGCGTGCCGAGCTGCGCCGCCCAGAGACCGACCGCAACCATCGCTAGGATATGGTCGACGCCAAACAGCGGATGCGAAACGCCCGCCATGAAGGAGCCATGCTCTGCCGGGTTGAGATGTGCAAAGGCCGGGGCGGCACTTACGGCCAATGCCAGCGCGGCGAGGGAAATTTTCCTGAGCATTTTTTTCTGTTCCTGATGTTGTCGGTAAAGTCTCAAGCAACCTTGCGCCGGCAAACAGCCTTCGGCTTTCAGCACGCGTTTGGCCGAAGCCGGATACTTTTTCAGCATCGCGGCGGGGCGGATAGGGCGCTGCGAAAAATTGCCGCCGCAGTTCGGACAGGTTCCGCCGAGTACGTTTTGCGCGCAATCGGCGCAGAAGGTGCATTCGAAGGTGCAGATCATGGCCTTGCCGCTCTCCGGCGGCAGGTCCCTGTCGCAGCATTCGCAATTGGGGCGAAGTTCCAGCATGGCGGCCTCCCTGCCGTGGTTTCAGCGTATCGGTTCGTGCACGGTCACCAGCTTGGTGCCGTCGGGAAAGGTTGCCTCGACCTGCACGTCGTGGATCATCTCGGCAATACCTTCCATGACCTGCGCCCGGCTTATGACATGGGCGCCGGCCTCCATCAGCTCGGCAACGGAGCGCCCGTCGCGCGCGCCTTCGACGACGAAATCGGTGATCAGGGCGATGGCTTCGGGATGGTTGAGCTTGACGCCGCGTTCCAGTCTCTTGCGGGCCACGATCGCCGCCATGGCGATCAGCAGCTTGTCTTTTTCGCGTGGCGTCAGGTTCATGCTGTTTCGAAATTCCCTAAAGTGACCAAACTTTTGGCAAGCCTGCCTGCCCGTTGAGCAATTCGATGAGCGGCACCAGCCGCTTGCGCAGGCTGTAGCCGTCTCCAGCGTGGAGCCTCGCAAGAAGCTTGCCAGTTCTGCCGACCCGCCATGCGCTGACGCCACCCTGATCGCCGATGATGGCGCGGGCGGCATCCACGAGCCGTTCCGGTTCCGGCGTGATGAACAGCACGGTGGCGACAGCGATGTCCCCGCCCGTCACCGCCGAACGCGCCAGCGTGCCGGCGATTTTCGGGCCCATCGAAAAATCCTCGGCATGGACCATTCGTCCGCCGCTTCTGATGCGCCAGCGGTCATGAAAACTGCCGTTTACAGCGCTTTCGCCCATGGCCAGCCGCCCGAAGATCGTCGCTTCGACGATCAACGCCTCGGCGTCGTGGGCAAGCTCGACGTCGAGCCTGCGCATGAAGGCCGCACGTTCGAAGACGATCGTTTCCTGCGGCAGCCAGGCGATTCTGCCGCCAGTGGCGACCGAGAGTTGCACCGAGGCTTCGGCACGGCCGGAATTGGCCTTGTAGACCTTCTCGCAGGCCTGCGTGGTGATGGTGGCGCTGGCACCCGCGCCGATGGCGATCTCCCAGCCGATCCGGTCGCCGCCGGTCAGTCCGCCGGCCGTGTTGATCAGGATCGCTTCCAGAGGGCCGCCGTCTGTCTGCGGCATGCGTATCTTGGCGGCTCCGTCCTGATAGAGCCGGGCCAGGCGCGTGCGCCCGTCGATAAAACTGGCCGACAATCGCGCGCTGGCTGAGACGCGCTGAAGGGAACGATCGACGGTTTCTATCGTTTGTGATGACATGAGGTTGCTCTTTCGCAGTACAGCCTAACGGTCGCAATGGGTTTGTCGAGATATGACTTGTTGCCTGATGGGCTTTCGCTTTCTATAGAGAGAAGCAGCTTCTTGCCGTTTTTGCCTGTTTTGGCACTTGCAGATGCTTTGCAGTCGCTCGTTTCGAAGCGCAACGATATAAATAGGCGTTTTGACTTGGGCAAACGTCGGGAATTGGGGAGAGGCGTGTTGGCGGATCAGCTGGCCCAGGACATTATCGACAAGATCAAGGTTCATGCGGAGCCGGACGGTGGCGAAGTAACGCCCCAGACCGAACTCACCGCGCTGGGCATCCATTCGCTCGAACTGACGGAAATCATCTTCGATCTTGAGGAAGCCTATGGCATCGACATCGAGATGAACACGGTGGAAGCCTGGAGCAATCTCAAGAATGTCGGCGACATGGTCGAGGCCGTGCGCGAACTGATCGCAAAAAAAGCCTGACATGGCGCGCCCACGTATCGTCATCACCGGCATGGGCGGGCTCTGCGCGCTTGGCACCAGCGTGCCGGCAATATGGGGCGCGATGCGGGCCGGCCGCTCGGGCATCGGCGAGATCACCACGGCGCCGCTTCACGAGCTGAAGGTACGTATCGGGGCCGAGATCAAGGAACTGCCCGATCACGGGCTCGACAAGAAGCGCCTCGTGACGATGGACCGCTTCAGCCTGCTGGCGGTGATTGCCGCTGGCGAAGCCATCCGCCAGGCGGGACTGAGCGTCGACGAAAGCAACACCGCGCGTATCGGCGCGACGATCGGCACCGGCATTTTCGGCGCCGAGACTGCGGAGGACAATTATCGCGGCCTGTTCATCGAGGGTCGACCGCGCGCCAGCGTGTTTACCGTCCCGCGCGTCATGCCGGGTGCGCCGGCCGGCCAGGTCAGCATGTCCTACGGCCTGCGCGGCCCGGTATTCGGCGTCACCTCCGCCTGTGCCTCCTCCAATCATGCCCTGGCGCTCGCTGCCGACCAGCTTCGGCTCGGCCGAGCCGATGTCATGATTGCCGGTGGCACCGATGCTCCGCTCGTCTATGGCGTCCTGAAGGGTTGGGAGGCGCTGCGCGCGCTGGCCCGCGAAACCTGCCGGCCGTTCTCGGCCGACCGCGACGGGCTGGTGATCGGCGAAGGCGCCGGCATGGCCGTTCTGGAGACCTACGACCATGCCGTCGCACGCGGCGCGACCATTCTGGCCGAGCTTGCCGGTGCCGGCATGTCCGGCGACGCGAGCGATATCGTGGCACCGACCGTCGAAGGGCCGGCCGCAGCGATGCGGGCCTGCCTTGCCGATGCCGGCCTGAAGCCTGAGGATGTCGACTACGTCAACGCCCATGGCACCGGCACCAAGGCCAATGACGAGATCGAAACGACCGCCATCCGCCGGGTATTCGGTGCGCATGCCGACCGGCTTTCGGTGTCGTCGACCAAATCCATGCACGCCCATTGCATGGGCGCCTCGGGCGGGCTTGAAATGATCGCCTGCGTCATGGCCATTCGCGAAGGCATCGTGCCGCCGACCGCCAACTATCGCGAGAAGGATGCAGCCTGCGATCTCGACGTGACGCCCAATGTAGCGAAGGAACGCGAAGTGCGCGCGGCAATCAGCAACGGATTTGCCTTTGGCGGCACCAATGCTGTTCTGGCGTTCAAGGCCGCGTGAAGGCTTGCGGCCCCGAAATCAACCTCACAGTCTCATTGATGAAGTGATCGCGAAGGCCTATTTGCCAAACTCCGTCTCCTAAGCCACCCTCCCAAGGATCTCCCATGACCGATCTTTCCGCTTTCCCGATCACCGCCCGCTGGCCGGCCAAGCACCCGGACCGCATCCAGCTTTATTCCTTCCCGACGCCGAACGGCGTGAAGGTTTCCATCGCGCTCGAGGAGCTGGGGCTTCCCTACGAACCCCACGCCATCAACATCGGCAAGGACGAGAGCTGGACGCCTGAATTCCTGTCGCTCAATCCGAACGGCAAGATCCCGGCGATCATCGATCCGAACGGCCCGGACGGGAAGCCGATCGGCCTGTTCGAATCCGGCGCGATCCTGCTCTATCTCGCCGAAAAGACCGGCAAGCTGATCCCCGCCGATGCGGCCGGGCGCTACGAGACGATCGAGTGGGTGTTTTTCCAGATGGCGGGCATCGGGCCGATGTTCGGCCAGCTCGGCTTCTTCCACAAATTCGCCGGCCGGGCGATCGAGGACAAGCGCCCGCTGGAGCGCTACCGCGACGAATCCAAGCGCCTGCTCGGTGTGCTCGACAGGCGCCTGGTCGGCCGCAAATGGGTCATGGGCAACGATTACACCATCGCCGATATCTCGATGCTTGGCTGGGTGCGCAACCTGATAGGCTTCTATGAAGCGCGCGAACTCGTCGGCTTCGACGACTTTGCGAATGTCGCGGCCTGGCTGGAGCGCGGCCTCGCGCGTCCTGCGGTGAAGGCAGGTCTTGAAATACCCGCCAGGGGCTAGGCAACAAAACAACTGCTGCGGCTTTTCTTTCGAAAGCCGCTCGTGAAATCGATTGAAGCGTCGGTGCCGGCCGGTTCCGACGCGAAGCGGAAAGCTACCTGGCTTTTGCCTTCGTCTTTCCGGCAACCTTGCCAGCCACGACGGTTGCAAGCCCGACGGCGACTGTTGCCGTGTCCTTGACCCCGCGCAGCACTTTCGTGCCGATGGATTCGGCACCCGCCTTGGCCTTCGCAACGGTCGACTTCGCCTTTGCAGTGGAGGCCTTGGCTTTCGCAGCCGCCGGTGCCTTGGCCGGTGCAGCTTTCGCCGCAGCGGTCTTTGCGCTTGCGGATTTAGTAGCCGCTGCCTTCGTTTTCGCAGCCGCTTTGGCTGGAGCAGCCTTTACCGCCGCCGGTGCCTTGACGCTTGCTGCCTTGCTGGCCTTGGCGGTCGCTTTCTTGGCCGCCGCCTTGGTTGCCGTCACTGCCTTGGCAGCCTTGCTGCCTGTGGTCTTGGCAGTTGCAGCCTTGGCAGGTGCCGCCTTGGCGGCTGCAGGCTTCTTCGCCGCCGCCTTTGGCGCTGCGGGAGCCTTGGCTGCGGCTTTCGCAGCAGGCGCCTTGGCCGACTTCTTGGTGTCCTTCGTGCGTTCGGCAAGGGCTGCCGCCGCGCCCGTCTTGGCCGCTGCTTGCTTGCCGGTCTTTGGAGATGCCTTCTTGGTCGCCATCATTCCAGTCCTCTCACACGGCACGGTTGCCGCGAACGCAGAATGAACGAAGCCGGCTTTTGTTCCAGTAGGCAGTTTTCTCTAGATCACCAGATCGGCGCTGCGGCGGCTTTTCAGCACGCGATCGACATTCGGCATGTCGTTGGAGGCAACCCACGCCCGGGCGTCTTCGTCGGATTTGCCGTGCTCATGCCAGCGCTGCAGCAGGCGGCGCTCCAGCTCCTCGCGCGCCACGTCGATGAAGATTCCGAAATCGAAAAGCGGGGCAAGGCCGCTCCACGGCGCTTCATCGAGCAGAAGATAATTGCCTTCCACCAGCACGAACTTGACGTCCGTGCCGATGATGGACGCGGCGGCGCGCGAAAGCTCCATGCTGCGGTCGAAGACGGGAATGGCGATGTCCGGTTCGGCCGCATGGATGCGGCGCAGCAGCACCTCGAAACCGGCATAGTCGAAGGTTTCCGGCGCGCCCTTGCGCGCCCGCAACCCGCGCTGGTGCAGAACGACATCGTCATAGTGGAAGCCGTCCATCGGCACCACGACCGCCGATCCCTCGGGCAGAAGATCGCGCAACTGTTCCGAGATCGTCGATTTGCCTGCGCCCGGCGCACCGGCGATGGCCACGACGAACCGTTTGCCCTTGGCCGCGCGCTTGAAGATCGTGGCGGCTATCGTCGCTATTTCGGACATCTTGCCTCCATTCGCCTGGAAGGTCCTATTCTGCTGCGTTATCGGCAAAATTTCAAACCTTCGCGTGATGCAATATGCCTGCGGCGACAGGTCCGCCCGCGGTTAATGGACCGGAAACCTTGATTGCGATAATTTGGGCAAGGCTGTAACGCGAGGGGTTCGTCGTCTCAGTCGTCCTCGCGTTCAATCAGGTAGCCTTCTTGCCGATCGCATCTCATCATCTTTCATCGCCTCTGCGCATGGTGGCAGTCCTTTTCCTCGCACTGGGCCTGCTCGCCGGCTGTTCGACCACCGGCACGCTGAATACGGTCCAGACGCCGCAGCAGAACCTTTCGCCAAAGCATGCGGCGATCGTCGTCGACGGCAGCACCGGCAAGGTTCTCTACGAGCAGAATTCGGAGGCCGCCCGCTATCCGGCCTCGCTCACCAAGATGATGACGCTCTATATGCTGTTCGAGGCGCTGGAGAGCGGCAAGCTGTCGAAATCATCGCAGATACCGGTGTCGGCCTATGCCGCGTCGCGCCCGCCGTCGAAGATCGGCCTGAAGCCGGGGCAGTCGATCGATGTGGAATCGGCGATCAGCGCGCTTTGCACCAAATCGGCCAACGATGTGGCCGTAGCGGTCGCCGAAGCGCTCGGCGGCACGGAAGAGCGTTTCGCCTCGATGATGACCGCCAAGGCGCGCCAGCTTGGCATGCGCGGCACCTTCTTCAACAACGCATCGGGCCTGCCCGACGAGGCGCAGCGCAGCACGGCGCGCGACATGGCGCTGCTCGGCATCGCCCTGCGCAAGCGCTT
The DNA here is from genome assembly GCF_003590645.1 of Mesorhizobium sp. DCY119. Lineage (NCBI taxonomy): Bacteria > Pseudomonadati > Pseudomonadota > Alphaproteobacteria > Hyphomicrobiales > Phyllobacteriaceae > Mesorhizobium > Mesorhizobium sp. DCY119. Next base: position 342,375 of record NZ_CP031834.1, on the reverse strand, counting down.
CCCGCAGCATTATGGCTATTTCTCCGCTACCTCTTTTGCCTACAACGGCAAGACCATCCGCGGCCATAACGACCTGCTCGGCCGGGTCAGCGGCGTCGACGGCATCAAGACCGGCTATATCCGCGCTTCCGGCTTCAACATCGTGACCTCGGTGAATTCCGGTGGCCGCAAGCTGGTGGTCGTCGTGATGGGCGGCGACACGGCGCGCAGCCGCAATGCCGAGGTCGAGCAGCTGATCGACCGCTACCTGCCGCAGGCAAGCCTGGGCGTCGCAACGCAATAGCGCAAGGCAACGTCAAGGCGTCGATTGCCACGCCTTGCGTTCCTTCAGCCATCGCACCTGCCGTCGGGCCCGGCGAAGCGCGGTCAGGGCAGCGCCGATCGCCACGATCGAGAGGGCGAGCGTCAACACCTCGTTCCGGCCGTGCCAGAGGAATTCCACGGCGGAAAACAGGGCTGCGGCGGTGATGACGGCCATGCGGTGCTGCTTGGCCATCGGCCCTGAAAAATCGCTCGGTGTGCCATTGGCGCGGCCAAGTTCGCGCACATAGGCAGTCAGCACCGCAAAGGCCGCTGCCGCCCAGCCGAGGCTCGGTGCGCCGATGCCGTATCCGACCCCGGCCAGGATGAATATGTCAGCAATCCTGTCGGGAAACTCGTTCCAGAACGGCCCGTCCGCCGCGGCCTTGCCGCCTTCCACGGCGACCATTCCGTCGAAAAGATTGCACAGCAGGCGAAGCTGGCAAAACAGCGCCGCCGCGACCAGCAGCAGGCTGCGAGCGGTGCCGCTGGTTTCCCCGGCAATCCAGAACGCCAGGCCAGCCACCGCAGCAGCGACGATGCTTGCCTGCGAAATGGCATTGGGGGTGATCGAAAGTGCTGCCATGCGCTTGGCGATCGTCTGCGCCCAGCGCGTGTTGCGGCTCGCCAGCGGCCTGCGGTCACCCTTGTCCAAGGTTATCTCCTCTCTGCCGGAAGATCGAATAATTGTAGGTCGCCGCATAGGTCGTGGAGACGATCAGCGGCACGGCGATGGTGCGCAGGATTTCGGGCGTGCCGCTCAAGGCGTGGATGGTGACGAGAATGCCGGTCGAGGCGAGACAGGCGATGAGCGGCGGCGCCCAAAGGCCCGTGGAGCCACTGAATCGCCGCGAGAGCGCATCGATGATCGATTTGAGGCAGAGCGTCAGGATGGCCGAAAGCGTGCCCTGCACGACGCCGGCGAAAAGCGGGCGCGGCATGGGGTGGGCGCGATTGGCGAAGAGGGCCCAGCCGCCCATCGCCACGAAGGCGAAGATGACGTGAACCACACCGCTGCCGGCAAGCGCGCGCAGCCGCGCCATCATCACGCCGCCCACCAGTAGCGGGTGAGATGGAAGAAGATCGGGGCGGAAAAGACGACCGAATCCAGCCGGTCGATGAGGCCGCCATGGCCCTCGATCAGATTTCCCCAGTCCTTGACGCCGCGATCCCGTTTGATCGCCGACATGACCAGCCCGCCGAAGAAACCCATCAGGGTGATGACCAGCGCCATCACGCCGGCCTGAATGGGCGTGAACGGCGTTATCCACCACAGGCCGGCGCCGATCAGCGTCGCGCTGGCAACGCCGCCGACGAAGCCCTCGACGGTCTTCGACGGCGAGAGGTTGGGCGCGATCTTGGTGCGCCCGAACAGCTTGCCCCAGACATATTGCAGGACGTCGCTGAGCTGCACGACGATGACGAGGAAGGCGATCAGCAGCACGTTGCGGCCTTCATAGCCGGGGATATGCAAGGTCAGCAGCGCCGGCACATGCGAGGCGCAGAAGACGCAGATCATCAACGCCCATTGCACCTCCGAGATGCGGATGAGGAAATGCTGGGTGTCACCACGCATGACGGCGATGATGGGCATCAGGAGGAAGGCATAGACGGGGATGAATATGGAGAAGATGCCGTAATCCTCGGTCCACAGCAGAAAATACTGCACCGGCAGGACGACGAAAAAGGCGGTGGCCAGTGCCCAGTGGTCGGCGCGCCGCGTGTTGGTCAGGGTCACGAATTCGCGCAGCGCCGCAAACGAGCAGAACGCAAACAGGATGAGCACGCCGATGCGTCCGGCAACGAAAGCGATGGCGATCAGGATCGCCATGACCCACCACGCATTGATGCGGGAATTGAGGTTTTCGATGGCCGCATTCGATCCATCCGGCGACAGCCGCCGTTGCAGGACGTAGCCGACGAGCGACGCGACGAGCAGGACCCCGAATATGCCGAGGACCAGAAGGAACATGTCGTATTGGGTCGCGCTCATTCGCTGCCGCCTGCCTGTTTCGGGGAGAGCGCAAGCAGCGCCGCATGCGCCCGCTCGATAAATGCTTCCTTCGCCTCGCCGCTCGCCAGGTGCATCGGCGCGCCGAATGTCACGGTGCATATCAGCGGTATGGGCACGAATTCGCCCTTCGGCATCACCCGGTTGAGATTGGCGATCCAGACCGGCACCAGGTCGACATCGGGCCGTGCCGTTGCCAGATGAAACAGGCCGCTCTTGAAGGGCAGCAGCTGCGCATCCGTCTGGTTGCGCGTGCCTTCGGGAAAGAAGATCAGCGACGAACCCTCATCCAGGGCCTGCGCCATGGTCTCGACCGGGTCGGCCTCGCGCAGCTCGCGGTCGCGCTGGATCAGCACGGCGTTGAAGACGTCGCGGCCGATGAAGCTGGTGAGCTTCGACTTGAGCCAGTAATCGGCCCCGGCAACCGGCCGCACCCGCCGGCGCAGGCGCGGCGGCAGCACGGTCCAGATCAGGACGAAATCGCCATGGCTGGAATGGTTGGCGAAATAGACGGAGCGGCGACGCGGCAACCCGCTTTCATGCCAGGTCGCCCTGACCGCGGTGACCGCACGGGCAAACAGGAGAACGACCTCCGCCGCAAACTTCGCGATCAGCGCCCTCATTCAGCCTCCCGCTGCACGTCAATCTCTGTGTCAATGCGAATAGCCGAAGCGGCGGGCGCTGAATACCCTCCCATGCGTGTTGCACCCATCCATCAAAAGGCGAGCAGCACAATCCGGCGGCATGCGAACTGCAAAGACCAGCGCGTATCGCCCGACAACATCGAAGCTGTGACTTCTGCAATCGGAAGGCGCGCAGTTTCATTTGCCCGTTGAAGCCTGCCAGCGCTTCGGCTATGAAGCGGTCAGCCGGGCGTTGCCTGGCCGGGAATTTCTGGGACGACGGTCGTCGTTTCAGCCAGGCACCCGTAGCTCAGCTGGATAGAGCGCTGCCCTCCGAAGGCAGAGGTCACAGGTTCGAATCCTGTCGGGTGCGCCAATAAATTCAAAGTGTTGAGCTCTGGCGAGGCAGGAGCTACAGGTTCAGATGAACCAAACCCGTCAAGCAACGGGGCGCTGCCATTAGCCGAACACGTACCGCGCCGTCCTGATCATCCGGCGGGCGCAGTCTGAACGCATTTCAGAGCCTCGCGGCTCTCTTGTGGCGATGCACGATCTTTTCATGGGCGCCCATCAGATGATGACCCATCAATTCTGATCGCACATCGATGAGATTGCCGCTGGATTTCGCCGCGTACATCAGCCTGTCAGCCCGGTCTAGAAGTGCGTCGAACGACACGCCAGCCGATGCTTCGGCCAGCCCTATCGCTGCGCCGACCTGGATCAGGTTTTCATCGATCACGGTGAGTTCTGCGATCATTTTTGCCAGATCGAAGAAGCGGGAAAGCGAGAAAGCGTCATCCGCTTGGTACACGGACACGATGCCGAACTCGTCGCCACCGAGGCGGGCGATGAAATCTCGCGTGTCCCCCCATTCGACCAGCTGCTTGGCGATAGACCGAAGCAGCTGATCGCCCACTGAATGCCCGAAATTGTCATTGACGCGCTTGAAGCGGTTGAGGTCGATGTAAGCCAGGAACAGCCGGGATTCCGACGATAGCTCGGCCAAGGCTCCGCGTAGATGCGTTTCGAAGGACGACCGGTTCTGAATTCCCGTCATCGCATCAACTTGAGCGGCATGCAAAATTGCCTGCTCGAACGCTTTCCGCTCCGAGTTGTCGAGCATGATCTCGATATCGAAGCTTTCGCCGGCAATTCGCCGTCGCTGCGCGGTTATGAGCGTCGGTATGATGCGCCCGCTGATGTGCTGCATTTCCACTTCGGCGAGTTTGTAGAAGCCCTGTGTTTCAAGCAGGTTCATCCGCGCGAGGCGCCCCGGATCGTCGATCGAATAGGGCAGATCGGCCCCGAGGGGCTTACCGTCGATCTCGCCCCAGGTGCGCCCTATAAGATGGAGATAGGCCGGATTCACTTTGATGTAGCGAGAATCGTGGTCGGTCGTGGAAATCGAGAATGGCACCGGAGACAGATCGAACAGATCTCGCAATGCCGCGTCTAGAACATTTTCGGAAATCATCGCCCCTCGCACACCACCCTGCTGAACGGATACCGCAAGCCTGTTAAATATCGTTGAATGAGTTGGGTATGGCGCGCATCATTGGAACGAAAGGCTCCGCGACGGACGGCGCACGTCCGTTGATGATGCCGCATTGCACAATCGCGGCATCTGAGCAAAATGCGGCATGGTTCGAAAACCCCTCGCCGTCCTTGTGATCGACGAAAACCGTATCCGCGCTTCCATCATCGAGGCGGGACTGCGGGAGGCCGGGCATGAGCAGGTGACGGTCGTCCATGACGTGACGGGAATTGCGCGGCGGATCGCCGAGATCGAGCCGGACGTCATCGTCATCGATCTCGAAAACCCCAACCGCGACATGCTGGAAAACATGTTCCAGCTTTCGCGCGTGGTGAAGCGGCCCATCGCCATGTTCGTCGATCGCTCCGACCAGGCTTCGATCGAGGCCGCGGTTGATGCCGGCGTATCTGCCTATGTCGTCGACGGGTTGCGGCAGGAGCGGGTGAAGCCGATCCTCGACATGGCGATCAGCCGCTTCAACGCCTTTTCGCGCATGGCGCGCGAGCTGGAGGAAGCGCGCAACGAACTCGAGAACCGCAAGGTGATCGACCGGGCCAAGGGCATTCTCATGAAGTCGCGCGGCCTGTCGGAAGACGCGGCCTACACGCTGCTGCGCAAGACCGCCATGAACCAGAACCGCAAGATCAGCGACATCGCCCAAAGCCTTGTCACCGCTGCCGACCTCTTGGGTCCGGGGGAGAGTTGAAGATGGGTTTCGAACACCAGATCAACGCCGGCTTCATGCCGCTCTTCGACAGCGCCGTGCTCGTCACCGCCAAGGAGATAGGCTTCGCGGCGCGCGAAGGCGTCGACCTGACGCTGAACCGCGAAACCTCATGGGCCAATATCCGCGACCGCATCGCGATCGGCCATTTCGACCTCGCGCATATGCTGGGGCCGATGCCGGTCGCCTGCAATCTGGGCTTGTCGCCGCTGGCCTCCGACACCATCGTGCCCTTCGCGCTTGGGTTGGGCGGCAATTGCGTGACGGTTTCGAATGAAGTGTGGGCCGGCATGGCCATACACGGCGCTCTGCCCGATCTCGACCCGGCGCGAACCGGCAAGGCATTGGGCGCGCTGATCCGCGAGCGGGCGCAGGCTGGACGCGATCCCTTACGCTTTGCGGTCGTGCATCCCCATTCGGGGCACAATTACGAGCTGCGCTACTGGCTCGCCGCCTGCGGCATCGATCCTTCACGGGATATCGAAATCGTCATCGTGCCGCCGCCCTTCATGGCCGATGCGCTCGCCGCCGGCCGCATCGACGGCTATTGCGTCGGCGAACCCTGGAACAGCGCCTCGGTTGTCGCCGGCACCGGCCATATCGCCACCGTCAAGGCCAGAATCTGGCGCAACAGCCCGGAAAAGGTTCTGGGCGTGCGCAAGGCCTGGGCCGAAAAGCATCCGGAGGCGCTTGCGGCCCTGTTGCGCGCCTTGCATCACGCGGCGCGCTGGTGCCAGGATCCGGCAAATCGCGGCGAACTGGCCGCCCTGATGGCGCAGCCGGCATTCCTCGGCCTCTCGCCGGAACTGCAGATGCCGGTCCTGACCGGACGCCTCGCGCTGGGCGGCGGTGCTGAACTGGCTGTCGACGACTTTTTTCTGCCCTTCGACAAGGCGGCAAGCTTTCCGTGGAAAAGCCACGCGCTGTGGTTCTACACGCAGATGGTGCGCTGGGGCGATATCGCCCATACGCCCGAAAATGCCGAGATCGCCCGCAATTGCTATCGCCCCGATCTCTACCGCGCGGCCCTCAAGCCGCTCGGCGTCGCATTGCCGGGGGCGAATGCCAAGGTCGAGGGTGCGCTGACGACTGCCACGCCGGTTGGCTCGGCCGGCGCCAGTCTCATCCTTGGCCCGGATGGCTTCTTCGATGGCGGCATCTTCGATCCCGATCGCATCGACGACTATCTGGCGACGCAGAAATTTACGGTCGCGCACGCTTGAGCATTTATTGCGCACGATGATGCATTGCACAATTTTTGTGCGAATGCACATTCGACGTGGCTAATGCGTGAACGGCGCAATTTGCCGCCTCATTGACGCGCTGAAGAAATTTCATTGATTCCATTGATGAATTAGCCCGTTCTCAAAACTGGCACGGTTCCTGCTTCACTAACGACAGGCCCTCGGGTCACGGAACAGGCGTCCAATGACGGGCGCCACAGGCAAAGCTGCCGATCAGGAAGACGCGATCCCGGATGTACGGACGCGACGACCTGGCCGGCAGCTTTTTTGTTTTTGACCGAACCGAACACGCAATCGATGGCGCGACCCTCCCTGCGCCCAGCCGGAGACACCGATGACGAAACGGATCGAGACTGGATCACCCCTGAAGGCGCTGACGCGCCGCGACTTCCTCGTCAGCAGCGCAACCACGGCGGCCATGTTCGTGGCGGCGCGCAAGCTTTTCCCGTCGGGCGCCTATGCCGCGACCTCCGCCCCGGAAGTGACCGGCGCCAAGCTCGGCTTCATCGCGCTGACGGATGCCGCGCCGCTGGTCGTCGCCAAGGAAAAGGGCTTCTTCGAAAAGCACGGCATGCCCGATGTCGAGGTGCTGAAACAGGCGTCATGGGGTGCAACGCGTGACAATCTCGTTCTCGGCGGCGAAGCCAACGGCATTGACGGCGCGCACATCCTGACGCCGATGCCCTACCTCATGCACACCGGCAAGGTGACGCAGAACAACCAGCCGCTGCCGATGGCGATCGTGGCACGGCTTAATTACGACTGCCAGGGCATCTCGGTCGCGCAGGAATATGCCGAAACCGGCGTGACGCTGGACTCCTCGAAACTGAGGGAAGCATTCGCGAAAAAGAAGGCCGAGGGCAAGGACGTCAAGGTCGCCATGACCTTTCCGGGTGGCACTCACGATCTCTGGATCCGCTACTGGCTCGCCGCCGGCGGCATCGACCCTGACAAGGATGTTTCCACCATCGTCGTGCCGCCGCCGCAGATGGTCGCCAACATGAAGGTCGGCAACATGGATGCCTTCTGCGTTGGCGAGCCGTGGAACGAGCAGCTCGTGCATCAGGGCATCGGCTTCACCGCCGCCACGACGGGCGAGCTGTGGAAGGGCCATCCCGAAAAGACCTTCGGCCTGCGCGCCGATTTCATCGAGAAGAACCCGAATGCGGTGAAGGCCATGCTGATGGCCGTCATGGAAGCCCAGCAATGGTGCGATGCCATGGAAAACAAGGAGGAGATGAGCGCCATCCTCGGCAAGCGGCAATGGTTCAACGTGCCGCCCGCCGACATCATCGGCCGCCTCAAGGGCGATATTAATTATGGCAATGGCCGCGTCGCCACCGGCACCGATCTGTACATGAAGTTCTGGAAGGGCGGCGTCTCCTACCCGTTCCGCAGCCACGAAAGCTGGTTCCTCGCCGAGAACATCCGCTGGGGCAAGTTCGCGCCTGACACAGACATCAAGGCGCTGGTCGGGCAGGTCAATCGCGAGGATCTGTGGCGAGAGGCCGCCAAGGAACTCGGCGTCGCCGAAGCCGATGTTCCGGCCTCGGCGTCGCGTGGGCCGGAAACCTTCTTCGACGGCAAGGTCTTCGATCCCGAGAACCTGTCCGCCTATCTCGAATCGCTCTCGATCAAGGTCGCGTCCTGATCCCGCCGGCGCGGCTGCCCGCCGCGCCGCAACGATCCCTGGAGTTTTCCGTATGACCGTACACGCTCTCAAGGAGCATGCCGCCGAAATGGCCGCGCCGTCCCGGCCGTCCGAAGTCGTCGCTTTGCCGGCAAAACCATCGTCGCGCCTCGATGTGGTCGCACTCGCCCGTCGCGTCGCATCCGCGGTTCTGCCGCCGGCCGTCGTCGTTCTCGTCATCCTGCTGGTCTGGGAGGCGGCCTGCTCGTCGCCCGGCGCCAGCCTGCCGCCGCCCACACAGGTCTGGAGCGAGGCCTATGACCTGATCGTCCATCCTTTCTTCAACTTCGGCCCGCAGGATGTCGGTCTCGGGTGGCGCATCCTTGCCTCGCTGCAGCGGGTGGCGGTTGGTTTCGGGCTCGCGGCTGTTGTCGGCGTAGCCATCGGTGCCTTGATCGGCCAGTCGGTCTGGGCCATGCGCGGGCTGGACCCGGTGTTCCAGATATTGCGCACGGTGCCGCCGCTTGCCTGGCTGCCGCTTGCGCTCGCAGCCTTCCGCGATTCCAATCCTGCAGCCCTTTTCGTCATCTTCATCACCGCCATCTGGCCGGTGATCATCAACACGGCGGTCGGCGTCCGGAACATCCCGCAGGACTACCGCAACGTCGCGCAGATCCTGCGGCTCAACCCGGTCGAATTCTTCTTCAAGATCATGGTGCCGGCCGCCGCTCCCTACATCTTCACCGGCTTGAGGATCGGCATCGGCCTGTCCTGGCTGGCGATCGTGGCGGCAGAAATGCTGACCGGCGGCGTCGGCATCGGCTTCTTCATCTGGGATGCGTGGAACTCCTCGCGCCTGCCCGACATCATCGTTGCGCTCGTCTATATCGGCGTGGTCGGCTTCATGCTCGACCGGCTGGTTGCGGCGGTCGGCGCCTTCGTCACACGCGGCACGTCCGCGAGCTGAGGAAACATCATGAAGCCCTATCTGAAGCTCGATCACATCGACAAGTCCTTCACCCGCGGCGGTACCCGCACCGAAGTGCTGAAGGGCATCACGCTCGGTATTGACCAGGGCGAGTTCGTGTCGATCATCGGCCATTCCGGCTGCGGCAAGTCCACGCTGCTCAACCTCATCGCCGGCCTGACCAAGGTTTCCGCCGGCGCGGTTCTGCTTGAAGACAAGGAGGTCGACAGCCCCGGCCCGGAGCGCGCCGTGGTGTTCCAGAACCACAGCCTGCTGCCCTGGCTCACCGTCTATGAAAACGTCAATCTCGCGGTTGCCAAGGTGTTCGGTTCGACCAGGACCAGGGCCGAGCGGCACGACTGGATCATGCGCAATCTCGACCTCGTCCAGATGGCGCACGCCTCGGACAAGCGTCCGGCCGAGATTTCCGGCGGCATGAAGCAGCGCGTCGGCATTGCCCGTGCGCTGGCCATGGAGCCGAAGATCCTGCTGCTGGACGAACCTTTCGGTGCGCTCGACGCGCTGACCCGGGCGCATCTGCAGGATGCGGTGATGGATATCCATGCAAGGCTCGGCAACACCATGATCATGATCACCCATGATGTCGACGAGGCCGTGCTGCTCTCCGACCGCATCGTCATGATGACCAATGGTCCCGCGGCCCGCATTGGCGAGGTGCTCGACGTGCCGCTCGACCGGCCGCGCAAGCGCGTCGAGCTCGCTTCCGATCGAACCTATCTGCGTTGCCGCGAGGCGGTGCTGAAATTCCTCTACGAGCGTCACCGCTTCGTGGAAGCGGCGGAGTAGCACCATGACCGAGAAACTCGTCATCATTGGCAACGGCATGGCGCCGGGCAGGATGCTGGAGCATCTTTTCGAGAAGGCGCCGGGCCGCTTCGACGTCACGATCTTCAACGCCGAGCCGCGCGTCAATTACGACCGCATCATGCTTTCGCCCGTTCTGTCGGGCGAGAAGACCTTCGAGGAAATCGTCATCCACGGCGATGGCTGGTACGTCGCCAATGGCGTGACGCTTTACAAGGGCCACAAGATCGTCGCCATCGATCGCGCGGCGAAAACCGTGACCTCGGATCACGGCGTCACCGAAAGCTACGACCGGCTGGTCATCGCCACCGGCTCGGTGCCCTTCATCATTCCTGTTCCCGGCCACGATCTGCCGGGCGTTCTGTCCTACCGCGACCTTGACGACGTGCAGGCCATGCTGCTCGCCGCGCAATCGCGAGCGAAGGCGGTGGTGATCGGCGGCGGCCTGCTCGGGCTGGAAGCGGCGGCGGGGCTGAGCATGCAGGGCATGGACGTCACCGTGCTGCATGTCATGCCGACGCTGATGGAACGCCAGCTCGACCCGGCCGCCGGCTACCTCTTGCAGAAGGCGGTGGAGGAGCGCGGCATCAAGGTGATGACCAAGGCCAACACCAAGGCGATCGTTGGCAACGGCAAGGTCGAAGGCGTCGAACTGGCCGACGGCACCATCGTTCCGGCCACGCTGGTGGTGATGGCTGTCGGCATAAGGCCCAATGCGGCTCTGGCCAAGGATGCCGGGCTGGCGGTCAATCGCGGCATCGTCGTCGATGCTGGTATGCAGACCTCCGATCCCGATATCTATGCGCTTGGTGAATGCGCCGAGGTCGGCGGGCAGGTCTATGGCCTCGTCGCGCCGCTCTATGAGATGGCGCGCGTGACAGCGTCTCGGCTCGCCGGCGAGGAGGGCGCCGGCTTCGTCCATTCCGACACGCCGACCAAGCTGAAAGTCACCGGCATCGACCTGTTCTCGCTTGGCGATTTCGCCGATGGCGACGACCGGCAGGAGATCGTGCTGCGCGATGCCTCTGCCGGCGTCTACAAGCGCCTCGTGCTGAAGGACAACCGCATCATCGGCACCGTGCTCTATGGCGAGACGGCCGATGGTGCCTGGTTCAACGACCTGAAGAAGAAGGGCACCGACATCTCGGAGATGCGCGAAACGCTCATCTTCGGCCAGGCCTATCAGGGAGGGTCGCCGCTGGACCCTATGGCGGCCGTTGCAGCCTTGCCGGATGATGCGGAAATCTGCGGCTGCAACGGCGTCTGCAAGGGCAAGATCACCGGCACGATCATGGCCAAAGGGCTGACCTCTCTCGACGATGTGCGCGCCCACACCAAGGCTTCCGCCTCCTGCGGTTCCTGCACCGGGCTGGTCGAGAAGCTGATGGTGCTGACGCTGGGCGACACATACAACCCCGCCGCCGTGCAGCCCATGTGTTCCTGCACCGCACTCGGCCATGACGAGGTGCGCAGGCTGATCAAGGCGAAGGGCCTGAAGACCATTCCGGCGGTGATGCAGGAGCTGGAATGGCAGACCTCCTGCGGCTGCGCCAAGTGCCGCCCGGCGCTGAATTACTATCTCGTCGCCGACTGGCCGGACGAATATGCCGACGACTATCAGTCGCGCTTCATCAACGAGCGCGTCCACGCCAACATCCAGAAGGACGGCACCTATTCGGTGGTGCCGCGCATGTGGGGCGGCGTCACCAACTCCCACGAGCTGCGCGCCATCGCCGATGTGGTCGACAAGTTTGACATCCCGATGGTCAAGGTCACTGGCGGCCAGCGCATCGACATGCTCGGCATCCGCAAGGAGGACCTGCCCGCCGTCTGGGCCGATCTGGGGCAGGCGGGCTTCGTCTCCGGCCATGCCTACGCCAAGGGCCTGCGCACGGTGAAGACCTGCGTCGGCTCCGACTGGTGCCGCTTCGGCACGCAGGATTCGACGGGCCTCGGCATCCGCATCGAGAAATTCATGTGGGGCTCGTGGACGCCGGCCAAGCTGAAGATGGCGGTTTCCGGCTGTCCGCGAAACTGCGCCGAGGCGACCTGCAAGGATGTCGGCGTCATCTGCGTGGATTCCGGCTTCGAAATCCATTTCGCCGGCGCTGCCGGCCTCGACATCAAGGGCACCGAGGTTCTGGGGCAGGTCAAGACCGAGGACGAGGCGCTGGAACACATCGTGGCGCTGACGCAGATGTACCGCGAGCAGGCGCGCTATCTCGAGCGCATCTACAAATGGGCCAAGCGCGTCGGCCTCGACGAAATCCGCCGCCAGATCATGGACGACGGCGAAAAGCGCCGCGCTTACTACGAGCGCTTCGTCTTCTCCCAGAAATTCGCCCAGGTAGACCCATGGTCGGAACGCGTCTCTGGCAAGGACAAGCACGAGTTCCGGCCGATGGCTTCGGTGGGTTTTGCGGAGGCCGCGGAGTGAAAGAGACCCCCACCCCCAACCCCTCCCCACAAGGGGGAGGGGGACTTGGCAGCAGCGTTTTCGAATCCCCCTCCCCCTTGTGGGGAGGGGCTAGGGGTGGGGGTAAAGCCACCGCACGATTCATTTCAAGGAGATTGTCCCAATGAATTGGATCCCCATCGGCGCCATCGCCGACATCCCCCGGCGCGGTGCGCGCTGCGTGGCGACGCCGCAAGGCAAGATCGCGGTGTTTCGCACGGCTGACGATCAGGTCTTCGCCATCGAGGACCATTGCCCGCACAAGGGCGGCCCGCTCAGCCAGGGTATAGTCCATGGCGCGGCAGTTACCTGCCCGCTGCACAACTGGGTGATTTCGCTCGAAACCGGCAAGGCGCTCGGTGCGGATGAAGGCGCGGTGAAAACCATTCCGGTGCGGGTCGACGGCGAACGGCTGTTCATCGCGCTGGAAGCGCTGGCCGATCGGGCGGCGTGAGGCATGAAAACGGAGGAAGCGCGCGAGGTGAGGACCACCTGCCCCTATTGCGGGGTGGGTTGCGGCGTGCTGGCCGAGGTCGCCGCGAACGGGAAGATAACCGTTCGCGGCGACCCCAACCATCCGGCCAATTTCGGACGACTCTGCTCCAAGGGCTCGGCGCTGGCCGAGACCATCGACCTCGACGATCGCCTGCTCTATCCCGAAATCCAGGGCCACCGCGCCGGCTGGGATGAGGCGCTCGATCTCGTCGCCACGAAATTCTCACAGGCAATCGCCGAACACGGGCCGGATTCGGTGGCGTTCTACGTCTCGGGACAGTTGCTGACCGAGGATTATTACGTCGCTAACAAGCTGATGAAGGGCTTTGTCGGCTCGGCCAATATCGACACCAATTCGCGGCTTTGCATGGCCTCGTCCGTCGCCGGCCATCGTCGCGCCTTCGGCTCGGACACCGTGCCCGGCACCTATGAGGATCTGGAGCTTGCCGACCTGATCGTGCTAGTCGGCTCCAACCTCGCCTGGTGCCACCCAGTGCTCTATCAGCGCATCGTCGCAGCCAGGGAAAAGCGGCCCGGCATGAAGATCGTGGTGATCGACCCGCGCCGCACCATGACCGCCGACATCGCCGACCTGCATCTCGCCATCGCCCCGGACGGCGATACTGCGCTCTTCACCGGCCTGCTCACCTATCTGGCCGATAACGGGCATCTGGATCGAGATTATATTAGCCGGCACACGAATGGTTTTGACGACGCGCTTTCTGCGGCTGGGGCGCTCGATCTCGCCGCCGTCTCCGATCGCACTGGCATCCAGGAAGAAATGCTTGCGCGGTTCTATTCCCTGTTTGCGCAAACGCAGCGCGCGGTCACCGTCTACAGCCAGGGCGTCAACCAGTCAGCCTCCGGCACCGACAAGGTCAACGCCATCATCAACTGCCATCTGGCGACGGGCCGCATCGGCAGGCCGGGCATGGGGCCGTTCTCGGTCACCGGCCAGCCCAATGCCATGGGCGGGCGCGAGGTTGGCGGGCTCGCCAACATGCTGGCCGCCCATATGGAGATCGAGAACCCGCAGCACCGCGACCGCGTGCAGCGTTTCTGGCGCGCACCGGCAATCGCCGAGAAGCCGGGCCTGAAAGCGGTCGAAATGTTTCGCGCCGTTGCAGACGGCCGCATCAAGGCGCTGTGGATCATGGCCACCAACCCGGCCGATTCCATGCCCGACGCCGACGCCGTGGAAGCCGCGCTGCGCGCCTGTCCCTTCGTCGTCGTCTCCGACATTGCAGCGAATACCGACACCATCCGCCACGCCCATGTGAAACTGCCGGCCACGGGCTGGGGCGAGAAGGACGGCACGGTCACCAATTCGGAGCGCCGCATCTCGCGCCAGCGCGCCTTTCTGCCACCACCCGGCGAGGCGCGGCCGGACTGGTGGGCGATGGTGGAGGTGGCCAAGCGCATGGGCTTTGCCGAGGCGTTTTCTTATGACGCGCCGGCGGAAATCTTCGCCGAACATGCCACTCTGTCGGCTTTCGAGAATAATGGCGCGCGCGATTTCGATATCGGCGCTTATGCGGGGGTCGACGACGAAAATTATGAGGCGCTCACGCCGTTTCAGTGGCCAGCACCTGATTACTCTGGTGGGAAGGAAACCCGTTTCTTCGCCCATGGCAACTTCTTCACGCCTGACCGCAAGGCGTGGTTCGTGCCGGTCATGCCCGCGCCCCTAAAGCGGGCTGACAACGCTTACCCGCTCACCCTCAACACCGGCCGCGTGCGTGACCATTGGCACACCATGACCCGCACCGGCAAAAGCCAGCGCCTGTCACAGCATCTGGCCGAGCCGTTTGCCGAAATCCATCCATCGGATGCCCGCCAGTACGGCATCTCCGACGCCGACATCGTTCGTGTCTCGACGGTGCATGGCGAAGTGCTGCTGCGCGCATTGGTAACGCCGCGCCAACGGCCAGGCTCAATTTTCGTGCCGATGCACTGGACCGATCAGTTCGCCTCGAAAGCGCGCGTCGATGCGCTGGTCTCACCCGTCACCGATCCGGTGTCCGGCCAGCCGGCATCCAAGAATGTCCCGGCACGCATGGAACGCTTCGCCGCCCATGCCTTCGGCTTTGCCGTGCTGGCGGAACGGCCCACAGCCATCGACGCCGACTATTGGAGCATCGGCCGCAGCAATGGCGGCTGGCGGGTCGAACTGGCTTTGAGCGCGAGCCGGGACTGGACGGCTTTTGCCGCCAAGCTTTTCGGCCATGGGGAACAGGGCGAGACGCTCGCCTACCATGACACCGCAAACGGCCAGCACCGCTTTGCCCGCTTCGTCGGTGAACGGCTCGCCCGCGCACTCTATCTCGCCCGCGAGCCGGTGGCCGTGTCGCGCGGCTGGGCGGTGGAGCAGCTGAGCATGACCCATGCCGACCGCCGCATGCGCCTGGTGGTGGTCGCGGGACGGCCGGGCGGCAACCAGGCCGATCGCGGCGCCATAGTCTGCTCATGCTTCAGTGTCGGCGCCAACCAGATCGCGCAGGCAGTGCAGGGCGGCTGCGCCAGCGTCGAGGCCATCGGTGCCGCCCTCCAGGCCGGCACGAATTGCGGCTCCTGCCGCGCCGAAATCAAGGGGATCATCGATGCACGGCGTCTTCAAGCGGCAGAATGAACGCGCTCCGGCGCGCATGGGCAGGCTGTCCGTCCTGCCGGTGTTTTTCAGCCTCGAGGACAAGCGCGTCCTGGTCGCCGGCGGCTCGGAGGCGGCACTTTGGAAGGCCGAGCTTCTGGCGGCTGCCGGTGCGCAAGTGCATGTCTTTGCGCCAGCGAGCGAGTTGTGCGCCGATTTCGTTCCACTTATC
Source organism: Mesorhizobium sp. DCY119 (assembly GCF_003590645.1). NCBI lineage: Bacteria > Pseudomonadati > Pseudomonadota > Alphaproteobacteria > Hyphomicrobiales > Phyllobacteriaceae > Mesorhizobium > Mesorhizobium sp. DCY119. The sequence goes on along the minus strand of NZ_CP031834.1, from coordinate 326,748 downwards.
GAGAACGGAAGCTTCGTCCACCACGACGAGGGCTGGAGCGCAGAGGTTCTCGAAGATATGGCGATCGCTGTGGCCGATGCTGCCTGCGAAGATGAGGCAAAGGCGTTTCATGCGGCGGCAATCGCGGCCGGCGTCCCGGTCAATGTCATAGACAAGCCTGAGTTCTGTCAGTTCCAGTTCGGCTCGATCGTCAATCGTTCGCCCGTCGTTATCGGCATCTCGACGGCAGGTGCTGCACCCATTCTCGCCCAGGCCATTCGTCGCCGGATCGAGACGCTGCTGCCGGCCTCGCTTTCGGCATGGGCGCATTGGGCGCAGACGATGCGCGCTTCCATCAACGCGCGGCTGGTCGCCGGTACACCGCGCCGCGACTTCTGGGAGCGCTTTGTCCGGCGTGCTTTCGACAGGCCGTTCACGCAGCGCGAGGCGAGCGGCCTCTTTCGCGAGGCAAACAGCATCGCCGCAAATCCTGATCAGATGGTTGGCCGGATCACGCTGGTCGGCGCCGGGCCGGGCGAGGCGGAGCTGCTGACGATCAAGGCCGTCCGCGTCCTGCAGGCGGCTGACATCATCCTGTTCGACGATGTCGTGACAGGTGAAGCGCTGGAGCTTGCCCGCCGCGAAGCGCAGCGTATCCGCGTCGAGGGCAGTGAACGTCAGAGCATATGCGAACAGATGATCGCGCTCGCCAGATCCGGCAAGCATGTCGTCTGGCTCATCGCAGGTGACCCGACGCACGATAGACACGCGGATGCTGCGATCGACCGGGTCGAAAGCGAGGGCATTCAGGTCGATCTCGTCCCCGGCGTAGTGATCGACATGGCTGCAAAGCTTGCATTCAATGCTGCTTCCGCTGAGCGAATTCGCCCAGAATGCATGCGTTCGGTGGCCTGATTCACCGCGTTCCGCTCCAATCGCGGCGGTTGTGCTCGCGCTGGCGGTTCCATCCAAAGGATTTAGCTCTTAAGTTATAGCCGGTGGGGCGCTTATCGATTCGAAATAGGGGAACGGAACCCATGTTCGGCGCGATACGCGGCAAAGTGAAAACGTGGTTCACCGTCGGTGCGGGAACCCTGGCGGCGGTTACGGTAGCGGGCCTGCTCGGCGCCTTCGGCGCGCTGCCGCAGCCGGAAACACCGGTGCTGGCGCGCGACAGCCAGATCGAGACGGGCCAGTGGCTCGTGCGGCCATTGCGGGCCTATGTCGGCACCGACCGGGTTTACGACCTGCCGGTCAAGCAGGATCAGCAGGCGCTGGTGCTCGAGGTCGAGATGACCAACCGCACCGTCGAATCGATGAAGGACTATTTCACGCTGTTCCAGCTTGCGCCGCCACTTGGCGGGCAGAGCGAGCAGCCGGCCGTCATCCTGACCCGCGACGGCAGCATGACGCCGGCGCTCCATCCCGGCATGATGGAACGCATGGCCTATGTCTGGACCTTCCCCAAGGCGGTTGCCTTGCCGGATGAGCTTCCTCTCGTCGTGAACACCAAGACCTACAAGCCGCAGGACAATCTCTACGGCACGCCGGGCTGGTTCAACGAGCGGGAGCTGGGCCGCGTTGAAATGCCGGTCGAGGCGAAAGCCGCGGAGGGCCAGTCATGATGCGCTGGGTCTTCAACATTGCTGCACTCGGTGCGGCGGCGATCCTCTGCTATGGCATGCAGTCGTCAAAGCCGCGTTACAAGGATCTCATCGCGCCGATACCTGTCCATGGCTCGATGGCGGACAAGGTTGAAACGCGTCTCTTTGATGTGCAGATCGGCAAGGTCGTTTTTGCACGCGAGCTGAAAGCAATCGAATTCGGCAAGCAGAGAACCTTGACCACCGGCGGGCTGTGGGCGGTGGTGGCTGCGGATGTTGCCGCCCGCGACAGGACGACCGGGGTTGGCGCAGCCACCTGGCTGGGGCCGACTGGATTGAAGTATCATCAGACGGAACGGTTCTCTTCCCGCTCCGACCTGCCGCCGATCTCCGTCGCCCCCGGTCTTCCGCAACGCGGCCTGTTCCTGTTCGAGCTGCCGCCGGGCGAGATTGGAAATGCGACGCTGGTGTTTCAGCATGCCGTCTTCTCCGCCCTCGACTCGCAGGCGAACATCGCGCTGGACCGGCTGCAGCTCGGACCTGACGGCGTGCCGCAGGGCGTCGTCGACATCCTTGATCTCGATCAGCCAATCTGAGGAAGGGGCTGATGACCGTTTCAGATACCGCCGTTGACGAGCCCGAGTATGATGGGGCGGAGCGGAAGTGGCGTCGCCGGGCTCTGTGGATGCTTTTGGTTCTTGTGCCGGCCACGCTGGGTGTTTCGGCCTACAGCCAGGTGGTCGACTATCTCACGCTGAACGACCTCGTTGCGCGCGAGGCGGAGCCGCTT